>NZ_JBSGSG010000001.1:0-397712 GCF_053606765.1 Streptomyces sp. NPDC055189
GGCCTGAGATGGCCGGGCCCACCCCTGTTCGTGTGTGGTCGATGGCGCCGCGAGCCGGGCGTATCGGATGCTGTGCCGGACAGGCGCGGGGTATCGGCCCCGCGGGTCATTGCAGTGGGAAAGCTGCACTTCCGTGCTCGCGCGGGCCGTGCCCTGGTCAGTGTCCGGTTTCGTCCGGCGCGGCAGTCCTGGTGGTGTCAAGGAGTGTCCGGATGCGCCGCAGACCGTCCTCGCGTGTGCCGGCCAGGTCCAGGACCTCGGTGACACCGGTGATCTCGAAGAGCCGTGCGATGCCGGGGTGGTAGGGGCCGGCCAGGACGAAGGGGCGTTGTGCTTCCTGGTGTTCGGCGTGGGCGCGCAGGATCACATTGAGCTGGGTGCTGTCGGCGAAGGTCAGGCCGGTCAGGTCCAGTAGCGTCCCGGCGGTGGCCGTGTCCGTAAGGGCTCGGGACAGCGCGAGCGTTGCCTCGGTGGTGTCTTCGAGGTCGAGCTCGTTGCGGAAGGAAACGACGCTCACCCGGTCCTGCCGGGTGACATCGATGCTCTGTCTGTCGGGGTCCATCCCGTGAGCCTGCCACATGTCCCAACCCGCGTGACCAGCAGATCCACTGCCGGACCCGCCGGGGGTAGGCATCGGCTGTGACACAGGGCAGCCGGATTGCGATGATCCCCGGGGAAGCGTGCCCCGAGCCCGGGCGGGACGGCCGGGTGGCCCAAGGTGGCCCGGGGGAGGGGTGTGGGGTGGACAGTGTCGGGCAGACGGAGGGATACCGACGATTACGGGAGCGGTGATGGGACATGGACGGGGAGAGGACCAATGCTGCTATGAGCGGTGCCGGAGCAGTGGGAACAATGGAAGCAGTTAAGGCAGTGGAAGCAGGGGACATCAGTTGTGCCGATGCGCGTTCCGCGGTCCGCGAGGTACTGACGGAGGTGTGCAGCTCTCTGCCACTGCCCCGGGCCCGGCGTCTGCGTGACGACGCGCTGCTCGTGGTCAGTGAGCTGACAGCCAACGCCCTGCTGCACGCGGGCGGCGTGACACGCTTCAGCGCCCGCCTGGACAGTGACGAGCTCGAGCTGCGGGTCAGCGACGCCAGCGCCCAGGTGCCGCGGCGCCAGCAGGCCGTTCGCGGCCGGCCGGGCGGCCACGGCTGGATGGTCATCGAGCGCCTGTGCTCGCGCCTGAACGTCGAGGTGGAGCCGGGCGGCAAGACGATCACTGCGGCGCTGTCCCTGACCTGACCTGACTCGACCCGGACCCACTCGCCTGACCGGCACCGACGTCGGGCGGATGGGCATGAGGGGGTCGAGGCGACGCAGGAGCGAGACGAGGGAACCTTCCGGACCTTGTCCCGCGGTGTCGACGACGAGGTGTCCCCGGTCCCAGGGCACGTAGTCGCGGTTGAGGCCCTGCTGCCAGTCGGGCAGCGGCAGGTCAGAGATGTCGCCCGCACGTGAGGACACGCGGTGCCGGTGCTCGGCCGGATCCGAGCAGATCACTTCGACCTCTATGGCAGGGACGCCTGCCTTGGTGCCCACGCTCGGCCTCCAACGTCACCACCGCCCAGATCCGCCGGGCACGGCCAGAGGCGCGCCAATGTGGTCTTGCCGGTGCCGGGCAGCCCGCCGATGACGATGAGCATGGGCCCGTGCTGCCGCAGCCGGCGAGGCACCAGAGCTTCCCCGCGCACCACCTCAGCCCGGCAGCGTGTGCTCAAGCTGAGTGTCCTCGAGCTGCGCGAATTCCTGCGGGCTCAGAGCGATTTCGGCGGCCCTGGCCGAGTCGGTGATGGAGGACGGGCGGCCGGCTCCCGGTACCGGGATCACGGCCGGGGAGCGGGCGAGCAGCCAGGCCAGGGCGATCTGCTGCGGGCTGACACCGCGCGCGGCTGCGATGCGGTGAAAGGCGGTCCCGGCGCAGGTGGCGCCGGAAGGGCCGTCCAGGGAGCTGCGGGAGATGCCGCCGAGCGGGCTCCAGGGCAGAAAGGCCAGCCCCAGCTGGGTGCTCAGCCGCAGCTCGGGCTCGCCGGCGCGGACGGCGGGGGAGTACTGATTCTGTACGGAGACGAGTTGGTCGCCGAGGATCTGGTGCGCCTGGCGGATCTGGGCGGTGGTGACGTTGGAGATACCCGCGGCGCGGATCGTGCCGGCCTCGAGCAGGTCGTGCAGCGCGCCGACGGACTCCGCCCAGGGCACGGCCGGGTCCGGCTTGTGCAGCTGGTACAGGCCGATCGCCTCGACACCCAGGCGCGTGGCGGAGGCCTCGGCAGCCTGCTTGAGGTGCGCGGGGGTAGCGGTCACGGTCCAACTGCCGTCGCCGGGGCGGCCGCGGCCGCCCTTGGTGGCCACCAGGACGTTGGAGGTGTCACCGCCGTAGCACGCCAGGGCGCGGGCGATCAGCAGCTCGTTGTGGCCGACCTCGCCGGGGTGCCAGTGGTAGCTGTCGGCGGTGTCGATGAGGGTGACACCGGCGTCGAGGGCGGCGTGGATGGTGCCGATGGCCCGCGTCCGATCCGGGCGGCGCTCGATGGACAGTGCCATGGCGCCCAGGCCGATGGCGCTGACGGTGGTGTGACCAAGAGGGCGGTACTGCACGGCGGCTGTGCTCCTCAGACGGTGGGTGACGGCTCGGCGGCCAGGGCTTCGGCCACCGCTGCGGGCAGCCAGTCGGTGGTGCGGGAGAAGGAGAAGCCCAGCTTCTTCGCGCGCGCGTTGCTCATGGCGTAGTGGCGGTCGATGGAGAACGGCGAGGCCTGCGAGCCTGCCGGGACAATCCGGCAGAGAGGCTCCCGGCCGGCCTGTGCGGCGATGATCGCGGCGAGGTCGTGTACGTCGAGCGGGCCGTCGGAGCAGGCGTTGACCGGGCCGGTGAAGTCGGCTGTGGTCGCCCACAGCAGCAGGTCGGCCAGCTCCTGGTAGTGGATGAAAACCGTGGGCAGCGCGTCGGCGTGCACCGTGACCTCTTCGCCCCGGGTGATGCGCCCGGCGTAGTGCGCCAGCCGGCCGGTGAACTCCCGGGCGCCGCCGCCGAGTACGTGGGCGCTGCGCACACCGGCGAACCCGAAACCGGCGGCGCGGGCCAGGACGGCCTCCGCCTGGCGCTTGCCCTCGGCGTAATGCGCCTCCAGGTACGCCTCGTCGTGCCAGGGAAGATCCAGGGTCACCCGCCAGGCGGCCGGATCCACGACCTCCTCGGGCACCGGTGTGTCGGGAGGTACCGCCGGCAGCGCGGCGCTCGCAGGGTCATAGACCTCGATCGTGGAGGTCATGACGTAGCGCCGGGTGCGGCCGGCAAAGACGCGGGCGGCGACAGCGGCCTGCACCGGGGTGTAGCAGACCTGGTCCACCACGACGTCGAAAGCACGCGAGCCCAGCGCGGCCGTCAGGGCCGCCTCGTCGTTCCGGTCGACCACGAGGTGCTCGACACCGGCGGGCGGCGCGACGGAACCGCGGTTGAGCACAGTGACCCGGTGGCCCGCGGACTGCAGGCGCTTGACCAGGAGCTTTCCGAAGTATCGGCTTCCGCCGATGACGCAGATCCTTTGCATGCGCCCATCCTGGAGCCCTATCGTCACCAGCAGAAGTACTGACTTGCTGGCCACGTATTAAGGAAAACTGTTGATCGATGTGCAGCGGCTGCGCGTCCTGCGGGCGGTGGCGGAGCACGGCAGCTTCAACCGGGCGGCCACAGCTCTGCGCCTCACTCCCTCGGCCGTCTCCCAGCAGGTGGCCGCCCTGGAGCGCAGCCTCGGCACCCCGGTCGTCGCCCGCAGCACCCGCGGCGCCACCCTCACTCCGGCCGGACACGTCATGGTCGGCGCCGCCGAATCCGTCGCCGCCGAACTCGAACACGCACAACAACAGGTCGCCCAACTGAGCACCGGCCGCACCCAACTCACCCTCGCCACCTTCACCAGCGGCGGCAGGCTCCTGCTGCCCGCCGCTGTGCCCCGGCTCATGGCGGCCCATCCGCACACCGTGCTCCACATCAGGGAGGGTGAACCCGAGGACACCCTGCCGCTGGTCCGCCAGGGCGCCGTGGACCTGGCCCTCGCCTACCACTTCGACGGCCCGCTCCCCGTGGGGCCGGGCCGCACCTCCAGCCTGGAGTGGACGCCGCTCCTGCAAGACCCCCTGCACGCCGTCCTGCCGCAAGGACACCGCCTCGCCGGCCGCGACACGCTCGACCTCGCCGAACTGGCAGCCGAACCCTGGGTACTGGGCTGCCTGAAGACCGAGGCATACCTGCGCCGCTACGCCGAACGCGCCGGCTTCGACCCGCAAGTGCGCGGCACCACCACCGACTACTTCTTCGCCCGCTCGCTCGTCGCCGCGGGCATCGGCATCTCCCTGATCCCCTCGATCGCGCTCACCCCCGAGATCCCCGGCCTGAGCACCGTCCCGATCACGTCGCCGGTACCGGTCCGGCACATCGGCGCCGCCGCACTCAGCCGCAGCGACCGACCCCACATCACGACGCTCATCCACGCCCTTCGCGAACAGGCGGAGCAGCAGCACAAGGGGAGTTGACCCGCCACGGGGCCGGCAGCAGCTCCCGCCTCGCTCGGCGGACCAGGCGCGATCTTTCGGGCCTGATCCGGCAGTGGAATTTGACCCGGCCCGACCGCGCGGCATGCTGATCCGACATGCTGGGCCCGACGCAGGGCATGGCAACGGGGCGGGGAGGATCACGTTGATCGTCTGGGTGAACGGTGCGTTCGGCAGCGGGAAGACCACGCTGGTGGAGGAGTTGCGTCCGCGTTGGCCCGAGGCGCTGGTCTATGACCCGGAGACGGTGGGCTATGTGCTGCGGGAGATCGTGGAGGTGCCGACCGGCGACTTCCAGGACCTTCGGCTGTGGCGACGGCAGGTCGCCGACCTGGCGGTGGGACTGGTCGAGGAATATCGCCGCCCGGTCCTGGTCCCCATGACCCTGGCCGATCCGGGTTACGCCGGTGAGATCTTCGGCGCGTTGAAGGATGAGGGCATCCGCGTCCACCACTTCTTCCTCAAGGTCTCCCGAGAGAAGCTGGAACAGCGGATCGATGGTCGCAGCGTCACGCCGGACAATCCGGAGCAGGACGAGAAGGTCCGGCGCTGGTGCAAGGGCAAGATCGAGGCGTGCATGGCGGCGGCCGATACCCTGCCCGGCGACACGGTGTTCCTGGACGGCGAGCTGACCCCGCAGGGGCTGGCCGACCAGGTCCTGGCGAGGGTGCGAGCCGACGGAACGCCCGAGGTGTGACCAGTGAGGTGTGACCAGTGGGGGACGGCTGCGGTCAGCCGCTGTCCTGCTGAGTCCTGGCGTGCGCCAGGCAGTAGGCGTCGGCGGTGCAGCCGGGTTCTTGTCTCAACAGGCGCGTGGTGCTGTGCTGACACATCAGCGTGGAAGGCGCCAAAGAACTTGCTGACGACGTCCCGGCAGCGCTCCAAGCAGTGGCTGCCTGACACCACTGCCCGCACGCCCACCGCACACGGCTAGGGTGCGGACATGGCCGTCATGGATGTTCGCAACGATTCCAAAGGCTGGCTCACGATGTGGCTCGAGCCGCTTGGTGAGGATCGCTGGCTCAAACCCGACGAGACGTTCCGGGTCCGATCCGACTACCACGGCGACGAGTTGGCTTTCTCCGTGACTTATTGGGTGGATGACGAGGACCGGTCGGCGGGGATCGAAAACATGGCGGTCTGGATCGAGAACGGCGACTGCTACGCGGAAGTCACCGACCGCGAGGGCAACCTCGTCGAGTGCGGTCACCAGCGGCCGGCTGACGTCAACCGGCGCTGGCAGGCCACGCTCGAAGAGATGCAAAAGCGAGCAGCGGAGCAGCAAGCCGGGCGGGAGGACCACGCCCGCCGGCATGGGTGAGGGGTGCTACTTTGCGGCCGTGCCGGATTGCCCGCCGAGGGATTCCTGGTAGAGGTCCGCGTAGGTGCGGGAGTCCTTGATCAGGTCGTCGCAGAACGCGGCGACATCCGTGCCGATGAGTTCCAGGACCCCCTTGCCCGACGCGGCGCCCTCCTCGAAGAAGTCGACGATCCCCGGCAGCAGCGGCCCGTCGAGCAGGTCGACCGGTCCGACCTTGAACAGGTACTTCTGCATCTCCCCGTAGACGATCCGGTAGTCCCGCGGCAGCGCCCTGACCCGGGCCAGGTGCGCCCGCCACTGCTTCTTGCCCTCGATGATGTCCTGGATACCCACGTCAGCCTCCCAGCCGGTTCAGTTTCCGAGCCACGTTCCGGTTCAACTGCTCGCGCCACCGGTCGCGGTAGGTCCGCGCCCCTTCCCCGCCGGCCAGCGCCGCGCAGAAGCCCGGGATGTCGTCGCCGAGCACCTCGCGGACGCTCTGCCCGTCCGCCGCCGTCTCTTCGAGCAGCCCCAGGGCCGCGTCGAGGATCGGCAGCAGGTTGCGGCCGGTGAAGTCCCCGTGGGGCAGGAGGCAGACCTTGATCTGTTCCCACGCCACCCGGTGTTCGTCCGGCAGGACCGCGGCCCTGGCTTCGAACGCCTTCCAGTCCCTGGTGATATCGCTGCCGGTGATGGTCTCCCAGAAGTTCATCTGCCGCCCTCCCTGAGTCTGTCGATGCGTGATGAGACGTACTGCCACTTCGCCCAGAACTTCGCGAGTTCCTCGCGTCCGGCGTCGTTGAGTGCGTAGAACTTGCGCGGTGGACCCACTCCGGACGGCCGCTTGGTCACCTCGACGAGCTTGTTCCGCTCCAGCCGCAGCAGGATGGTGTACACCGTCCCCTCCACGACGTCACCGAAGCCGAGCCCGTTCAACTGGCGTGTGATGGCGTACCCGTAGGTCTCCTCGCTGCCGATGATCTCGAGCACGCACCCTTCGAGCGTGCCCTTCAGCATCTCCGTCAGATCGTCCATCGCGAGTCCTCCTCGGCCAAGGTACTGCGTAGTACCGAGTACCACTATACGGTATCACTGAGTAGTGGGGCTGTCATCGACCGGAGAAAGAAGCGGGGAAACGTGGATGCGGGGAAACTTGCGTGACCGCCATCGGCAGGTGATGCGAGACTCGCCCCCATGAAGCCCAATGATCCAAAAGACGACCTGCACCGCTACCTCAACGCAGCCCGCGATGCCGTCATCTGGAAACTGGAGGGATTGTCCGAGTACGACATCCGCCGCCCCCTGACGGCGACCGGCACCAACCTCCTGGGCCTGATCAAGCACCTCGCCGGCGTCGAACTCGGCTACTTCGGGCCGACCTTCGGCCGCCCGCACGGTGAATCCCTGCCCTGGGAGGAGGAGGGCGCCGAGCCCAACTCGGACATGTGGGCCCCCGCCGACGAGTCGCGCGAGGACGTTCTCGGCCTCTACGACCGTGCCCGGGCGCACGCGGACGCGACGATCGAGGCGCTGCCGCTCGACGCGATGGGTCACGTTCCCTGGTGGGGTGACAACGGAGACGTGACGCTTCAGCGGATCATGCTGCACATGACGGCCGAGACGAACCGGCACGGGGGCCACGCCGACATCGTCCGCGAGCTGATCGACGGCACGGTCGGCATGCGGAGGGACACCAGCAACATGGACGGCGGCGACGCGGCCTGGTACGAGGACTACCGCAAGCGGCTGGAGGCTTCCGCCCGGGACGCCCAGAAGGCCCGGGACAAGCAGAGCTGAGGTCGTCTGGGGGCGCGTCCGCAGTGGCGGCTCGCTGGCCTGATTGTGCCGGGCCGCTTCAACTACCCCGATGCACCGCACTCTGCCCGCTGCGACAGGCAGCGCGTCCAGGCTGCGTACGTCCTGTCTCTACTGCCCGGCTTCATCCCCGCAGTCCGTCGCCGCCCGGGCCAGTGCGCGTACCAGTGGGGTCGCGCGGTCCGTGCGCCAGACCAGGGCCCACTGGACGGGCGGGGCATCGTGGAGGGGCAGGTAGACGACGTCCGTCTGCGCGTTGTAGCGCCGTCCCTCATCGGGGACGGGGCAGACCACGCCGCCTGCCGCGACCAGCGCCAGGGCCTCGTTGAAGGTGGAGACGGCCGGGCCTCGGCGGACGGGGCGTCCGGCCGGCGTGCGGGTCGGCAGGACGGCGCTCTCCCAGTAGGCGGGAAGGGGGCCGTGCAGGCGCGGCACGATGTGGTCGCCGAGCACCTCCACGCTCACCGTTTCCTGCCGGGCGAGCGGGTGATCCGCGGCCACCATCAGGTTCAGTGGTTCCTCGCGCAGCACTACGCCCACGGTCAGGTCCGGCTCGCGGACCGGCAGCCAGGTGGTCACCGCGTCGACCTCACCGGACCGCAAGGCTGCGAACGGATCGCTGAAGAACACTTCCCGGAAACGGAGTTCGGCCAAGGGGTGGCGGGCCCGGAAGTGCGCCAGGACCGGGGCCAGGTCGTGCACCTGTGCGCCCATCACTCCCAGCGTCAGCGTGCCGGACGGGTGGCGGGCGAGGGCGGTGGCCTCCGCGAGGGCTTCCTGGATGCCTTCGTAGGCAGGCTTCAGCCGCTGGAGCAGGACCTCTCCGACGGGAGTCATGTGCACCTGGCGGCTGTTCCGTTCGAAGAGCCGGGCGCCGATGACGCGTTCCTGCTTCTTGATGGCCTGGCTGACCCGGGCGGGGGAGACATGCAGGCGGTCGGCGCTGCGGCCGAAGTGGAGTTCCTCCGCGAGCGTCAGGAAGATCTCTATGTCCCGCAGTTCCATTCCGCCCCCGGTTGTCTCCTGGTCCCTCAGGTTCGTGAACCTCTGGGTTAACGAATATTACAAGATCGGCTGTTGTTCCCCGGGGGCCCGGAACGCATGCTGGGCGTCGGACCGGGAGGCCGCCCTCGGTAGGGGACGGAGGGCGGCTGGACCGGCCCGCCCAGGTCGGCCGATGGCCCGAGGGGATGGCCCGAGGGGCGCGGACCGCGCGCAAGGCGCGTACCTCATAGGTCATCGGCCGCGACACCTTGCCGCCCGGGCTGCGCCCGCCGAGCACACCCCCTGACGGAGACATTCCCGCGTGACATCCGACCCGCGCACGGCCCGGACACCTGACCCGGCCACCCTCCCTCCGCTGCCGGCCCACAATCGCGTCGTCGTCCTCACGCCGCTGCTCGCCGGGACGAATGCCGTTGCAGGGGACTTCACTTACTGCGACGATCCCGGCAGCGCGACAGCGTTCGCGACGATCCGGCAGCGCTTCGAAGACAGCGACGTCGAAGACAGCGACGTTGAAGACAGCGACATCGAAGCGCTGTTGCGGGACGCATGGTGGGATTGGCCCGTGGAACTGGTGACCGCGTACGCCCGGACCGTCCTGGCCGGCAGCCCGCGAGGAACGTGCTCGCGGGCCATCGCGCGTATCGCCGCCGACGAAGGTCTGGAGCCGCAGCAGTGACAATCACCCCTACGATCCACGAATACCCGGTGTCCGGCCCCGACAGCGGCCCGTACGCGATCACCACCGGACCGGACGGCGCTCTGTGGTTCACCCTGGTGCACAGCGGCCAGATCGGCCGGCTCGTCCCGGGACAGGAGCCGACCCGTCAGCAACTGGACCCCGACAGCGGCCCGACGGTCATCACCACCGGCCCGGACGGAGCGCTGTGGTTTACCCAGTACCGGGCGCACCGGATCGGGCGGATCACCACAGACGGCCGGGTGTCGCAGTTCGCGCCGCCGACTGCTGAGTGCGGGCCCTTCGGTATCGCCACCGGACCCGACGGGGCGCTGTGGTTCACCGAGACCGCCGCCGACCGCATCGGCCGCCTCACCGCCGGGGGAACGGTCACGGAGTACCCGCTGCCGCGCACCGGCGCCTTCCCCTCCGCGATCGCCGCGGCCGGGGACGCGATGTGGTTCGCCATGAACCAGGCCAATGCCATCGGCCGAATCGCCATGGACGGCCGCATCACGATCCACGACCTGCCCACCGAGGCGGCCGCACCGGTGGGGATCGCCGTGGGCCCCGACGACAGTGTCTGGTTCACCGAGATCGCGGCCGGTCAGATCGGCCGCATGACACCTGACGGGCGCATCACCGAGTACCCGCTGCCCGACCGCGCTGCCCGGCCGCACGCCGTCACCACCGACGCCGACGGCACGGCGTGGTTCAGCGAGTGGGGCGCCAACCGCGTCGGCTCGATCACCACCGACGGCACGATCACCGTCCACGACCTGCCCACTCCCGCCTCCGAGCCGCACGGCATCACGGTGGGCCCGGACGGCGCCCTGTGGACGGCCCTGGAGACAGGCGCCCTGGCCCGTATCCAACCCACCACCCGCACAGCCACCGCTTCCACCACCAACACCGAACAGAGGAACAGCCGATGAAGTACGCCCTCGTGATCTTCGAGACGCATGCGTCCCGCGTCCGGATCCAGGCCGACCGCGACGCCCACCGCAAGGCGTACGAGACCTGGATCGGCGAGGTCGCGGCAGCGGGCAAGCTGGTGGGCGGCGACGCCCTCGACACCGAGTCCCGGGGCCCCGTGACCGTACGCAAGACGGCGGAGGGATCCACGGCGGTGACCGAGGGGCCCGTACACAGCGGCGAAGAAACCCTCGGCGGCTGGTTCGTGCTGGAGGTGGCCGACCACGCCGAGGCCCTTGAGGTGGCGCGCAGCTTCCCCACCCCGGAGGCCCTCGAACTGCGCCCGATCCTCGAATCGGCCTGAGTACCGCCACGCCGCACTCCGCGTCCGCGGCCCGGATGCCCGGCGTGCCTCATCGGCACAGGGCCCCGGGCCGCGGAGCGCAGCATCCCTGCACATAACTCGTGAGGGTCACGCGGGCGCGTGGAGCCAGCAGGCGGCCGGGCCGAAGTCGGGTTCCTTCAGGCGGCAGAGGTCCATCGCGTGCGGGCAGCGCGGGTGGAAGCGGCAGCCCGATGGCGGGTCGGCCGGGTCGGGGATGTCGCCGACGAGTTCGGCGGGCAGGGTGCCGAGCCCGTCGGGGTGCGGTATGGCCCGCAAGAGGGCCTGCGTGTAGGGGTGTTGGGGGGAGGCCCAAACGGCGGCGGTCTCGCCGACTTCGACGATTTTGCCGAGGTACATGACCGCGATCCGGTCGGCGATCAGCCGGACCACGGACAGGTCGTGGCTGATGAACAGCAGCCCTGCGCCCGCGTCCACGGCCAGGTCGCGCATGAGCGTGGCGACCCGGGACTGGGCGGAGGCATCCAGCGCGGAGATGGGTTCGTCGCCGATCAGCAGGCGGGGGCGGGCGGCCAGCGCACGGGCGATGGCGACGCGCTGGCGCTGGCCGCCGGAGAGCGCGTGCGGATGACGGTCGGTGAACGAGCCCGGCAGGCCGACGCGTTCGAGCAGGTCGGCCGCGGTGCCGGGCGCATCGCAGACGCGCAGCCCGTCGGTGATCTGCTCGCCGACGCGGCGGCGCGGGTTGAGGGAGGCGTAGGGATCCTGGAAGACCATCTGGATGCCCGTCAGCGCCCTGCGCCGCAGGCCCAGCGAGGTGACGGGCCGGCCGTCGAAGGTGATGCAGCCGCCCGCCGTGGCGTGCAGCCCGCAGACGGCGCGGGCCAGCGTCGACTTGCCGCACCCCGATTCGCCGACCAGGCCCACGACTTCGCCGGGGGCGACGGTGAGCGAGGCCCCTGCGACCGCCCGGACGGCGGGGCGGCCGGGGGAGCGGTGCTCGACGACGAGGTCGTCGATACGGAGCAGGGTCACGGCATGGCCTCCAGCAGCGAGCGGGTGTAGGGATGAGCGGGCTTGCGCAGTACGGACTGGCGCGGGCCCGACTCCACGACCAGGCCGTCGCGCAGCACGCTCACCTCGTCGGCGATCGCCGACATGACGCCGAGGTCGTGGGTGATGAGCAGGATCGCCAGGCCGAGCTCGTCGCACAGGCCGCGCAGCAGTCGCAGGACCCCGGCCTGCACGGTCACGTCCAGGGCGGTGGTGGGCTCGTCGGCGATGAGGACCTGCGGGTCGCAGGCCAGCGCCACCGCGATGGCGATGCGCTGGCGCATCCCGCCGGAGAACTGGTGAGGGTAGCGCCGGGCGGCCTCCGCGGGGGCGGGGATGCGGACCTTGGCCAGGAGTTCCACGGCGCGCTCGCGCGCCGGGGCCCGGCCGAGGCCCAGGTGCAGGCGCATGTGTTCGGTCAGCTGTCTGCCCACACTCAGCATGGGGTGCAGGCTGGTGGAGGGGTCCTGGAAGACCATCGCGATATCTTTGCCGCGCACCTGGTTGAGCTCCTTGTCGGGCAGCGCGAGCAGCTCGCGCCCCGCCAGCTCGATGCGCCCGCTCGCGCGTGCGCCATGGGGCAGGAGCCCCAGGGCGGCGAAGCCCGTCATGGTCTTGCCCGATCCGCTCTCGCCGGCCAGCCCGTGCACCTGCCCCTTGTGCAGGGCCAGGTCGACGCCGGAGAGGATCGGCGTGCCGCGGATCGTCACCCGCAGATCGGTGATGGTCAGGGTCACAGCGCACGCTCCTTGACGGTGCGGGCAGTTCGGGGATCGAGGGCGTCGCGCAGCGTGTCCCCGAGGAAGTTGAACGCGAGGACCACCGTCAGGATCGCCAGGCCCGGGAAGGTGGCCACCCACCAGCTGTCGAAGACCTCCACCCCCGAGGCGACCATCGCCCCCCACTCCGCGGACGGCGGTTTGGCGCCCAGGCCGAGGAACGACAGTCCCGACAAAAGCAGCAGCGCGGTGCCGATGTCGAGGGTGGCCAGCACGAGGATGGGTCCCACCACGTTGGGCAGAACGTCCACCCGCAGCGAGCGCCACACCGAGAAGCCGAGCAGTCTGCCGCTGAGCACGTACTGCTGCTCGCGTACGGCAAGGACCAGGCCGCGGCTGACGCGTGCGTAGGCCGCCCAGGCCACGACGAGGACGGCCAGGACCGCGTTGGTGAGGCTGGCGCCGAGTGCGGCGGCCACCACCATGGCCAGGATGATCGTCGGGAAGGCGAAGACAAGGTCCGCCAACCGCATGATCGTCTCGTCCGCCCAGCGGCCGAAGTATCCGGCGACGGCACCCAGGAAGCCGCCGATCAGTACGGACAGGGCGACCAGGAGCAGCGTCAGCGGGATCGATACGCGGGCGCCGTACAGGATGCGGCTGAGGATGTCGCGCCCGAGCTGGTCGGTGCCCAGCCAGTGCCCGGGGCCCGGTTCGGCGAGGCGGGGCAGCTCCTGGGCCAGGGGGTCGTGCGGTGCCAGCAGGGGCGCGGCGGCGGCGATCACCAGCCAGGCCAGGGCCACGACGGCGCCGGCGACCGCTTGCGGGCGCCGCCAGGCGTCGGGCAGCCGTCCTGCCGCTGCGCGCAGTCCTCTGACGGGGCGGGAAAGCCGTGTGGTGGCGGCCGGGGCAGGGGTCATCGCAGCCTCACGCGGGGGTCGATCACGCCGTAGAGGATGTCCACGAGCAGGTTGATGGCCAGGTAGACGCCGCTGACGACCAGGCCGACGCCCATGATGGCGGGCAGGTCCAGTGCGGTGGCGCTCTTGAACGCGTACTGGCCGATGCCCTGCCAGGCGAAGATCGCCTCGACCAGTACGGTGCCGGACAGGAGGCTTCCGAAGGCGAGTCCCGCCACCGTGATGATGGGCACCAGGGCCGAGCGCAGCACGTACCGGGTCAGGATCACCCGGCCGGGCAGTCCCTTGGCCCGGCCCGCGCGGACGTAGTCCTGGCCGAGCACCTCGAGGACGGCGCTGCGGGTGAAGCGGGTCAGCAGCCCGATCGTGTAGAGCGAGAGCACCAGGGCGGGCAGGATCAGGTGGCCGAGTGCGCTGGTGAAGATGTCCCAGCGGCCGGCCAGCGCCGCGTCCAGGGTGTGCAGTCCGGTGAGGGGTGGCGGGGCGCCGAGGCCGGCGTCGACGCGGCCGCTGCCCGGGGTGAGTTGCAGGCGGTAAAAGAAGATGTAGAAGGCCAGGAGCGCCAGCCAGAACGTCGGCACGGAGAGGCCGATCAGGCTCACCATCCGCAGTACGTGGTCGGTCAGGCGGTCCCGGCGCAGGGCGGCGATCAGGCCGAACGTCACGCCGAGGAGCAGCGAGATGATGATCGCGGCGCCGGCCAGCTCCAGGGTGGCGGGCACGAACTCCGCGAGGTCTTCGCTGACCGGCCGGTGGGATTGCTGGCTGGTACCCAAATCGCCGTGCAGCAGCCCCTGCAGGAACAGCACGTACTGCTGCGGGAGCGGCTTGTCCAGGCCGTGCTCGGCCCGCCACTGGGCCACGGCGGTCGGGTCGCTCAGCGCCCGCTGTCCCAGGTTCGCCGCCGCAGCGTCGCCCGGCACCAGGTTGGTCAGGACGAACGTCACCAGGGTGACGCCCCAGGCCAGCAGGAGTGCGACGAGGGTCCTGCGGGCGAGGAAGCGCAGCAGGGGTCTGCTGCGGCGGCGCCGCACGCGCGGGTGCGTGGTGGTCGTGTCACGGGTGGCCATGTCACTTCACACCGAGGTCGGCGAGGTCGACGGTCCACACCGGGTGGTAGGACAGGCCCGTCACCGAGGCGGTCGTGACGATGTTCTGGCCGGGTTGCAGGAGCGGGATGTAGGGGCCCGAGGTGTTGAGCCGGGTCTGCACGTCGGCGAAGGCCTTCTCACGTGCCTGGTCGCCGATCGCGGTGGCCGCCTTCTGGCCCCGGGCCTCCAGCTTCTTGTCCGCGCCCGCCTTCCAGCCCAGGCGCAGGCCCACCGGCTTGCCGGGCAGGAACACCAGGTAGCCGCTGGGGTCGGGGTGGTCGGGACCCCAGTACCACAGGCCCATCTCCTCTTTTCCGTTGCGGTAGTTATCCGCCGCGGTGGTCAGGGGAGTGGGCTTGAGGTCGACGGTAATGCCGACCTCCTTGAGGTTGGACTGGACGCGCTCGGCCAGCGGCTGCAGGGACAGGCCGTTGACGGTGAGCTCGCTGGGATACTCCAGCTCGACCGACGGGTTGGTCAGTCCGCTCTCTGCCAGTGCCGCCTTGGCTCCCGCCACATCGCGCTTGGGCGCCTGCTCCGGCGGGAGCGCGCCGAGCAGCTGGGAGGGGATGATGCCCGGCGCCTGCACCGACCCCTTGCCGGCCAGTTCCAGGAGGCCGGTGTAGTCGACGCCCTTGCGTACCGCCTCGGCGAACTTCGGGTTCGCGGTCGTCTTGCTGACCGCCTTGTTGCGGGTGGCGAACAGGAAGATCACGTTGGCCGATGCGGTCTGCTTCACCTGCAGACCCGCGGGCATGTTCTTGGCCTGGTCGCCGGAGAGGTTCAGGGCGACCTGGCTGTCGCCGCGCTGCACGTTGAGCTTCTGGGTCGCCGCCTCGACGTTGCGGATGACGACCTTGTCGTAGGCGGGTTTGGTGCCGTAGTACTGCTTGTTCGCGCGCAGTACGACCTGGTTGCTGACGTTGAAGGACTCGATGACGTACGGACCCGAGCCGGCCGACGCCGAGTTGAGGTACTTCTCCGCCTTGTCCTTGGGGTCGGTGGTCGCGCCGTGCGCCTTGGCGACCTTGCTGTTGAGGATGCCGAGCACCGGGTTGGGCAGGATGTAGGGCAGTGCGGGGTTGGGCGTCTTCGACGTCATCTTGATCGTCGCGTCGTCGGTCTTGGCCACCTTCACCCCGTCGAGCAGGAACGACGGATTGCCCTTCAGATCGCGCAGGCGGGTGAGGGAGAAGACGACGTCATCAGCGGTGAGCGGGGAGCCGTCGCTGAACCTCGCCCCCGAACGGAGCTTGAGCGTCAGGACCTTGCCGTCGTGTGACAACTCGAACGACTCGGCCAGCGCCGGCACCGGCTTGGTCACGTCGCCGCCGTCGAAGGTGAGCAGCGTGTCGTACACCGCCTTGCCCACGAACAGTCCGGTCGCCTCATACATCCGTCCGGGGTCGGCCGTCTTCAGGTCGAAGGACGTGTCGACGACCAGCGTCCTGTTGCCGGCCGACGGCGGGCCCGAGCCGCCGCCGGAGCAGGCGGACAGGGCCACAGCGGTGGCCAGCAGCAGGGCCGTCAAAGTGGTGCGGGGCGCCATGAGAGGACCTCCAGGTCGGACGGCAGCGCGAGACAGTGGGCATCGTGCAGACCGTGCACGTCGGCCAAGTCATGCAAGGTGTGCAGGTCATGACGGGGTAGCAGCGAACGTTAGGGCAGCTGCCGGGACGGCACTTCGGCCCGTCGCACGAAGAGCGGCGCACTCGTATGTGCTGCTCGACGAAGGGCCCCGGCCGGCTGCCCGCACGGGCCCGGGAGCGCACGGGTTCGTCGTGCGGCACCAAGGGGCGGACGCGATTGTGTCCGGCCGCCCTTAGCCACGGGCTGCTGCAGGTCGCGACGATGTCGTTCCCCGAAGGCACCCACTGCCCGGGAGCGCGTACCTGATCCTCTCGCTACGAAAGGAAGCCCCCATGTTCCCTCGTTCCAGAGCTGCCCTCATCGCAGGCATCGCGGCCATGGTCATGGCCGCGACGCCCGCCGCGTCCGTCGCCGCACCGGCCAAGAGCGCACCGGCCAAGAGCAGCGCGACGGGCAAGTACACGACGGGCAAGAGCAGCACGACGGGTAACGACGCCGTCCAGCGCGTACTCGACCAAGCGGTGAAGGACGGCGGGGCACCCGGCATCCTCGCCGAGGTCCACAACGGTTCCGCCCGCTGGTTCGGCACCGCCGGCGTCGCCGACACCACCACCAAGCGCAACCTGCAGCCCGGCGACCGCTACCGGATCGGCAGCACGACCAAGACGTTCACGGCCACCGTCCTGCTGCAGCTGGTGGGCGAAGGGCGGCTCAGCCTCGACGACAGCGTCGAGAAGTGGCTGCCGGGCGTCGTGCAGGGCAACGGACACGACGGCAGCAAAATCACCGTCCGGCAACTGCTCAACCACACCAGCGGCATCTTCAACTACACCGACGACCCCCAGTTCGCAGCGAACCTGGTCGGCCAGGGCTTCCTCGACCACCGCTTCGACAGCGTCCGGCCCACCCAACTGGTCAAGACGGCGATGAGCCACGCGCCCAACTTCACACCGGGTACGTCGTGGGCGTACTCCAACACCAACTTCATCCTGGCCGGGATGCTCGCGGAGAAAGTGACCGGGCGCCCCCTCGCCACCGAAGTAACCCGGCGCATCATCGTCCCGCTGGGCCTGTCCGACACCTACCTGCCCGGTCAGAGCACCAGCATCTACGGACCGCACGGCAAGGCCTACTCCAAGCTCTACGCGACCGACCCCGCAGCCCCGGTGTACGACGTGAGCGAGCTGAACCCCAGCTGGGCCGGCTCGGCCGGAGACATGATTTCCACCGCCGGCGACATCAACCGCTTCTACCGCGCCCTGCTCGGCGGCCGTCTGCTGCGTCCCGCCGAGCAAAAGGCGATGTTCACGGGCGTACCGACCGTGAACTGGATCCCCAACACCCAGTACGGACTGGGCATGATCGCCCAGAAGCTGTCGTGCGGTGTGCAGGTGTGGGGACACGGCGGCACGATCCACGGCTCGCTGTCCTGGGCGATGGGGCTGCGCGACGGCTCGAAGGTCGCCAGCACCAACATCAACGGCGACTGGGTCGACCAGGGCGGCATCTCCACCGACCTGATGCAGGCCGTCTTCTGCCCCGCCACAAAGGCCGGCGCCGATACGCGGGCGGAGGCGACGCCCACACGTCCGACGCCCACGCGTCCGACGGTCCGCCCCCTGCCGCTCTTCTGACCCGGGACCGGCACCCCCGCCCGCTCAGCCCGCCTCGCCCGGAGCATCCAGCACCCGGGTGCCCCCGGCCGAGGCGGGCGGGGTGCACACCGGCTCAGATCACGACCGTAAACCGGCAGCCAGAAACGACATGAAGGAGACCACGCCATGCGCTCGTGGCAGTTCCATTCGCGCAAGTTCCAGGCGGTGCGCGCCGCGCAGGGCAAACGGACCGTGGCGTGCGGCACCGGCCCGGCCCCGCGCGCGGGAACGGGGCTGCTGTGACCCGGCCGCCGACCCTCGACGACCGGCGCGCAGGCCAGCTGTGGCCCGCGCCGTCCGCACGTGTCCACCCCGGGCGCACAGGGAGCCAGGCATGAGTGAACTCCTCGACGCGGCCGCGGCGGCATCCTCCCTGGCCCAACGACGATCCGGTGTGGACATCAAGGAGCTGGCACAGGAAACGGAACTGCGGGCGGCCTGCGCCCTGCTCGACCGGGTCTGGCGGCCCCCGGCCGACAGCCCGCTCATCACCATGGCGCTGCTGCGGAGCTTTCAGCACACGGGCAGCTATGTGGCCGGCGCCTACGAGGCCGACCGGCTGATCGGCGTGTGCATCGGCTTCCTCGCGCAGACCGGGCTGCACTCGCACATCGCGGGCGTCGACGCGGGGGCCCGGGGCCGCAGCATCGGGTTCGCGCTGAAAGTCCACCAGCGGGCCTGGTCACTTCAACGCGCCATCACCAAGGTGACATGGACGTACGACCCACTGGTCAGCCGCAATGCCTACTTCAACCTCGCCAAGCTGGGCGCGGTCGCGCTCGAGTACCTGCCGGACTTCTACGGTGTGATGGACGACGGCGTGAACAAGGGCCAGGGCTCCGACCGGCTACTGGTCGGCTGGGACCTGACCGACCCGGCCGTCGCCGAGAGCTGCTTCCAACGCCACCGCCCGGCGGCCCCGCTGCCGGAGGCGGCCGCGGTGCTCGAAGCGGATGCGGAGGGGCTGCCGGTCCCGGGACCGCGCGAGGCCCCCTTTCTCACGGTGGGAATCCCCTCGGACATCGAGGCCCTGCGCGCCGAGCGGCCGCAAGCCGCCCGGGCCTGGCGCTCGGCGGTGCGACAGACCCTCGGCAGTCTCCTCACGGATGGCGCGGCGGTCACCGGGTTCACCCGCGACGGCCGCTACCTCGTCGAACGCAAGGCAGAGGGTTGAGGAAACACCTGGAACGGCGCCTCGGAGACGTCGGCTGCAACGCGGGGCGCCGCAAGTGGCCGCCGGACTTGCCGGAGCCGCGAGCAACGGGTGCGGGCCCCCGCCGAGTTGGCAGGGACCCGCGGCGATGGCCGGCCCGCGATTACTTCAGATGGCGGGTGAAGAACTGGGCCGCGGCGTCTCCCGCGAACTGCGGGACGCCGGTGTGCCCGCCCATATTGGCGTTGAGGGTCTTCTCCTTGGAGCCGAAGGCATCGAACAGGTCCAGGGCCTGCTGCCGGTCATTGCCCGCGTCGTCCCACTGCAGCAGCACGTGCAGCGGAATGGTGACCTGGCGGGCCTCCTCGAGGATGGCGCGCGGCACGAAACTCCCGGCGAACAGAACGGCGGCCGTGATGCGCGGCTCGACCACCGTCAGCCGGGTTCCGATGGAGATGACTCCCCCCGAGTAGCCGACGGGGCCGCCGATCCCCGGCAGCGCAAGGAGGGCATCCAGGGCGGCCTGCCATTCCGGGACCGCCTTGTCCACCAGGGGAAGGACGAGCCGGTCCACGATGTCCGCGCCGACCGGCTCGCCGGCCTGCAGCGCCCGGCGCAGGTCGGCGCGGGCCTGGTCGGCGGCGGCGGACCGGGGCCGGTCACCGCTACCGGGAAGCTCGATGGCGGCCGCGGCGAAGCCGTCCGCCGCGGCCTGCCGGGCGCGGCCCGCCAGCCGGGGATACATCTGGTGCAGTCCGCCGGGGTGGCCGAGCAGGATCAGCGGCGCTGGTACCGGTGTGGAGACGGAGCCGGGCGTCCACAGGATGCCGGGGATCTCGCCGAGGGTGAATGCGCGCTCGAGGACACCGTCGTCGAGACGCTGTTCAGAAGTGAAATGCATGGTCGTGCCTTTCGGGAGGGCTCAGAAACGGCGCTCCCGGACGACCTATCGCCCGACCGTGACCCCGGAGGAGAGCACCCATGTGAATACGTTCACGGGTACCACCTCCTCGTTCTCTCGCACGGCCTCCGGAAAAGTAGCAGGGGGCGTTGCGATCCACCAACGGGTTTTCGCGGAGGGACCAGAGCTATGTGGAGCCGTCGATGCGGTCGAGCAGCGTCCGGGCCTCAAGGGTGCGGCGGTGCTCGGGGCCGAAGGAAGCCAGGCAGACATCGTGGGCGGCCGCGGCCTGGAGGCGGGCTTCGGAAATGCGGTGCAGTCCCAGGAGGGCGGTGGCCACGGCCAGTTCGGCGGCACCGGTCTCCGGGCGGCATTGTTCGGCGGGGAGCCTGTGGCGCAGTTTGCCGGCGTCCTCCGCCTCGGCGAGGGCTTCCTCGTGGCGGGCCTGGCCGTTGAGGCTGCGGGCCAGGCCGAGCCGCAGGACCAGCGACAGCCGGTCCCGTGCGCGAAGGGCGGCCAGGGCCTCGCGGGCGAGCGCTTCGGCCTCCGGGTGGCGTCCTTGCGCGTTGAGGGCGAAGACCAGTCCGTTGCGGGCGGCCGCGGCCAGGACCTGCATTTCCGGGCCTGCGCCGCGGTCCGCGGCGAGGGCGACGGCAGTAGTCTCTGCCTCGCACTCGGCGTGCCGGCCGAGCGCAGTCAGTTGCTGGGCGCGGTCCGAGCGCAGCTTCAGCGTCTGCCAGTGATCGGCTCCAAAGATCCTGCCGGAGGCCGGCAGCGCTTGGTCATAGGTGGCGAGGGCCTCGGCGTGGCGGCCCTGGGCGCCGGTGGCGAGCGCGGCGATGCCCAGCGCAATGGGGACGTACATGTCGTCGCTCGGCCGCGACTCGGCCACGGCGCGGGCCTCGGCCTCCGCCTCGGCATAACGCCCGGCCTCGTACAGCGCTCCGGCCCGGGACACAGGGGGATCCGACAGCGGCCTGCCATCGCTTCTTCGACCGCGCGCCCGGAAGAATTTCATGAACGGAGCTTACGGTTGCTGCTCATCCTGTTCGGCGACGGGGCGGAGTTGGCCGGCTGCCCCTGATCCCGGAGCAGGCAGCAAGGCGAACCTGCACGTGCCCTTGAGTGGCCCGGCTGGTCTGTGAGTCAGGTTGGCCAACGTGGTGTTCACCGGCGGGCCATGACCAGGGGGCCAGCGCCGTGGCGGTGGGATGTCGGTCGGCCGGCAGAACTTTCGATGACCTGTCGGCGATATGTCGGTGGCTGATGGAATCGTGGGAGTCGAGTTGCCGGCAAGCAGCCGCAGCTTGCTTCACCAGCAAGGGAGCCCTGTCACCATGTCGTCCGCATCCCCCACCCCGCCCTGGAGTGTCCAACGGCTGCCGCGTGCCGAGGGCCGCGTCTTTCTGGTCACCGGCGGCAACGCCGGCATCGGGTATTTCGTCGCGGAGCAGTTGGCGTCAACCGGAGCGACCGTCGTACTCGGCAGCCGCAATCCCGCGAAGGCCCGGGACGCTATTGCTTCGATCCGTGCGCATGTTGCTGATGCGCGGGTGCGGGCCGTACGGCTGGATCTCGCCGACCTCTCCTCACTCCACACGGTTGCGGAATCACTGGAGGTGGAACGCCTCGACGCGGTGGTGCTCAATGCCGGCGTCGCGCTGGATGACCCGCCGCGTCAGGAGACGGGGGATGGCCATGAGCTGATGTTCGGCACGAACCATCTCGGGCACTTTGCGCTGACCCGGTGGCTGATGCCGCTGCTGACGGCGGCTCCGGCGGCCCGGGTGGTGACCATGGGCAGCTTCGCGGCCAAGTCGGAGCGGCTCGACCTGGAGGACCTGCAGTCCCGGAAGGACTACCAGCCCAAGCGCACCTACGGGCGCTCCAAGTTGGCCCAGATGTACTACGGCGTCGAACTCGACCGCCGCCTGCGTGCGGTCGGCAGCCCGGTGGCGAGTGTGGTGGCGCATCCCGGTGGCGCACTGGACTCCCTCACCCCGTCGCGCCCGCCCATCCATGTGCGGACGACCGGTGCACGGCTGAGCACGGCGCCTGCGGCTCTCGTCGTCCAGGGCAAGCATGCCGGCGCGTGGCCCGCGGTGCGGGCGGTGCTCGATCCGGGCGTGCTGGGAGGGCAGTTGTGGGGACCGCGCGTCTTCGGCCTGCGCGGCGAGCCCCGATGCGAACCGGTGTGGAGTCACCTCGCCGAGGCCTCCGTCGCGGCGCGGTCGTGGGACGCAAGCTGTGACCTGACCGGCGTCGACCCCGGCTCCTTTCCCGGGTAGTCCCCGGGCGCAGGCGCCGGCAGACCATCACTCGGGCTGCTTCGACCGCTCGCCCACCGGCACGGCAACCTGCGGCAGCCGGGGTTCCACCAGCCGGCGGAACAGCTTCCGGACCGGCGGCGTCGACAGCAGGAACACCGTGGTGATGACGCCGAGGGTGAGGAGGATCTGGCCGGCCGCGCCCAGGTCCTTCAGGACCGGGTACAAGCCCGCCGCCTCGCCCGCGCGGATCAGCAGTCCGTGCAGGAGATAGGGATACATCGTGGCCGCGCCGAGCGCGGTGAAGACCGTACGACGCCGGGGCACACAGGCGAAGAACGCGGCGACCAGCACCGCGCTGAGCGCGAAGAGGCCGATGCGCACGGCCAGGTAATGCGGCCAGCCCACGTCCAGCTCCGTGTAGCCGGCGTCCATCGAGAGCCAGTGCTCGTCCGGTGCGGGGATCAGCAGGTACGCCCCGGCCCCGGCGCAGACCAGGGCCGCCACACCCCAGCGGCGGGCGGCCCTCGTGCGCAGGAGGGCGAAGTGCTGGGGGCGCAGGTGCAGACCGAGGACGAACCAGGGCAGGAACATCAGCACGCGCGGAAGCGCCAGGTCGTAGCCCATCGTCGTCAGGCCCGCCGCCAGGGAGATCAGCACGGCGATCGGCACGGGATAGCGGATCGCCCGCCACAGGGGTGTGCTCAGTCGCCAGAGGAACAGGGCGATGAGGAACCAGCAGAGATAGGTGGGTTCCGTGGGGGTGAAGACGTAGGGCTCGCCCCGCACCGCGCTGTTCGTGGCGGAGTAGGCCGCCTCGAACAGGAGGTAGGGGATCAGCACCCCTTCGATCAGGCGGCGTACCTGGTCGGGGCGGCCGGTGAAGCGCTGCGAGAAGTAGCCGCACAGCAGGATGAACGCCGGCATGTGGAACGCGTACACCAGGGTGTGGACCGCCTGGAGCACATGCGTGCCGTTGACGATCTGCTCCCAGGAGTGGCCGAGAGCGACCAGCACGATCAGCAGGAACTTCGCGTTGTCGAAGAACGGGTCACGCGCGTCCTGCGGGAGGACCCGTGTCTCCGGGGTGTCCTGCGGGCCCGGGGTTTCCAACTTGTCCTGCGGGTCGCGGGCCTCCGGGTTGTCCCGCGGGTGCCGCAGGTCGAGCGGGTCGGCGTTAGGCGACCGCATCGGCATCCGCATCAGGCCTTCGACCTCCCCGCCGTCGTGGGCACCACGGGCTGCCAGGCAGCCAGGCGGCCTCCGCCGCGCGGGGCATGGGTCCAGTACAGGCGGCTGTCGAGGCCGAGCATGGTCAGGGCGACGCCGCCCGACGCCAGCGCGGCACTGGAGGGGGCACCCGCGGGGAGGACGCCGGTGTGGTTCCACTGCGGCCCCTTCCTGGCGGTGCCCGGCGTGCCCCAGGCCGTGGCGACATCGCCCGTGGCGGCACGGGCCGCGAGCAGGACACTGCCCGAGTTGTCCGGGGCGGCACTGACGGGGCCGTAGCCGCCTGCCCCGCCCAGCTCGGTGACGGACGTCGACGCGTGCGTGGTGGACGAGCGGCGTACCCGGCCCGGCCCCGCCGAGGAGGAGGTGAGGCCGTCCGCGTGCAGGAGGGCCGAGCCGACGTTCCCGGAGTTCGGGGCGCGGTAGTAGACCCGGACACCGTCGCCGTCCGGCCGGAGGGTCAACGGCAAGGTGGTGGCCGGAAGGCCGGTGGCCAGCGGGCCGCGCACCTGAGCACCGGGCCGGTCCTGGATCCAGGCCAGGACGCTGTGCGGCGTGGCGGCAAGGACGCAGGTTCTCCCGGCACGATCCCGCACGGCGACCGGGTCGCCGTGCACGGCCTTGCCGCCCAGAGCGCGCCAGGGCGTCCACGTCCCGTCCGGTTGCTGGTGGCGCGCGGTCAGCTGATGGCTGCTGTCGCGCAGGAACCCCGACATCGTGCCGTCGGCGTGCACCACGGCCGCGGGCCCGCTGATGTCGTGGGTACCGACCTCATCCGACAGCTCCGGGCTGCCCAGTGACTGCCAGAGACCGAAGGCTTTGTCCGGGGCCTGCTGAACGATGAATCCCACTTCCTTGCGGTAGTCGGCCGGATGGTCGCCCAGCAGCGTGCGGGTGCCGAAGACGGCGATGCGTCCGTCGGGCAGGGCCACCGGCCGCACACCCGTATCCATTCCGGTCTCCGTCTGGAGCACGGGACCCGTCCACCGGCCGCCTTTCCACCGCGCGCCGCTGCCGCCCGGCCGGTGCCAGTGGGCGATCCGGCCGTCCAGTACGGCGAAGGCCCACAGGCTGTCGTCCTTGCCCGCCAGCAGCCAGTCGGCGCCGCTCTCGCCGGCGTGGTGGATGCTGTGCGACCAGCGGGGCTTGGGGCTCGCGGCGACCTTGAGGTCACCACAGCCCGCCGTGTCCTTGCACGCGTCGTGCGGGGCATCACCCCCGGCGTACGTCTCGAGGGTGCGGGCCTTGGACGCGCCGGAAGCGGGGTCGAGCGCCTGGGGCAGGCCGCCGTTGAAGTAACCCATGTAGGTCTGCACGGTGAAGTGCGGACGCGATCCGGAGGCGGCATACCGGGCCAGAGCTTGCTGGACGAACCGGGCGCCGAACCGGTGATCCTGGTGGTCGGAGCACTTGAGGTTACGGTCCAGACGCCCCGGCGTCGGGTTCTGCATCCGCACCTGCGTCGGCCCGAACCGCTCCAGATAGCCGACCAGGGTCTGGATCAGCTGTTCCTTGGTGTACGAGAAGTCGCGGGTGACCACACCGCCGTGCGCCAACTGGGAGCCGAGCACCCCGACCCGCCCCTCCCACAAGCCGTGCAGGCTGTGCGGGCGGTCGCCGGAGATGCTGCCAGCCTCGTGCAGCAGCGTCCACACCAGTTGGATGTGGGGATACCCCTGCAAAGTGTCGAGCTCCGCCTGCCCGCCGCCCGCCGTCGCGATGACCGAGCGCTGCCAGGGGTGGCCCGGCTGTCCGGTGACCATCTCCGCGTAGGCGGCGCGAATGCCGTTCTGGCGTGCCTTGGCGAACTTGGGCTTGTCGGGCGCGAGGCGGGGGACGCCCCGGCCGGTGCCCTCCCGGGGCCCGTTGACGCCGTTGGACTCCCCGGACGTCAGATAGACGGTGGCCAGGGGCCGACCGCTGCGCAGCGACTGCCCGACCTCCGGATTGATGAAGAACAGGTCGTCGTCGGGATGCGCGACGATCTGCACGACCGCTTCCTCGGTCACGGGCTGAGGCCCGGAGGCCGCCCACGTACCTGAGGGGGCCGCCGTGTCCATGTCGGGTGACTGGTGGGGCGTGACGGGGCTGCTGGCGGGGTCACTCTGCGCGCGGACGGCCATGCCTATGCCGACCCCTACGGGAGTCATGACACCCAGGACGGTGGCCGCGAGAACATGGCGACGCGTTGCGCGCGCCAGAATGCGCTTTTCGGGGGGCATGGATGGTCTTGCCTTATCTGAATCCGACGAACCGGCCACTCGGCCTCGGCCCGCAGCTGCCGCTGCGAACTCCTTGATCACGAAGGAGGATGATGTGCGGATGCCCCGGGTTGTCCCCAGTGATCTTCCTCACGGGGCGGGAGAGGCTCTGCCCGGCTCGTTGAGTGCGGCGCCGGGGGTCTGACCCCCGCACCAGGTACAGGAGGCGCTACGAGCCGGGAGTCCGTGCTGCTGTGCACGGCAGCTGCCGCCGCCCCGGGGCATGCGCGACCGGCTTCGCCGGATAGGACGCTCCGTCTCCGGCCGCGCCGAACCTGCAAACAGCGCGGCAGATACGTGCCGTACGCCGACGACGACAGGTCTACCAGCGGTCCATCTGCGCCCAGTAGGCCGGAGCCCTCGCCTTACTCCTCTGCGAGGCAGGCGGCGTCAGCGGCGAGCAGTTCGGTGAGCCGGGGGACGGCGAAGGCGACCAGAGGCTGAATGGGGATCAGCCGGCAAGGGGCGTTGCCCACGATGGTTTCCGGGGTGCCGGCCTGCTCCTCGAACTCTCGGCCGACGGTCGGAAAGTGCCGGCCGTTGTCGTTGCCGACATCGAGTGTCTCCACCCACACGCGCTCACCGTTGATGGCGTAGGGGAAGCGCCGGACCTTGAGGCGCGGGCTGGGCGTCAGGGTCTCGACGTGGTGGAGGAAGGTATTGCGGTCGTGGCCGACGCCGACGAGCAGGATGTACCCGCCCAGGTCGTGCAACCGCCCGAACGGCGAGCCGGGGCCGAGGGCGAAGCCCAGCGGCTGGTGAGCGGCGATCTCCGCGGCCCGTGCGCCGATGGCGGTGACGGAGGCTTGGGGGTGCGTGCTCCGGATGCTTTCGGTCAGTGCGCGCACGGTGTCGGGGATGGCGCCCATGCTGGTGGTGTCCAGGTCCGCATGGAAGGCCGGCACCGCGGCCCGGCGCGTGGTCACATCTGTGGTGGGCACGCCGACGTGGTCGGGATCGGGGTCGGTGACCTGCCAGGTGAAGGTCGGGACGGCCAGTGTCCCGGTGGGGCCGAGAACGCTGCGCAGACTGTCGACCACGGTGGCCGCGCCGCCATCGACCGGACCGAGGCTGGACAACGAGGAGTGCACGATCACGTCCATGCCCTCTTCGAGTCCGGCCTTGCGCCAGCCGTCCGCGAGGTCTGCGGGGGTGAGCGGGCTGGTGGGCGTCGTGCGCATGTCGGGCTGCTTTCTCGGACGGTGGTGCGTCGCACGAACCTAACCGAACACGGTCACGCCCGTGCTGGTGATGTTCACCACCGCTGCCCGGGCACCCATGCTCCACGATGCGACGCGAGAGCGGGCCGGTCCGGGTCGGGCCACAGGGGCGGCCGGTGCTCCGTTACCCGTTGGAAGGCGAGTACGAGACCGGAGGGCGTGTGCAGTGTCGCCCAGCCATCGTCAACTGCCCACCGCTCGTCCTGCTGGTTGACGCTGCCACCGAGCAACGCCTGCTAGAACGCGGCAAGTTCCGCCGGGTCCGGGCAGTCCAACACCACGCATTGCAGGTCGGCGATCATTGGCGGATTGTAGATCTTCCGGGATGTCCCGGCTGCGAACGGCCCGGTCCCTAGGGCCCGTTCGAGGGGGACCGTGCCGTTCTTCGCAGTGAGCGTCAGCCGGTCAGCGTTCCCGCGCTCGCGCATGCGACGAACGCGGCGAACGCACGCGGCGATACGGCGAAGGCCGGGCCGTTCTTCTCCTTGGAGTCACGAACGGCGATGGCCGAGGGGAGGCTGGCGACCTCGATGCAGTTGTTGCCGGCGTCGCTGTACGACGACTTGAACCAACTGCCACGGGGCGCGAGGTCCAGAGCGTTCAAGGTGGATGTCATGTCAAATCTTTCGGGATAGTTGGTGCAGGAACTTGGGCGTGTCTCCTACGGGGACAGCGCCGTCTCGCAGGGCCTCGAACCTGCGGGAAAACTGCCAGATGGCGGTGTCTTTGTCGCTGATTTCCGATCCGCCGTCCACGGTGTCCATTTGCACCACGGAAGGAAGCGGGTGATCGAACTCGAGCAGCGTGAAGTTGTGGGAACACCTGTAGGTCGGCGTGGTCATCGGAAGAACCTGGATCGTGATGTTCTCCAGCTCGGAGAGTTCGATCAGGTGCTCGATCTGTGCGCGCATGATGGCGCTGCTCCCCATCACTTTGTGGCACGCCGCCTCGTCAAGGATCGCGCGGACCTCGGGTGCCTTCTCGCGCGTCAGGACACTTCTACGCTCCTTGCGGAGCTCGATTCCGCGCTCGACGAACTCGGTGGTGCGTTCTTCGACTGTCTTCGCGTGCTGGAAGACGGCGCGGGCGTACTCGTCGGTCTGTAGCAGGCCAAACACAAGGTTCGGTTGCCAGCACCGGAGTGATCGGGCGCCATCCTCCAGACCAACGTACATGGCCATGCCGGAGGGCATGGTGCGGGCGTATATCGACCACCATCCGCGGTTGAGGCTGTCGCGGTGAATGTCGACGAGGAACTGCACATCGTCCTCGTCTGTTACACCGAACCGCTCGAGGACTGCGATGAGGTCGCTCTGCTTGCGGAACGCGGACAGGCCTCGCGCCACTCGGTAGTACTGAGACTCACTGATCGGTAGACCGTCGACCACGTCCTTGTGGTTGGTGAAGCCCGCCTGCTTCCGTAGACGTTCGAGCTCCGCGCCGAGCTGCATGCGCCGGACGGTAGGTCCGGTGGGAGCTGCCACGCGTCCTCCTTGAGTCCATCCGATTCTGCCCAGAGTGCCGCGAACTCAGGCTTGTGCCCCGCGCACCGAGGCGAGAGTCCGCCAAACCGTGGCTTGGAGTCCCGAGTCTGGCACCTGAAGTCCTCCTTGCAAAGGACAGAGCATCTTGCATTGCATATACCAATCCAAGTGAAGATTTCACTTGAGCTTGCACGGCAACTATCAGACGGAGGACTGTAGTTGTGCACCGGAACGGCCCCGCCCCTTCCTCGCCTAGCGATCCGCGCATCGCCCGATTGACGGAGGCACCTCTCATGTCATCCGGCACGGCAAGCAAACGGGGCGCCCGTTGGATGGACCAGACCCCGGTCGCCGGCGATCCCTCGTGCACCAACGCGTTCGGCGTGAGGCCGCGCGAGGGCATCCATCGCGGTGTGGATCAGTGTCGAGGTCGACGCTGCGGTTCTCACCCGGCGAGCCCGAGCGGCTCGCGGCCTTTCGATTCCTCGGGCGGGCCGTTCCCTCGGCCGCAGCCTCCGCAGAGGCGGGACGTCGACCACCGGGGCCGAAGCCGACTCGGTCGGCGAGGCGAGCCATGAGCCCCTTGCACTCAACCCGTGCGCAGCACCGCGGCAATGCGCTCGGGGGCTTGTGCCCCACAGCCCTACCCTCAACTGCCTTGGAGCTGAGGCGCGATGTCCAAGATTCCGGCCTATGCGTCCGCCGTACCCCTTGCCACCCTGGTCGGTGCGGCCCCCGGCCGCCCCTGTGGCGTGCTCTACACCTGCCGTACCGACTCGCAGATAGTGGCGCGGACGCTCGTGGACCTCCGCGGCTTCGCTGACGCGTGCGGCTGGCCGGTCCTCCAGGAGGTGTATGACCTGGCACCGCTCGGCCTCCCGCGTCGCCGGCGAATCGGCTGGCGCACGGTAGAGAGCCTGGTGCTGCGCGGTGAGGTGAATGCTGTTATCGCCCCGGCGGAGCGGGAGATTGCCTGGACGTACGGCGAGCGGATTGCCCTGCACGCATGGTTGCGCGGCACATCAGCCTGCGCCCTCTACCCGCAGCACTGTTCCCTCCGAGCGCCCTGTGGCCCATTGACGCCAGAGGAGGCGGCGCCGGCGTGATGAAGCGCGCAGCACCCAGAGACCATGCGGCCGAGTCGCCCACCAGCAGGTCCCACTCGCTGAGCACCTGCCTGCGACTGCCCGGCCACTCCGAGCGCACCCCGGGGGAGGCCCGTGCCTACGTCGGCCTCACCCTTGCCGATTGGGGCGTGGCCGAGGCCGTCCGCGCGGACCTGCAGCTGATCGTCAGTGAGCTGGCCACCAACGCGGTGACCTACACCAGCAGTGCCGAGATCACCGTCGAGATCACCCTCACCGACGACGAAGCCGCCGTCAGCGTCGGCGACCGCGGCCCTCACCGCCGGCTCCACGCCCGGCAGGCCGCGCCCGATGCCGAGCACGGCCGCGGTTTGCTGATCGTCGAAGCCCTGGCGAGTCGGTGGGAGCAGAGCAGAGACGACCACGGCGGTACGACCGTGCGCGCGGTCGTCACCCTCCCGGGGAGCAAGCCACCGGTAGCTACTTCTCCCGGCAGCGATGTTGAGGATGCCCCTCGGGGCCACCCCTGAACTGCACGTGAGGAAACCCGTTCCAGTCGATTACCTGGAGATTCCCCGCTTCCGCATAACGGGCAGCCGCAAGCACGTCAGCTGCGACTGGGTCAGCAGCACGAAGACTTGTCATGAAGCAATGATTTGTGGGAAGCCGAATCATATGGCGGTAGATGTAAAAGCTCTGCTGGAGCAGTTGGAGACCACGCACAGTCATGCGGACGAGCTGATGGTGCGGGCTCGTCAAGCGTCGGACGCGAGCCGACTGTTCCGCAAGCTCAGCCGTGAGGGGCGTAATAAGCGCAGGCCCTCGCTCTGTACGGTCGGCCGGGCTCAGGCACGAGCTGTGGCACTGCCGCCCCCAGCACGGGCCCCGGAACAGCATCGGGCAGCAGCAGTGCCCGGTGCGGAGCCCAGCGCGCCAGACGTCGAGGGATTGCGGCGGGAGGTCGCACAGCTGCATGAGGCGCTCGCCGCCCGGCCGGTGGTGGACCAGGCGCGCGGCGTGCTGATGGCCGTAGGGAGCTGTGGTGCAGAGCATGCGTGGGAGGTGCTGGTGGACACCTCCCAGCGCACCAACACCAAACTGCGGCGGGTTGCGGAGATGGTGGTGGCCAGCGCCGAGGGGGAACACATTCCCGAGCCCGTGGGCGCGCAGTTGCGGCGTTCGATGGCCCGGCGCTCCGCCGCGCAGTGAACTTGGCCTGGCTCCGGGGCATTTCGGACAAGCTTGCTGTTCGGCTACACGGAATCGCGGACGACGAGACGGGAAGGGCTCGCGAGCTCGCAGCGTGTGAGAGGCGCGGATCGGTGCCGTTGTCCGCCATGAGGTAGATGGCTGCCCGGCGCTCTCTTACCCCGGTCGTCCGGGGAAGAAGTCCGCAAGGTGGGACGCGAGCGCCTCGGGGGCCTCTTCGGCCATGTGGTGCCCGGAGTCGATGCCGTGACCCTGCAGATCCGGTGCCCACCGGCGCCAGATCTCCAGCGGTTCCCCGTACAGGTCTTCGAGGTCGTCCCGGAGTGACCAGAGGATCAAGGCCGGGCACCGGATCTGGGTTCCGGCGGCGCGATCGTCCTCCTCGTGCCGCCGGTCGACGGTCAGGCCGGCACGGTAGTCCTCCAGCATCGCCCGCACCACGTCGGGATTCCTCATGGCCGCACGCCACTCGTCGTGGTTGTCCTGGCCCATGCGGTGCGGATCGCCGCGGTACCAGCTGTCCGGGTCCGCGTTGATGACCCGCTCGGGGATGTCCGGCTGGGCGAAGAAGAACCAGTGCCACCACTGCGTGGCGAACTTGGCCGTGATGCGGGACAGGTGCTCGCTGATGGGCAGACAGTCGAGCAGCGCAGCCCGCGAGACCGCGTCGGGATGATCGAGCGCGAGACGCAGCGCGACAGCTCCTCCCCGGTCATGCCCCGCCAGCGCGAACTGGGCGTGACCGAGGGAGCGCATGACCTCGACTACGTCACCTGCCACCGCCCGCTTGGAGTACCCCGCATGGTCGGCGGTGGGTGCCGGGCCGGTGGACCGGCCATACCCGCGCAGGTCGGGGCAGACGACGGTGAAGCCGCGCTCGACGAGGCGGGGTGCGACCCGATGCCAGGTCGCGGAGGTTCGGGGGTGTCCGTGCAGCAGCACCACCGGCGGGCCCTCTCCGCCGTGGCGGACGAAGACGGATGCTTCGTCGACCTGCACTCGCCTGACCTGAAATCCCTTGAACAAGATCCGGACCTTCCGCCTCGGGTGACCTAGCGGCCCCTGCACCTGCGGGCCCGGGTGCCCTTGGTGCTCGTCTACGGGAGCACTGACCCGCAGCCTGAGCAAGGGGCACCTCTTTTCGCGTGCACACCGGGGCCACGGTCCTCTCCTCCTGCCCCCAAAGGAGCCGGGTACCCCACTGCTCGAGTTCGTCGCTTGCCTCGTCAGGGAGTTGAGGCGTGGTCAGGGGGTTGAGCTGGGCCAGGGCGTGTCGGTCTCGACGGGGGCGGTGTAGTCGATGCCGGGGACGGCGAAGCCGTAGAGGCGGCGCACTTCGTCGCGGAACCAGTCGAGGTCGGCGAGGTCGGTGATCGTGGCGCTGGTGGCGGCGTTCCAGCGTTCGGCGACGGCGCTTTGGACGGCGGGGGCGAGTTCCCAGGTGTCGAGGCGGATGCGGCCCTCGTCGTCGAGGGTCAGGGGGTGGGCACCGGTCAGCTGGTCCCACAGCTGCACCAGTTGGCCGATCGGGGGCACCATGGCTTCGCCCAGGGCGCCGCGCAGCAGCCCGACATACAGGGCGATGCCGGGGATGGCGGTCGAGGACTGGGTGACGGCTGCGGCGTTGACCGAGGTCACTGCCCGGCCGCCCAGACTCTTGCCGAGGCGTTCGTCCAGCGTGTGTGCGGTGGCTTCCAGATGGGTCTTGGCAGCGCCGATGGTGCCCTGCCGGTAGATCGCCGCAGTGAGCGGCGAGCCGATGTAGGACAGGGCCGCGGTGGTGAACCCGTCGGCGAGCAGGGAGCGGTCGGCCAGGAAGGCGATCCACCGTTCCCAGTCGGTACCGCCCATCACTGCCACGGTCTGCTCGATGTCGTCGTCCTCGGCCGACGCGGTGGTGACTTCCTTGACCTCCGGGGCGCCGGTTTCGTCGAAGACGAGGGTCTTGGTGGTGTGCGGCGAGCCGACCGGCTTGAGGACCGAGGCATAGACCGTGCCGGTGTCCGGGTCCGTGCGGCGGGGCGCTGCCACCGAGTAGATCAGGTAGTCGAGTCGGCCCCCGAACCGCTCGGTGATCAGGTCGGCGACTTCCTCCTTGACCGCGTCGCTGAAGGCGTCGCCATTGACGAAGACCATGTCCCGGCCGTGCTGTTGAGCGAGCCGGGCCGTGGCGGCGGTGCGATACCAGCCGGCTGTGCCGGTGCGCCGGGCGGGCGCCTTCTCGGAGCAGACGCCGATGCCGCGGATGCCCACTCGGGCCAGGCCCGCGATCGTGGCGGCCAAGCCGTACCCGGCGGACGAGCCGATGATCAGAGCCACCGGTCCTTCGCCCCGGGCCAAGGCCGGGGCGGGGACGGCCTTCCACATCTCGTCCACCAGCTGTCGGCAGCCGTCCGGGTGGGAGTCGAGGAACAGGAAGCCCCGGTTCTTGGGCGCGATGACGCGTTCGCTCACGGTGTGATGTCCCCAGATGTCGTCACGGACAAGGACACGGCGGCCGCCAGGGCCACTGCGTCCTGCAAGTCTGCGACGGCGCGAAGGGACATGGTGATTGCGACTGACACAACGATGACAGTCCGGGCTTGGAGGTGTCCTCACTGGCCGTCGCGGGGCGGCCGTTCTATCCCGCCGGTCAGCGGCTCATGGCTGAGGACCTGCTGAGGACCTGTCCCCATCCCGAGCGGCATTCCTTCTGCGTGCCGAGCAGGGGTGCCAGGGCGCAGGCCGGAAATCCGCGCACGACCAGGCACAGGAGCGGGGAGACCGGCAGGAGCAGTAGAGCCCGGCCGCCGTCGAGCAAACTCCTTGGACCGCCCGGTCAACGCTGTGATCGACTGAGGGCATGAGCCTGTCGGTGGATGTCTTCGTGGTCGGCGCGGACGGTGGAAGGCAGGTGCTGGACGTTCCGGAGGGATGCTCGGACTCCGCGGGGTTCGAGAGCTGGCGCACACGCGTGTGGGGTGCGCCGGTGGTGCGGTCGTTGGGGGCGGGCTTCTTTCCGGTCCTGGCCGATGCCGACCTGCAAGTCGATCCCGGACAGGTCCCGGCCTTCCTGCGCGAGTGCCTGCTGCTTCGCGAGAACCTGGAGACGATCGTCGCGGGCACGGAACCCGTGCGGTCGATCACGGAGCACCGCGACGCGATCTGCGACCGGCTGTCGATCATCGAGGACACGGCGAGGCGAGCCCTCGCGATGGGCGGCGGAGTTCTCATCTGGTGAGGTGAGAGGCAGCGACGGCACGGGCCTATGGCTGCGCCCTGCACCACGCGGACCCGCTCCGTGGGCGTAGGCCAAGCTCCCGCCCACGGGGCCCGGTCGTTGTTGCGCCCAAGTGCCTAACCGCGCCCGGCAACAGGCCAGTTCGGCACAGCACCATACCCACGGCGTCCGCGTGTCCCTAAACTGGGAAGGCTGGAGGGCCGAACGCGGACCGGCTCGATGTACCGATCACGGTCCGGGCAGGAGAGCAGCAGCGGGGGGCCGCGATGGAACCGACCATTCCCTCTTTACCCGGGGCGACTTCACCCGGGCAGACGCCGCCGCTGGACTCGCCGCCTGCCCCCGCCCCGACCGCGCCGTCGGCAGGACCGCCGCCCGAGGGCGAGCATGCCCGCCCCACCGTCGTCAGCTTCCACTCGTCCACCGGCGGAGTCGGCCGTACCATGGCCGCCGCCAATGTGGCCTGGATACTCGCCGGGGCCGGACGGCGCGTACTGCTGATCGACTGGGACCTGCCGTCGCCCGGGCTGCACCGCTATCTGCGGCCCTTTTTGACCGACCCCGAACTGACGCAGACCCCCGGCCTCGTGGACATGCTGCTCGACCAGGGGGCGGCGGCTGAGCCCCCGGCCCCCGGCCGGGAGCCGGGCCTCGGCCTGGACCTCGAGCAGCACACGATGACGTTGCACTGGACCTTCACCGACCCGGCCGGGCGCATCGACTTCCTCGGCGCGGGCCGCCAGGACAGTGCCTACGCCGATGCCGTCGCCGCCCTCGACCGGCCGGCGCTGCGCGACAGTACGGCGGGACGCCGATTCGCCCAGACGCTGTGCTCGGCGATCCGCTCGGGTCCTTACGACTACGTGCTCATCGACACCTCCGCCGGGCGCAGGGAGAGCCCGGGCCTGTGTCCACCGTTGCCGCCGGACGTGATGGTCGTGGGCTTCACCATGAACAGCCAGGCCATCGAGGGGGCCGCGGCGATGGCCGACGCCCTGCGGCGCGATGCACCGCACGAGGTGCGCATCCTGCCCGTGCCCATGCGGGTCGAGCAGGGCGAGCCCGCCAAGAGGGAACTGAGCCTCGCGCTGTGCCACCAGCGTTTCGCCCGGCTGCTGCCCGAAGCGCAGGACACGGATCAGCTGCGGTACTGGACCGAGGTCGAGATCCCCTACTTCCCGCAGTATGCGTACGAAGAGGTGCTCGCCCCCTTCCACGACCGACCCGATGCGGGCAACACTCTGCTCTCGGCGTACGAGCGGCTCACCGGCGAGATCACCCGGCGCGCCGTCACCCGGCTGGTGCCGCTGGACGAGGGCCGCCGGCGGATGTATCTGCGCCGCTTCGAGCGGCAGCCCGCCGACGCCCCGCGCACCGCCTACGTGGTCTCATCGCCCCGGGACCGGCTGTGGGCCGACTGGATCCGCGTACAGCTGGAGCAGGCGGGCATGGTCCTCAAGGAGCGGCCGCCGGGCAGCGAGCCGGGCCAGGATCTGCCCGAGGTGGATTCGACCGTCGTCGTCCTCTCGCCGGCGCTGGCTCTCGCGCCGGATGCCGGGCCGGTGGTGGAGCTCTTCCTGCGCGGCCGTGCGGGCAGTCCCACCGGGCCGCCCGGGCTGGTGGCCGTGCGCGTGGAGGAGGGCCAGGACCGCAGCGTGGACAACGCCTTCACCGCCATTCCCGGTGTCAATCTCAAAGACCACGACGAGGACACCGCCCGGCAGTTGCTGATCGAGCAGCTGGGGCGGATCGCCGCGCTGCCCCCGCTGGTGGACGGCGACCCGGCGGACAGCGGTCCGCGCTTCCCCGGCCGCGCGCCCGCCGTGCGGCTGACCGCCCCGCTCAACCCGGTGTTCGTGGGACGCGAAGCGATGATCGCGGAGCTGCGGGAGCGGCTCTCGCCCGGGGTCGGTGCCAAACCCTGTGTGCTGAGCGGCAGGCCGGGCATCGGCAAGAGCCAGATCGCCCTGGAGTACGCGCACCGCTTCGCCGCCGACTACGACGTGGTGTGGTGGATCGACGCCCGCCAGGCCATCTCGGTGCGGCGCTCACTGGCCGCGCTGGCCGTGCAGCTGGACGTGGCGGCGTCGGACTCCAGGCCCACCGCGGTGGAGGCCATGCTGCGTGCACTGGGCGGGCAGGAGCGACGGCACGGCCGGTGGCTGCTGGTGTACGACAACGCGGACACCCCGGGCGACATCGTGGCCCTGCTGCCCGAGCCGGGCACCGGCCACGTTCTGATCACCTCGCGCAGCGAGGGCTGGAAGGACACCGTCGCCCCGCTGCGGGTCGAGGCGTTCGCCCCCGCCGAGAGCCTGGAGATGCTGCACCGGCGCCTGCCGCACCTGGAGCAGCACGACGCCCAGCGGCTGCTGGCCACCATCGGGCACCTGCCCCAGACCGTCGAGCAGGCGGCCGCGGCACTGGACACAACAGACCAGCCCCCCGCCCGCGCGGTGGACTCCTACATCGTCCGGTTCGAAGGTGCGCTGCGCCAGCCCGTGCTCGCCGACGATGCGGAGTACGCGGCCTCCACCGCCGCGTCCTGGCGCATCACCCTGGATGATCTGCGCCGCGAGCAGCCCGCGGGAACCCGGCTCCTTGAGCTGATCGCGTTCTTGTCACCGGACGGTGTGGCCCTGGATCTGCTGCACTCGCCGCGCGCCCTGGAGCTGTTCTCCGCGCCCGACGTGCGGCTGGCGGACAGCGTCCTGTTCCCCTGTGTCCTGCACGAGTTGTCCCGGCGTGCCCTGGTGCGGGTCGACTACCAGGGCGGGGGCCGCATCCTGTCGCACACCCTGTTCCTGGCGTTCTTGCGCGACCACATGGACGAGGAGATCCAGCACCTCACCCGCCACCAGGTGCTGCGCATCCTCGCGGACTACGCGCCGCCCGACGCCTCGGCCGACAGCGCCTCCTACGGCGCCCAGTACGGCGAACTCGTCCGGCACATCAGTCCCTCGGGCGCCCTGGACAGCACCGACGTCGCCGTGCGGCGCTGGCTGGTCAACCAGGTGCGCTATCTGTGGCGCACCTACCAGTGGTTCACCGCCGTGGAGTTGGGCACCAGAGTCCTGGCCCGCTGGGAGGCAGCGCCGCTGGCCGACGACCCGCTGCTGCCCCGGTTGCGCGTGCAGCTGGCCAACGCGCACCGCGCGCTGGGCGAGTTCGGCCGGGCCGAGCAGCTCAACTCGCCCGCCCTGGAGGAACTGCGCACCATCCTGAGTCTTGAGCACCCGCATTCCCTGACGGCCGCCCGCAGCCGTGGCGTCGACCTGCTGTACGCCGGCCGGTTCCCCGACGCGTTCGCCGAGGACCAGGCCACCTGGGACGGCTACCGGCACACCTTCGGCGACGAACACCCCGACACGCTCAGCGCCGCCAGCAACCTCGCGGTCTCGCTGTCCATGACCGGCGCCCCCCAGGAAGCCATCCAGCTGGACCGCGAAACCTATGAACGCCGCCGGCGCGTACTGGGCAGCGAACACCACCGCACCTGGGTCTCCGCCCGCAACCTGGGCACCTACTACCGGGAACTGGGCCAGTACGAAACCTCCCGGGTACGGCTGCGAGAGGCCTACGACCGCTTTACCCAGATGGGCGAGCGAGCCCGGATCGACCGCTCGCACACCGCCCGCAGCCTCGCCGCCACGTTGCGCCGCTGCGGCGGCTCCGGCCTGGTACGCGAGGCGCAGCGGCTGGATGAGACGGCCCTGGAGCTCTACCGGGAGCTGGGCGGGGCCCGCCACCCCCACGCCCTCGCTTGCGTGCTGAGCCTGGCCGCGGACTTTCGCGCGCTGGGCCGCCACGAGCGTGCCCGGCAGCTGGTGGCCGACGCGCTGCCGACCTACGAACAGGTCTTCGGCCCCGACCACCCCTTCACCCATATCTGCCGGGTGAACCTGGCGCTGCTGACCCGGGAGTCGGGCTACAGCGCCCCGCACCCCGACTGGGGCGAGGAGGGACGCCGCGGTCTGGCCCAGACGCTCGGCGCCCAGCACCCCTGCACCCTGCTCGCCTGTCTGGGGCAGGCGAACACGCTGATGGCCGCGGGCCTGCCCGAGGCGGCCCGGCAGCTCGACGAGCAGACCGCGGCAGGGCTGCGCACCCGGCTCGGCCAGGCCCACCCCTACACCCGGGCGGCCGAGGAGAACCTGCGCGACAGCCGCAGCCGCTGCGCGGAGCCCGCGGGCGGCGCCCCGGATCCGAGCGGCGCGGCCTCCCATGGCCGCCCGCAGCCTGCCGGCCGGGAGAAGAAGCGCATCGACATCGACATGCCGATCTTCTGAACGGGCACGGAGGGGGCCATCTGTGACATACGAGGACCACATCCCGGGGCAGCCGCGCTCGGTCGCCCTGATCTCCAGCGGGCCGGGCAGCGGCAAGACGCTGATCGCGGCGAGCGCGGCGATGCTCACCAACACCGCGCTCCGCGACACCGGTCACGAGATCTTCCTGATGGACGGCGACGCCACGAGCGCCGGCCTGACCCGGCTGCTGGCCCCCCACCGCACCGCGACCCACCACCGCGACCTCGCCGACTTCGCACTGGATGGGCAGGTGGAGCTGGTCTACCGGTCGATCGAAGGACTCCTGCAACCGCTGTGGCCGGGCCGCGGAGCGGAGCCCAGCGCCTTCCTGCTGGGCCTGGGCGATCCCGCGCGGCTGGCCGCCGATCCGCCCATCGACCTGCCGGCCACCCTGGCCTGCGCCGTCGACCGGCTCGCGGAGCTGGCCGGCCTGCTGGTCGTCGACTGCCGGGCGGGCTGGGGCCCCGAGACGCTCGCTGTCTGTTCCGGCGTCCAGCACATCGCCGTCGTGGCCGAGCCGCACGAGGTGGCAGCCGGCGCGCTGGAGGACCTGGAGCGAGCACTGAGCGAGGCCCGGTTGGCGGAGCGGGTACTGGGCTGCGTGCTCAACAAGACCCAACTCCACGGCCCCGAGCCTTCGGGCACCTCCGGCGCGCCATCGCCGATGCCGGTGGTGGCCGAACTGCCCTACGACAAGGAAGCCGCCGCGGCCGCGGGGCGGGGGGAACTGCCGCCCGCCGACGGCCCCTTCTGCACCGCCATCCTCACCGCGCTCGGCGTATTCGCTCCCGAGATCTTCCCGGGCCCCGCGTGACCCCCGACGACGAAGGAGCCATCGTGCCGCCGACGGAGCAGCTTTCGCACACCGTCCAGGAACCGAACATGCAGATCGCACCCCATGTGCGCCCCGCCGAGAGCCAAACGGTGATCAACCTGTGCTGCCGTGCCGTCGGACCACAGGGGCCCGGCTGCCTGCCGTACGTGGCGCACTACGTCAAAGGCGTCTTCAACTTCTCCGCCGATCTGCTGGACGACCCCGGCCTGGACGGCTACTTCCCGCCGGAGGACAACAGGCACCTGCGCCGCACCTTCTACGCACGCATGGGCCGCCAGCTCAACTACCTGGTCAACCGGCTGGATGAATCGCTCACCCCGGTGGAGAGCGGCCGGCTCATCCGCACGGTGTGGGACCTGCGCGACGGGGCGCTCTACCACTACTTCATCCGGCCGGGGGAGTGCCTGGTGGGGGTGGCCCTGGGCTCTGACGCCGTCCACCGGGCCGACCTGACGATGGCCGGCCTGGCCAACGCCATCCAGGCCAGCCTGCACCGGCCCGCTCTGGACACCGGCGGCTTCCTCTACACGGCCTCCCATCAGGAGGAACTGGAGCGCGAGCGGCAGCAGGAGGAAGAGGAGCGAAGGCGGGCGGCGGATGCGGGCGGGCCGCCGGAGCGGTCGGCCGGACGGCACACCCATGTGCCGCAGCCGCTCACGCGCGGCCAGCAGGATCTGCTGAGGCTGTGCGCGGCCGCGGTCGACGTCCATGACCTGCACTACGTGGCGTACTTCCGCGCGGGGGACCACCACTTCGCGGTCGACGTACTGGACCACGACAATCTCAACCCCTACTTCGCGTGGGTCACCCGCGACAAGCGGCGCGAGCACTACGAACACATCGGCCACCGGCTGCACTTCATCACCGGGCGCCTGGACCACACCCTGGTGCCGGTGACCGGCAGCCGGCTGTCGCGCACCGTGCTGGACGTCGAGGAAGGCGCGGTCTACTACTACGCGGTCGGCGGGGGCACCTATCTGCTGGGTGTCACCCTCGACCAGAACCGGGTCAGCCAGGCCGACCAGCGCATGGCCCGGCTCCTGGCGGACATCCGCTCCCACTCCGGCGAACCCGGCGCGTCGCACTGACGTGGGCGAGCGGGCACCGCTGCGGCAGGGTTCCGCGCGGCTCTCACCGGCTCTCAAGGGCCTGCTGTTCGCCCCGGCGCTGATGGGTCTGGGCTGGCTGGTGGCCCGCTGGCGCGGGCTTGCCGACATCAGCGGCTCCGAGGGCTTCTTGCTGTTTGCGACCCTGCTGCTGGCCATCGGCCTGTACGGCAGCACCTACGGCGTGGCATGGAAGGACATACGCGAGGACCTGCCGACCGTCCTGACCGCGGTCACCGCCGGGGTGGTGCTCAAGGCCGCGCTGATCGCAGGCGCCCTGTGGGGCGTCGTGGAAGACCCGGCGTATCTGCTGCTGGCCGTCGTCATGGCGCAGATCGACCCGCTGGCCGTCTCCGCGCTGCTCGAGCGCTCCCGCCTCTCGCCGCGGGGCCGGGCGGTCCTGGTGATCTGGGCCTCCTTCGACGACCCGGTGAGCGTGCTCCTTGCGGCCTACGTCGCCGGGTTCGCCTTCGCGGAGCAGGTCGCCTCCCCGCTGCGCACCGGCACCTACGCCCTGGAACTGGCCGCCAACGCGGTCCTGGTGGCGGTCGCGGTGGTGGTGCACCGCGCCCTGCGCGCGGCACGCCGGCGCACGGCGCAGCCGCCACCGCGTCGCCGGAGCATGGTCCTTCACGTCCTCGAGGTCGTGCTCCTGCTGGCGTTCCTGGCAGCCGCCGTGCGCTACTCGCTGCTGCTGGGGCTGGCCGCCCTCGGCCTCTTCTACCGTCCGCGGCTGGGCGCCTGGCTGCAGCGGGCCGTGCGGGGCGCGTTCGTGGCGGCCGCGCTGTGTCTGGGACTGCTGCTGGTGGCGGGCGTCGATCTGTGGCGCGGGCTGGTGCTGGGTGCGGCGGCCTTCGCCGCGCAAGGCGTGGTGGGGTGGATCGTCGCGCGGCGCCTGGCACATGTCGATCGCGTTCTGCTGGCCTGCGGACAGCAGAACGGCATCACCGCGATCATCCTCGCGCTGATGCTGGAGCCGGCCCTGCCCGAAACGGTGGCGATCGTCGCGCCGGCGATCGTGGTGGTGAACCTTCTGCACTTCGCCGCCAACGAATGGTGGTTTCCCCGCTACGAGGGATGGCGGGCAGCAGCGGCCGAGGGGGGACAGCGGCATGGACTGTGAAGTGGTATCCGGCCCGGCGGTGGTGACGCCCAGTCAGTACGGGCCGCAGCCCGCCTATGACCTGCGGCCCGCAGCAGGGCCCGGCGGCCCGGTGCACGTGCTGGTGGGGCCCGGGGTGCGCAAGCTCTACATTCCCGAGCCGCTCGCGGAGGTGTGCCTGGAGCGCACACCGGGCGGCAGCACGGCAACCGCCGCCCACCGGCAGTCCATCGTCCTGTCCAAATCCGCCGCGCAGCGGGACACGCACCTGACGCTGGTGGGCCTTGAGGCGGAACTGCAGCACTGGCCGGGCACCCTGAGGCTGGGCCCCGGCAGCAGGCTCGCAGCCCTGCAAGCCTGCGAGGCGCCCCTCGCCGCCCTGGAGATCACCGGCCGGGCGGCTTTGGACGTACCCCTGCATGCCACCAAGGTGACCTTCAGCGAAGGAGACCTCGCGCCGGCCCGGGAGCTGACCGCCGACGAGGTCCACGGCACGCCGCTCACCCTGACCCCCGTCCAGGACCACCCGCACGCCACCCTGCGCGCCGGCGCGCTCGTCGGGGTGCAGCAGGTGTCACTCGGCGCCGGCACCCGCCTGCTCCTGGACGGCACCGCGGGTGACGCGCTCACACCCCGGGGCGGAGTCGCCTTCGCCGGCCCCGGACAACTGCGGGTCGAGGGCGGCGTGCTGGACGCCCCGCTCTTCAAGGACGGCCTGCGGCTGTCCGTGGGGCAGCAGGGGCGGATCGTGCGGGCCGTCGGCACGGTGAACGCCCTGACGGTAGAGGGCGGCTGCCGGGTGGACGGAGACCCGGACCAGGGCCTGGTCATCGCCGGGGTGGAGTCGGTCGAGGACGGCGAACTCTCCGCCGTCAACGCCTTCGAGCTGCGCCCGCACTCCCTGGCCGCGCTGAAGAAGGCGGCCCATGTGTCCTTCTGGGCCGGCCGCAACGCCGCCGACGGCATCAAACGCGCACGGGCGATGGACCGGCCCGGCGAGGACCGCGATCTGGCCCTGTACTGGGGAGCCCTGCTGCGTCAGGTGGACGACGGCCACGACCACGCACAGATCCGGATGACCGCACGCCGGGCCGAACTGGACTACCGGCGCAAGGCTCTGCCCCGCCGGAGCGCCGACCGGATCGTCCTGGAGATCCTGCGCCCCATCCACTACGGGCAGAGCGTGCTGGCGCCCCTCGTCGCCCAACTGGTCATCTGTATCTGCGGCGCGCTGCTGCTGCGCGCGATCGGCATGCTGGCCGACGACTCGCTGCGCGGCACCCTGGTCATGGTGGTACGCCTGTACTTCGCGGCGCTGGCGGGCACGGCCCGGGTCGCCGCTTTCCGCCCCGACGCGTTGCCCGGAATCTGGGACACCGGGGTCTGGCTGGTGTGCCTGCTGACGAGCATCTTCCTGTTCGGGGCGGCTGTTTTGGCGGCCAGGCGCCGCATCATCGCCGGGTGAGTGCCCGGCGCGCCGGGCAGCGGGTCAGCGCAGTCCCCAACGGACCAGGCAGCGCTCCAGCAGCGGGTCGAGCTGATCGGGGGCCATCCGTGCGGTGTTGGCCACCTCGGCGAAGCGGTCCGGGCCGACGCAGGCGACCACCTCCGAGGCATCCGCCCGGGCGGCGGCCCGCAAGAACACCTCCGGCACCCGGATGGCTTCGGGGCGCAGCGCGTTGCGCCGCAACAGCGTCGCCTGCGGCGCGGTGACGTGCAGCGCGTACGTGGTGAAGCGGCGCAGCGAGGGCAGCGCGGACAAGGTGGCGCGATAGTCGGAGGAGGAGAACTCCACCAGCGCGACGGCGCCGTTGTCGGCGCCGGCGCTCGCGGCCAGCGCGCCGTCGAAGGCCGCCAGCGCTTCGGCGACCAGCCGCGGCCGGTCGTCGAGGATGAGCATGCCCTGCTCGTAGTGGTAGCCCTGCCCCGCCACCTCCGGAGGGCACAACTCCCGGTGCACGGTGTCCAGTTGCAGGAGTCGCACGGCACGGCCGGTGAGCAGGCCGCCGAGACGGGCGGCGACGGTGCTCTTGCCCGCGGCGGGCGGCCCCACCAGCAGCAGGGCGGGGATCACGGCGTCTCGAAGAAGAGCGGCCACAGCTCGGGGCAGCCCCCGACGCCTTCCCTGCTGCCTTCCCCGTTCGTCTGGGGGCCGAGCAGCTTGGCGATATCCAGCAGCTTGTCGGTGGGCAGCGCCACGCTGCGCGTGAAATGCGGCTGGATCCAGGAAATGGCCGCAGGCAGTAACAGCGCGCTTCCCAATCTTCCGTAGGCTTCCAGGGCGCAATAGCGGAGAAAGGCGTTGGCCACCGGAAGATAGAGTTTGCCCTCCCGCCAGAACTCTTCCATCTGTGCGACGTCGTACCAGCCGTAATCGCCCTCCCTCAGCCGTGACTCCTTTTGCACGGTGAAGAGGAACGTCATGTCCACGTAGTGATTCTTCTCGTTGCGTCGCATGTTCGTGCAGGCGAGCAGCGGTCCGGGGGTGAAGACGGATGGGTCGTCCAGGTGGAAGCGTTCCTTCCCGTGCTGGAGGATGACCTTCGTGACGTTCGCGTCCGAATGCAGCGGCCCGCCGAACGTTCCGTATTTTTGTTCACCGTTCTTCCACTCTCTCTTGGAGAGGAAGAAGGTTCCCTCCTCGCACGCCACCAGCAGACACCCAACCCCCAGGGTCGGTCCCTCTACCAGAGATTCCTTGATCCCCTTGAGTGCCTCGGCGCACCAGAAGAAGCCGTCGGTCCACTGCCCCTCCCACGCCGTGGGTTTCCGGGTGTGCTGCGGGATGGCGTAGTGCGGATTGCCCTTGCCCGAGATGTAGTTGAAGACGTCCCAGCTGTCCTTCGTCAGCATGAACACCATGAACGCTATTCCGGGGCAGCGTTCGCGCACGCGGTCGATCGCGGTGAAAACGCCGCTCTTCGCCGCATGCGGTCCGACGAACAGCATGACGGCATGGCACAAATCCCCCGCCTCTGCCGTGCCGGCGAATCTCTCGAATTCGTCCCGCCCGTCCTTGGTTCCCTCGGCGTAGAACGAACCGTCCTCGAAGAGGAAGGCCTGCGTGTCATACGAAACAGTCAGTAGTGGTTTGCACTTCTTGTTGTGCTCATTCTTGAGCCAGGTCCTTTCCACGGCGAACGCCTGACCGTCGCTCGCCTGACCGATCAATCCGGCGTCAAGCAATGGCCTCAGGTCGTCCCTACAGGCCAGGGCCATGACTTTCAGAGTCGGCATCGCCCGCTCTCCCCCCGTGAGCCCCGGCTGTGTAGTCTGACGGCCGTGAACGCACTTCCCGTAGTCGGTGGAGTTCTCCAGGATTCTTCCTTCAGGATCCTCCTCCTCCATCGCACCACCCCGCGCCCCCGATGGGAACTCCCGGGAGGCAAGCTTGAAAAGAACGAGACCCCCGAGCAGGCGGTGATCCGCGAACTCCGGGAAGAACTCGGCGTCACGGTTGCCGTCCAGAACCGATTGGGCGACTGCACCTTCACCGAGGACGGAAGGCCTTTCCGGTACGCGTGGTATGCGGTGCGGCTGGTGGGGGGCTCCCCGGCACCCGTCGAAAAGGCTTTCGACGCCGTGCGGTTCATGAGCCTGGACGAGGCGCGGGAACACTGGTCGGAACTTTCGCCCAACGTCCGTGAATTGCTGATCACTTGCGAGCGGGACCGCAACGACGCCGCCCGAGCGGAGAGCTGACACCGCATGCGACTCCTTGCGCCCGTCGACGGCGACCCCGCACACCTTGCGCGCAGACTGGAGAGACAACTCGACAGCCATGTCCGCGCCGACTACGCCTACATGTACCCGCCGCGCCAGACCTACGGCCCGGTCGCCGCAGAGGACCTCACCGGCGCGGTCAAGCGCTCACTGACGGACTTCGTCGACGGACCGATCAATCTCTACCTTCACTTCCCCTTCTGCGAGCAGATCTGCGGCTTCTGTAATCTCTTCGCCGTCGCCTCCCGCGACGAGGACTTGATCGACGCGTATGTCTCCACGCTCCTGCGGGAGTTGCGGGCCTACGCCCCGCTCCTGGCCGGCCGCACTCTGGACACCCTCTACCTCGGCGGCGGCACCCCCTCGCTGCTGTCTCCCGCACAGCTTGCCCGCGTGCTCGAGGCCGTCGAGCACGAACTGGGCGCGGACATCACCGCCATCCCCGAGGTCGCGATCGAGGTCAGCCCCAGCACCGTCACGCCGCAGAAGGTCCGGGAGTTCCACCAGCTGGGCATCAACCGGGTCAACCTCGGATTCCAGTCCCTGGCCGACGCCGAACTGGCGGGCATCGGCCGCGCCTACACCGCGGCCACCCCCCTGCGCGCGCTCGCCGAGGTCCTGGAAGTTGGCTTCGACAACGTCTGCGTGGACCTCATCTACGGCCTGCCCGGCCAGGACCACGACTCCTGGCGGCGCAGCGTCGACACCGTGCTCCGCGACGCCCCGCAGACCGTCTGCGCCTACGCGCTGACCTTGCGCCCGCGCACCGGGTTCGACTCCCGCGGCTACCGCTCAATCGACGGCGCCGACCAGTACGCCAAGTATGACTACGTGGACGAACAGCTGCGGGCCGCAGGCTACCGCCAGCAGACCCATGTGCGCTGGGCGCGCGGCGAGTCGGGCGGCTACCGGCAGAAGGCCAACCACTGGGGGCTGCAGCCGCTGGTGGGCCTGGGCGCCGGAGCACGTGGCTATCTGTGGGAATGCGACTACCGCAACGGCTACAGCGTCCGGCACCGGATGCGGGTGCTGCGCGACTATCTCGAGGCCGTGCCGCTGCGCAGCCACAGCCGCACGGACGGCTTCCTGATGGACGACGGCGAACGCCGCCGCAAGGCCCTGGTGCTCGGCCTGACCGACCTCGACCCGCAGTGGTACCGCCAGACCTTCGGCGCACCGCCCGAGGACCACTTCGGCCCGCAGCTGACGACCCTGCGCCAGATGGGACTTCTGGAATCGGCCGAAGGGCGGCTGCGCCTGACACGGCGCGGACTGCGCCACCGCGACGTGATCGTGCAGCACTTCTTCAGCCGTCAGGTGGGCGAGCGGCTCCTCGCCTTCGACTACGACGAATGATCCACCACGCATGAACCGGGTTGCCGGCGGGGCCCGTCGGCAACCATCCGGGGATCGGGCTACGGGTGCGATGGCAAGTGGGCCGGCCGAACCGCCGGCGGCACGGCAAGCTCCTGGCCGTGGGGCTGGGCGGCGGGGCATGTTCGGCGGTCGGCGCGGTGTGCCAGGGGAGCCGCAAGGAAGGACGCCAGCAGGTACAGCCCGCCGATGACGAGCCAGCCGGTGCCCTGCGCCGTGGAGAGGGCGAGGGTGATGAGCAAGGGGCCGCCGGAGCGCGCGAGTTGGGTGCCGGTGTTCCAGGCGCCCTGGTACTCCCCGAGGCGCCGCGCGTCCGCGAGATCGTAGGAAAGACCCCAGGAACCGGCGGACTGCCACAGTTCGGTGAGGGTCAGCAGCACCACGGCTGCGACCAGGACGAGGGCGCACACGAGCGGGGGCAGCGAGCCGGTGAGCGCGAACACTGCGGCTGCCGCCATGAGCGAGTAGCCGCCGTGGCGCAGCGCCCGGGCCGCACTGCGCACATCACCGACCGAGCGCCCCACGCGCATCTGGAAGGCGATGGCCACCAGCACGTTCACGAACAGCAGCACCGAGGTCGTCCAGGCGGGCGCCTGCGTGTGGTTGGCGACCCACAGGGGCACGCCGATCTCCAGCAGCTCCGCGTGCAGGACGAGGACACCGTTGAGGAGTGCCGGACCCAGGTAGCGCCGGTCGCGCAGGACACCGGTGGACGCCTGGGTGCGCCGACCCGGCGCGGTCGCGGCGCCGGTGCGGGTTTCCGGCAGGTGCACCGCGACCAGGGCGACGACGAGCACGCTCAGCGCACCCGCCCCGACCAGCAGACGAAAGGCGATGGGCCGGTCGACGGCCAGCGCCACACCGAGGGCCGGGGTGCTCAGCGTCGCCCCGATGTTGTGCACGACGCGGTTGTAGGCGAGGGTCGCCACGCGGTTGGCCGGCACGGTGATCGTGCCGAGGTAGGCCTGGCGTACCGGTGCGACGCCGCTCTCGGCGAGTCCGGCGAGGCTCGCCACCACCAGGAACGCGGAGAATGAGTCCACGAGTTGGTAGGCGCCCAGGACGACGGCGCGCAGCAGGTTGATGCCGATCAGCAGTCTGCGCTGGCCGAGCCGGTCGCCGAGCCGGCCCATGGGCAGCGCCGCGGCGAGCCCGACCAGCGCGGCGACCGAGAGGCCGATGCCGACCTCGACCGCTTGCAGCCGGGCGACTTCAGTGAAGAACAGCACTCCGCCCGCGAGCATGATGCCCGGCACGAGCGAGTCGAAGAAGGTCAGCGTCGTATAGACCCGCAAGGGGCCCCGAGGAGGAAGGATCACGCTGCAACTCAAGCGTCAGCGCCCGCGTGGCAGTAGAAAATTAGCTCTCACCTAAATCGACGGGGCGGGCGATGATCGAGATCCATCTCAACGTGGACGACCTGGCGCAGGTGCGCTTCGCCATCTCCCCGCTCCAGGAGACCAGCCACAGCCTGTGGGCGCTGCGCGATCCCGGTGACTTTCCGCTGCACCTGCGCTGGTTGCGCCTGGTGCGGTCCGAACTGGCCCAGCTGGACAGCGAGGTGCTGCTCGCCCTGGTCAGCGAGCGCCGCTGGCTGCCGGACTTCATCACACCGCGCCCGCTGTCCCGCGTGCCGGACATGACCGAGGAACTGCGGGCCATCCGCGCCACCGATCCGGCCACGGTGCGCCAGGACATCGCGGCCGCCTTCCGCGACCAGCAGATGCCGGCGGTGCTCCGCGATGAGCCCGCCGCGCTGCGGGACCGTATCGCCGACGCGCTTGAGGCCTACTGGCACGCAGCCCTGGAACCCCACTGGCCGCGCATGCGCGGCGTTCTGGAGGCGGACATCCTCTACCGGGCACAGCTGCTCGCCGACGGCGGGGCAACGGCGCTCTTCGCGAGCCTGCACCCCAACGTGACATGGGAATCCGGTGTACTGCGGCTGCACCCCATGGGCACCAGCAGGCGGGTGCACGCGGCGAGCGGTCTGACCCTGTGCCCCACCCTGTTCGGCCGCAAGGCGACAGCTCCGATCGGTGCGGTCCCGCGTGTGGACTACCCGGCGCGCGGTGTCGCCACCTTGTGGGAAACCGCCGCCGCGCCGGCCCCCGGAGCACTGGCCGCCCTGATGGGACGCCGCAAGGCCGCCGTGCTGGCAGCTCTCGACACCCCGGCCGCCACCACGTCCCTGGCCCGGTCCCTGGGCGTCACGCCGAGCGCGGTATCGCAGCACCTTGCCGTGCTGTCGGCCGCGGGCCTGGTGTCCCGGGCGCGGGCGGGACGGAGCGTGCTGTACGCACGCAGCGAGCTGGGGGAGCGGCTCATCGCGAGGGCCGGGGGAGATGACCCGTAGGCGGCCGCCCGCTTGCCGTTGCGCGGCGCAAGGCGTCAAACAGGTTGCTGTGCGACCAGAACGTCGCGACCAGAACGCGCCCCGGAGAATGGCCGGCGCTCATGCGAGGGGCGGGGGAGTGTGGGTTCCGGTGGCGCCCCGGGCGAGTGCTTGTGCTGCCCGGGCAAGTCTGTTGACAGCCGGGGCCAGTTGGCCCGGCGGGAGCGTATAGGGCAGGCGGATATTGCGTTCGAACGCGCCCCCGACCCCGAACCGTGGGCCGGCCGCGATGGTCACTCCGTGGTCAGGCGCCACCGCTGCCAGCCGGGAGCTGACGGGCCGGGGGAAGGTGACCCACAGCGTCAGACCGCCGGCCGGCTGCGGGGCATGGACATCCGGCAGATGCTCGGCGAGCGCATGGCGCAGGGCGTCACGTTGATCCGCGAGGTTCCGCAGGGCGTCCGGCCGGCGGGTCTGGTGCTCGTTCAGGAGGACGGCTGTGGCGAGCTGTTCGACGACGGGCGTGCCCAGGTCTGTCGTGGGACGGGCCCTCTCGACCCGCTCCAGGAGCGAGGGAAGCGCGCGGATCCAGCCGGTGCGCAGACCGCCCCAGACACTCTTGGACACCGAGCCGATGCTGATGGCTGCCGGCATGTGCAGGGCCAGGGGTGCGGGCTCGGCCACGCCCAGAGCCAGATCGGCCATGGTCTCGTCGACGACCGTCGGACACCCCAACCGCAGCCGTTCGCGCACGCTCGTGGCCATGCACATCCCGGTCGGGTTGTGGAAGTCAGGGATCAGATAGGCCAACTGCGCATCGCGCCCCGCTGCTTGGAGCTGTTCGATGTCCCAACCGGCAGGCGTCACGGCGACGGGCAGAAGCCGGGCGCGCGCCTGGACGAACGTCGTGATCGCGTGGGGGTACGTCGGATGATCGATGAGCACTCTGTCGCGCGGCGATACGAGGATGCGGGTCAGCAGGGCCAGCGCGTGCTGTGCGCCGTTGGTGATCAGGATGTGGTCGGGCCGGGTGGGCAGCCCTCGCCGCTGATACCAGCGGGCCACTGCTTCGCGCAGCTCCGCGATGCCATACCGATCGTAGCCGTGCCGCTCGAAATGCCGTGGCAGCTGTTCGAGAGCGGTCGCGAACGCGGCATGGAGGATCTCCACGGGCGCGGCCGGCGCGGCGAAGGACAGGTCGATGGTCCCGGCGTCCGTGGCGAGCGGCTGCCGGGGTGCCGTGTCATCAGGCAGCCGTACGGTCGCTCTGGTCCGCGCCTGTGTGGCCAGGTATCCGTGCTCGACCAGCGTGCGAAAGGCGGAGCCGACGGTGGTTCTGCTGGTGCCGAGCGCGGACGCCAGATCACGCTCGCTCGGCAGCACCGCACCCAGGGAGAGGCGTCCGTCCAGGACCAGCAGGCGCAACCGGTCGGAGAGGCACTGGTGCGCGGGCCCGGGCCCCTCCTGCCACGTTCCCACCATCCGCGCGACCGCGTGCGAGCTGATCTTCACCCGACCAGCATAGGCAATCTGGCTATGGAATCCGGGTCCAGACCGCCCGGAGACTCGCCGCATGACCTCTCCCGCTCCCACCACCCCCACCTCGGATCCGGCTCGCCGCGCCCCTTTCGTGCTTCCGCGCATGAACGCACTGGCCCAGGCCCGGGCAGGCCGCAAGGCACGCCGGATCCCCCAACTCCTGCTCGGCCTGGTGGGATACGGGGCCGCCGTCATGCTGCTCGTCCAGTCCGGACTCGGCGCGGCCAGCTGGAACGTCCTCACCGAAGGCACCGCCAACGCGCTCGGCATCTCGTTCGGCTGGGCGACCAACCTGATCGCGCTGCTGGTGCTCATCGCCTGGATCCCCCTGCGGGAACTGCCCGGGCTCGGCACGCTCCTCAACGTCGCGACCGTCGGCTTCGCCGCCGACGCCACCGCGATGGTGCTCCCCGACCCGCAGGGACCCCTCGCCCAGCTCGGCTACCTCCTCCTCGGCCTTGTCGCCCTGGCATTCTTTGACGCGCTCTACCTCGGGGCGCAGTTCGGATCGGGACCACGCGACGGCATCATGACCGGACTCGTCCGGCTCACCCGCCTGCCCGTCGCACTGGTGCGCACCGGCATCGAAGTCACCGTTGCCGCGGGCGGCTGGCTGCTCGGAGGAACCGTCGGGGCCGGAACCGTGCTGATCGCCCTGTGCATGGGACCCCTCGTCGGCTACTTCCTGCCGCTGGTAGCGGTGCGCCTACCTGCCGCTTCTGCACCTGAACCGACTTCCTCGCGTTCGACCGCACCGTGATCCCGCCCGGTCGGCAGATCAGTCGAGCGGTACTTCCTCGACGACCGTCTCCCCGAAGCGCCACATGCCGTGATTGCCGGAAGCTTCCGCACGCAGGCCGGCTTCCCGGGCGATGCGGGCGGCCCGGTGATGCGAGAAGCCGGGGTAGTTACCGGGATCCACCTCGATGTAGCCGTGGTGGTCGGCGGGGCAGGTTGTCAGGACCTTGCGGAGTTGCTGCTCCCGGGCGCGCTCTGCGGTGAGGTCGCCGGGACGTGTGCGCTTCGCCGTCGCCGGGCCCCGCCAGGACATCCAGGCGACGGAGCCGAGCGCGGCCAGGGCGAACGCGGACGCTCCGAGGAGTTCGCCGGTGGCGTCGGCCTGGCCCGGCGTGCGAGGGGCGAGCTCGCCCTCGGGATCCTGGATGACCGTGAGGGTCTGGCCGATGTCGTAGAGGCCGGATGCCGTCCTCAGTTCGGGGCCGGGTACGCGGGTGCCGTCCTGGTGGCGCAGCGTGTAGTGGTAGTCGCGGTTCTTGCGTCCCCGGGCCGGGTCCCGTCGTTCCTTCGTCACCGTCGCCCGGACCTCGTCGCCCCGCTGCTGCAGCGTGAGGTCCTCACGGGCCATCCCCGCCACACCCACCGACATCACCGAGGCACCCACGATGAACAGCGCCGCGTACGTACTGGACTCACCCGTGGCACCCAGCCTGCGGATCAGCACGACGAGCAGTACTGCGTGCACGATCCACAAGGGCACCTGGAGGCCCGGGCCGAAGCCCCCGGCGATGAGGTACATCCCGGCGATCGCGGCGAGCACGTAGCAGCCGACGGCGAGCGCCAGCGGCATCCGCCGGCGCCTATCCGGCGCCCCCTGCGCATGCCTCTTGCCGACGCCCATGCCGCGATGCCCTCCCTGATCGGCCGCTGTCCGGGGCGGTCCCTTTCCGGCGGCCGGCCCATTCCCGGCCGGCTCCTGCGGCGGGACCGCTCCATGGTGCCGCCGGGCAGTTCGGGCCACACTTCGGTGCTCCCTGTCCTCGGTGGTCAGGGGAACCAAGCCGGGCCGGGGGCGGGGGAATTCAGCTCGCTGACGCCGCTGTGAGCCGGGCCCGTTCCTCCGCGTCCGCGTCGAAGCCGATCGGTTCCCAGCGCTTGGCCAGCAGGGCGATCAGGCCGAGGGCGGGGGCGGCGAGGATGACCCAGTAGACGTGGGTGCCCAGGCCGCTGCTGAGGACGGGGAAGAAGAACAGCGTCAGCGTCGAACCCAGGCGCAGCACCGCCTGGTTGAAGCCGATGCTGACGCCGCGCATCGAGGTGGGAAAGCCCAGCGAGGCGTAGCTCATGATGTGTGCGCCGGGGCCGAAGCCCTGGGCGAACATGAAGGCGCCGAGCATGAGGATGCCCGCCGTCACGACGGCCGTCCCGGACGGGTCCCCGATGAGTCCCAGCACGGTGATGGCGACGAACTGGATCGCGAAGCCCAGCGTCATCATCGGCCAGGCGCCGCGGGTCGATGCCCAGCGGATGCCGAGCAGTCCGCCGGTCAGGGCGAAGAGCAGGTTCAGCGCGAACGAGGACGCGATGGTGGTCAGCGGACCCTGGGTCATCAGCGTGGCGATGATGATCGGAAGACCGAACGCGACGGCGTTGTAGCCGAAGGTCTCCGCCAGGCCGACCGTCACCGACTGGATGGTGCGGGTGCGGTAGGGAGGGGCGAAGAGCCGTGCGTAGGAGGCGAGTCCGGGCCTGGGCGGCCGGGGCGTCTGCGCGGGAACGTCGTCGGCGACGCGCGCGTCCACGCCGTAGGACTGCCGCAGGATCCTGGCCGCGCCCTCGAGATCGCCCTGGTCGGCGGCCCAGGTCGGGGACTCGTTCATGTAGCGCCGGCGCAGCAGCAGGACCAGCAGCGCGGGTATCGCGCCGAAGCCGACGGTGAAGCGCCACAGCCAGCCCAACTGGGCGTCGGGCAGGAGGAAGTACAGCAGCATGATCACCAGGTAGCAGCCGCTGGTCGCGGTGTACCAGGCGGGCGACCAGGCAGCCGTGCGTGAGCCCTTGCTGCCCTTGCCGCGCAGCCGGGAGAACTCGGCGAGGAAGGCGATCGCGACCGGGATGTCCATGCCGACGCCGATGCCCATCACGAAGCGCGCGACGATCAGCGTCCACACGTCCTGTGCCAGCGCGCACACCAGCGCGGTGACGACGAAGAAGAGCATGTTGGCCATGAAGACCCGGTAGCGGCCGATCCGGTCCACCAGCCAGCCGCCGACGAGAGCGCCCACGAGCGAGCCGACACTGATCGAGGCGGTGACCGTGCCGGCCATGGCGGAGCTGAGACCGAATTGCTCCGTGATGTCGGGCAGCCCGTAAGCGAGGGAACTGAGGTCGTAGGCGTCGAGAAAGATGCCGCCGAGCGCGATGATCACGATCATTTTGGCGTGACGGCCGCGTGCCGTACCCGAGTTGACCAGATCGGAGATGTCGGCCGCGGAGCGGATCAGTACCGTGTCGCCCGCCGCCACCGCAGACGTGTCGGCGGGCAGGGGGGAGGGGGAGCTCACAAGCGCCTTCCGGGGTAGTGCAGGGATCTACCGACGGATCGTATGCACCGGCCGGAATTCAATCGTCCGCTTGTCCGCATAGTGGTCACCGCGCCGACGGGAAATGAGACGGCCGCCTGCGGGCGGATCAAACGGGCGGCACGGGTGCGTCGGCCGCGCCGGGCGATGGCCGGCAGCACCGTCGTGCCCACTCACCGGCGCTGCCCGCTGCCTTCGTGGGCGACCGGCGCCGGAAAGCTCCGCCGGCGCTGACGGGACCCGGCGTCCGGTCAGCTGGGGCGGGCGGCCTGTGGCATCGCCGGGGCAACGGTGAACAGTGCCTGCACGGCGGCGCGGACCTGGCCCTCGACCACCTCGGGGGCGGAGGTGTCGAGCTTGCCGTCCAGGTGCAAGAACGCCAGGCCGTGGACGAGGGCCCACACCGTGGTCGACAGCGCGTCCGCACTCTCCGCGCCGGGGAACGCGTTGCGGACGATGCCCTGGACGTAGTGCGAGATGACGGCGGTCGCGGCGACCCGCTCCTCGCTGGTGGGGTCGCAGGGCTCGGCGAACATCGCCCGGAACAGCGCGGGGTGCTCGAGCGCGAACTGCACGTAGGCAACGGCGACCCCGGCCAGATCCTCGGGCGTCGAGGGGGAGGGGTGGACCGCGGCCAGGTTCTCGGCGAGCTCGCGGTAGCCCTCCGCGGCGACCGCGGAGACGAGCGCGTCGCGGTCCGCGTAGTGGCGGTAGGGGGCTGTCGCCGACACGCCGGCCCGGCGGGCGACCGCGCGCAGCGAGAGCCCCGCGCTGCCGTCCTCCTCCAGCAGCTCGCGCGCGGCACGCAGGCAGGCCGCGCGCAGATCGCCGTGGTGATACGCATCGGCTGGTGACACAGGTCACGCTCCCTCATGTTTGCAGTGCTCACATCCTGCTCTAATGTGAGTGGTGCATACATCGTAAGTGCTCGGCATGGAATACGTGCTCGACATGGAAGAGAGAAACGCGATGACCAGCGAGCTGTTCTCGCCACTGGCCCTGCGCTCGGGGCAGGTCCTGCGCAACCGGATCGCCAAAGCGGCCATGGAAGAGAACATGGCCGGTCACGGCCAGCTTCCCGACCAGCAGCTGCTGACGCTCTACCGGCGCTGGGCCGCCGGCGGCACCGGACTGCTGATCACCGGCAACGTCATGGTGCACGCCGAAGCGCTGACCGGGCCCGCCGGCGTCGTCCTCGACGCGGACGCGCCGCTGGAGCCCTTCACCCGGTGGGCCGAGGCCGGCAAGTCCGGCGGCGGCGCGATCTGGATGCAGATCAACCACCCCGGCCGCCAGGTCGCCTCCGACATGCCCGGCGTCGTGTGGGGCCCCTCGGACGTCGGACTCTCCCTGGGCAGGCACAGCAGCCGCTTCGGCCGCCCGAGCGCCATGACCCCGCAGCAGATCGAGGAGACCGTGACCCGCTACGCCGTCACGGCCCACCGCGCCGAGGCAGCGGGATTCGACGGAGTGGAGATCCACGCCGCGCACGGCTACCTGCTGTCCCAGTTCCTGTCCCCGCTGGTCAACAAGCGCACCGACCAGTGGGGCGGATCGCTGGAGAACCGGGCCCGGATGCTGCTGGACATCGTGCGCGCCGTCCGCGCCGCCGTCTCCTCGGCCTTCGCGGTCGCGGTGAAGCTCAACTCCGCCGACTTCCAGCGCGGCGGCTTCGACGCCGACGACGCACGGCAGGTCATCGAAATGCTCGCGCCGCTCGGCGTCGACCTGGTCGAACTCTCCGGCGGCAGCTACGAAAGCCCGGCCATGACCGGCCGCCCCGCCGACGGCCGCACCCGGGCCCGCGAGGCCTACTTCCTCGACCTGGCCAGGGACCTGGTCACGACCAGCCCGCTCCCGCTGATGCTGACCGGCGGCATCAGCCACCGCGCCACCGCCGAACTGGTCCTCGACAGCGGCGTCGCGGTCATCGGCATGGGCACCGCCCTCGCCGTCACCCCCGACCTGCCCGACCGCTGGGAAAACCGCCGCGAGGCCGACCGCCGGATGGAGCCGGTGACGTGGTCCGACAAAGCCCTCGCCTCTGCGGCCGGCATGGCCAGGGTCCGCCACCAGATGCGCCGCATCGCCCGCGGCCACAGCCCCCGGCCCGGCACACACCCGGCGATCGCCCTGATCTGCGAGCAACGCAGGCAGCGGCGGGCGCTGCGCAGCTACCGCGCCTGGCTCTCCCGGGCGCGCAGCACCGCGCGAAAGTGAACCAGCCCCCGTATCCCACTCCCACCCCTCGTGCGGGAGCAGAACGCTGACGGAGCGACATCCGGCGCAGCCCGCCCCCACCCCTGCGCGAAGCCGCGCCCGCCGCGCCGATGACTTCCAGGGTCCGGACAGGTCTGCACGGGTATGGAGACCCACACACTCAAGACAGACGGCGCCGACCTCGTCTACGACGTTCGCGGGCCGCTGCCGCCCGCAGACGGGCGCCCCCCGTTGTTCATGATCGGGCAGCCCATGGACGCCACCGGCTTCGCCGCCCTCGCCGCGCGCTTCCCCGAGCGGACCGTGATCACCTACGACCCGCGCGGGCTCGGCCGCAGCACCCGCAGGGACGGGCGGGTGGACCACACGCCGCAGACCCAGGCCGACGACGTGCACGCCGTCATCGCAGCGCTGGACGCCGGGCCGGTGGAGATGTTCGCCAGCAGCGGCGGAGCGGTCACCGCGCTTGCCGTCGTGGCGGAATTTCCCGCGGACGTCACCACCCTGGTCGCGCACGAGCCGCCACTGATCACCCTCACGCCGGACGGCCCGGCGGCCGTGCGGGCGCGGGCCGGCGTCCGCCAGGCGTACGAAGAGCGCGGATGGGGAGCCGGGATGGCCGCGTTCGTGGCCATGACCTCGTGGGAGGGAGAGTTCACCGACGCGTACTTCGCCCAACCCGAGGCCGATCCCGCCGCATTCGGGATGCCCGCGGAGGACGACGGCGCGCGTGGCGATCCGCTGCTGTCCGACCGCTCATGGGCCATCAGCAGCTACCGGCCGGACGCCGAGGCGATCGCCGCTGCGCAGACCCGCACGGTGATCGCCGTTGGCGAGGAGTCCCGGCACGTGCAGACCGGACGCACCTCCGTCGCGACCGCCGAGCTGCTCGGCCAGCAGGCGACCGTCTTCCCGAGCCATCACGGCGGGTTCCTCGACGGAGAGTTCGGATACCCGGGAAAGCCGGACGAGTTCGCGCACCGCCTGCGCCAGGTCCTGGACGGCGCCGTGTGAGCCACCCGGTGGACGAGCGGCTGTCGCATACCGAAGTGGCCGATGCCGCGCGGGCGTTGACCATAGGGGGTGACACCTGTGCCGACCCCGGGCCGCCCCGGCCTGCCCGGCGGTCGGGGGCGGTGTCGGTGTCGGTGTCGGGATCAGTGTGAGCGGACGGGACGGCACGTCACGCAGCACGCAGCTCTAGAGGCGGCAGCTGATCTCCATTCCGTCCTCCACGGGGAACGTGACGCTCTGGTAGCCGTTCCGGGGGTCACGGACGTAGTCGAGGTAGGGCGCGAGGTCCTCCAGGTCGACGTCGTCGGCGACGACGAGGGTGCCGGGCGCGAGGCGTGGTTCGAGGAGTCGCAGGACGGGCAGGCACAGGTCCTTCCAGCCGTCGAGGAGGACGAAGTCCGCGGAGCCGTCGACTGCGGCGAGGGTGTCGCGGGCATCTCCTTCGAGGACGGTGATCAGGTCGTCAAGGCCCGTCTCGGCGAACGTCCGGCGGGCGGCCGCGGCCTTGGCGGCGCTCAGTTCCGTACTGATGACCCGCCCCGTCCCGTTGTCGCGGACCGCGGCGGCGAGATGGAGCGTGGAGATGCCGAAGGACGTGCCGAACTCGACGGTGGTGGCGGGGCGGGTGGCCCGGATCAGGTTGTAGAGGAGGCGGCCGCCCTGCGCGGAAATCGGCATGTACACCTCCGCGTTGGCGTCTGCCTGCTCCTGCGGGCCGAGGGGCGCGGAGCCCCGGGGCCGCGCCGCCCGGGCCCGCCTGCTGGTCTCCTCGTCCTGCTCGGCATGCCGGAACATCCGGTCGAGGGCGGAGGCGACGCGGGGGTCTTCGAGGGTGTTGGTGAGTGTCATGAACCTAGACTAGACGCACCGTTGCGTAACGTCTAGAGATTCTGGCCTACTCTGGCCCCGGGAGGCAGACATGGAACGAGGAAGTACGGCCGCCGGGGCGGCCGGGCCACAGCCGGCGGCACGCCACCACGGCAACAGGCACGGCCGCAGCGAACAGGCCCGGCAGGCAGTCCTTGAGGCGGCCGACGGCCTCGTGGTCGAGAAGGGCTTCACCGGCGTCACCATCGAGGGCATCGCCGCCCGGGCGGGCGTCGCCAAGCAGACCGTCTACCGCTGGTGGAAGACCAAGACCGACATCCTCCTGGACGCCTTCCTCCAGGACGCGGCCGAGGCCCTGACCCCGCCGGACCACGGCGATCTGGCCCCGGACCTGCGCGCCCACCTGCGCCAACTGGCCCTGTTCCTGACCCGGTCCGACGCGGGCGCCGTCTTCAAGGCCCTGATCGGGCACGCCCAGCACGATCCCGCGTTCGCCGCCGCCCTGCGATCCGGCTACCTCGACGAACAGCGCCGACGCGACCGGCTCCCGCTGGAACGCGCGGTGGAACGCGGCCAGCTCGCCGCCGGACTCGACATGGCGGCGGAGATCGACCAACTCGTGGGACCGGTCTACCACCGCGTCCTGGTGACGGCGGAACCCGTCGACCAGGCTTTCACCGACCGCCTCGTGGAGGCGTTCCTGCACCGCGCGGACGTAGCAGACGTAGCCGACGCAGGGGAGATGGGGAGCAGATGACTCTGAAGGCAGGCCAGCGGGTGGTGCTGGCAGCGGACACCCGGCTGACCGATTCGGCCGAGGTGTCGGGGGTCGTCGTCGGATTCCTGTCCCTGGCGGCGGGCACCGGCGGGACCGTCGAGGAGGTGGTCGGCCACCAGGACGAGAGCGAGGACGTGCGCGAGTACGAGCGGCTCAAGTCGCTGCTCGACGCCTTCGGGGGCGAGATGCCCGCGGAGAGCAGGAGACAGCTCGAAGAGAAGGTTGGCTCCCTGGAACCCGCGTGGACCGCCTTCCAGGAACGGGGGCCGCGCGTGAGCGTGCGGGTCCGCTTCGACAACGGGTTCATCCTCGACGGGGCCCACGAAGACGTCTTCGTCCCCGCCTGAGGGCACGTCCCCCATCACACCGGTGGCTGCCGGCGGTGCTCGCGCCGACGGCCCCACGGCCCGGCCGGGCTGCGCGGCGAAGGCGCGGGCTCGGCGGGCCACCGTTCGGCCCGGGCCGGGTAAGCGGGAGGACGACCGGCATGAGCTACGACTGCCCGCCGGTCTCCGGATGCACGGAGGTACACCGCCGGGGCTGTCCGCGCGCCCGAACCGAGGCGAACCGTGCAGGGGCGGGGGGACGCCGTCCTCGGCGACCTCGCCCCCGGCACCGCCGACGCGTGGCTCGCGTGGAGGCGCATGGGGGGCGCCGCGACCGGGCGGTAGCCACCCCCCTGCCATCGACCAACAGCTCACGACCACAGCCCCACCGGATCCCGCCCCACGACGAGGGAAGAACTCAGCAACGGGTCACGACATCACACAGGCCCTTAACGGCGGAAAGCCGCGGTGTTCCCGTCCGCCGCGTCCTGGCGGCCCGCCCCGGCCGCATACGCCAGCGGAGGCGCGATGGCCTGCGCATCGACTTCCTCGCCCACCCACAGCGCGATGAACAGCGCGGCGGCCGCTTCCACAAGCCCCGCACGTTCGAGGCCACCGCCGGCCACGGGCGCACAGCCCACGTCCCGCACCAATTCGCGTACACGCGCGCAGGCCGTCTCGTCGTCCCCGCACACCGGCACGGCCAGCGGCCTCCCCTCGAACACCGGCGGCCGCATGCGCCACACATCCTCATGGCAGAGATTGAAAGCCTTGACCACGTGCGCTCCCGGTGCCGCCACGGCCAGTTGCTGCGCTGCCGAAGGGCCCCCTTCCGTCAGCAGCCGGAATCCCGGGCCGACCGGGTTGGAGCAGTCGAGCAGCACCTTGCCCTCCAAGGCCGCGCGCAGGTCCCCGACCACCTCTGCCCCCGCACCGAAGGGCAGCGCCGCCAGCACCACCTCACCGAACTCGGCAACCGAACGCAGAGAGCCGGACCGCACACCGCCCCCAATGCGCGTCGCGAGCCGCTCCGCCCTGCCTGCGTCCCGCCCCCCGACGCGCACCTCGTGCCCCGCCCGCACCCAGTGCGTGGCGAGCGCGTCGGCCATGCCGCCCGTTCCCAGTACGCCGATTCTCATCTTGTGGCCCCTCTCAGTGCCTGCTTCGACCGTTCGTGACGACGCTAGAGGGCCGTTCGGGCACCATTTGGTATGTGACCACCGACGCCTTCCTCGCCGACTGTCGTGCCCGTCTCGCCTTCGACCTGCTTTCCAACACCTGGAACGCCGTGGTGCTTTGGGCGCTGCGCGAGGGGCCCAGGCGCCCGGTTGAACTACGGGAGCGGATCGGGGGGATCAGTTCCAAGGTCCTCAACGAGACGTTGCGGCGGCTGCAGTTCAACGGTCTGGTCGACCGGCGAGCACACCCCGGGGAACCAGCACGGGTCCAGTACGCACTGACCGATCTGGGCCGGACCTTGCTGGCGCCCATCGACACCGTTGGCGCATGGGCCTTCGAATACGGCGATGCGGTGATTGCCGCTCAGGAAGCAGCATGTACGCCCGCCCCGCAGCCCCTTAATTCCACCTGCTAGACCGGTCAGCAGCACCGAGTGCATCGACCCCGAGATAAGCGCGCACCTCCTCCAGGACGCTCCTGTCGTTTGGCGTCCGGGATGCCGATCACGGCGGCCTCGGCGTACGACTGCGGTGCGGCAGGCCGATTCGCGGCAGTCCCGGCACTGCCGAACGGTTGCCGGTTGGACGTCGGTAACCGCTCCTCTCCTCCCGGGTGAGACAGCTGCAGTCCTCGCCGGGTCGGTCATGCAGCTGAGTCGGCTGATCTCTTCACGACCGCCGCCGACGGACCCACATGACTGCTGCTGTCGCTGCCCGGTCGGAAGTACCGGCATGAGTCGTCCGCATGTTCGGGTTTATGTCCGGCCTGTCACCGGTCAAGATCGCTAGGCGCCGCGGGCGTGAACCATCGCCTTCACAGCCAAAGGAAGACTCCGCACATGAATGCTCGCCAGGCCCTTCGCATCACCGCCCTCGCCTCGCTGCTGACAGCCTGCATCGCCGTCGGCGGTGGCACTGCCACTGCTGCCGGTCCCGATGTCGGCGCCCATGACGCCTCGGTCGTGGAGGGCACCGGTCTCACCGCGATCCACCAGCAGGACGTGTCGGTCACCTTCTCCGAACTCTGGTGATAGCACGCCCGGCCCGGCCAACAGGCCGGGCCGTCTGGCGGGCTGCGCAAGTCCCGCCCCGTTGCGCGAGGCGGGGCTCGCCCACGCCCCGGCACTCGGTCGAGGTCCGCCTGCGCGTCCGAGCGGCCGCCACCGCAAGGAAGAAGAAGCCATGCCGCACGTCGGCAACCATCCTGGACGACCGGCAAGCCCAGTCCTGGCGCCGTACGGGTGGCGGGGAGTGTGCTGCTCCTTCCGTCCGGTCCGCTTGTAGGTTGTCGGGATGAGCGGGCAGCAGGATTCGGAAGAGGAAGCGGCTGGGCTGCGGTGGATGGGCGAGCACCGTTTCGAGGAGGCGAAGAGCGGCGTTCCCGGGATGCGGGGCAGTATTTCGCTGACCGCCGCACGGGGCGTCGGGGTTGACGACTTCCTGGTGCGTCTCGGAGCGGACGACGAACAGCTGCGGTGCCAGGATCTTTTCAGGGACCGGGACGAGTTGGCTGCGCCCTCCGGTGGGGACCTCGGGCACGTCAGCCGTGCCATGTACGGCACTTGGGGGGAGTGGGTGTACGTCCTGGAGGACGGGTTCGCCGCTACCTGGTTCTTCGGCTACCGAGCGGTGCCCGCGATGGCGCCCTTGGTGGGTGAGGAGGTCATCTGTCTCACGCTGAACCGCCACGATGCTCCCGCTCTGATCCTCCACGCGCCGGGCGACGGACAGACCCGGCAGGCGGAGTTCGGGGAGACCGTCGACTGGTCGCCGGCACTGGACGCTGCACTGCGCGCGGCGGGCGCGGTCTTCCCCTCTGGGTATGACGGCTCCGATACGACGGAGGAAGAGGCACAGTTGTACTTCGAGGAGCATCACGAAGAGCTCTCTCCGGCCGTGTTCGCTGCTGTCGGAAGGTACTGCGGACTTACGATCGACCGCGCCACGGTCGAGGCGGGACTGCTCCCGCTGGCCATCCTCCCCTTGCCGGTGACCTGACCGAATTCGACCTGGCTGGCCTGTGGGAGACGGTGACGCCCGCGCCGGAGGAGCGGATCTCCCCGGCGAGCTCTACGGCTGCCTCCAGCTCGGGCCGTTTCGTGGCACGGGTGGAGATCTCCTCCGAGAAGACCCGCGTCACCCCGGCCTCGGCGGGGGAGCCGAGCTGTGCGTCGAGGGACTAAGGGGCGGTCGAGGGCCGGGCTTGGCCAAGGCGGACGTGCCCGACCGGCTCGGCGTTGGCGCTCACGGGCCCCGGCAGCTCGGCCCACACCGACCCCGGCTTACGTACGCGGGGGTCGGCCCGCTGAGCGCGTTGGCGAGTTGGGGCACGAGGCGGAAGCGGGCAGTGTGGTTCTGGATGGCCACCTTGCCCTTGCCGGTCCGGCCGCGCCCCGAGCTGACCGCACAGCTGACCAACCGTCGTTGGCCGGCGGGTGCACAGTGCGCCGAAGCGGGCAGCGTCACTTGGCTGCGGTTTCACGGCCGGCGTCGCGGGCCGCGGCCAGGGCTTTGGTATGCAGCTCGGCGGCGAGGTCCCGGAGATGTTCCATGCCGGGGGAGGTCGCGGCGAGGGTGAGCTCGCGTTCGATGACGACGAGGTCGGCCTGCCACACGTCGGCGAGGATGCGCTTGAGGTAGGGGGTGGAGTGGTCCCAGCCCTCGCGCGGAGTGCCGGGGGCGTAGCCGCCGCCTCGCACGGTGGCCAGGAAGGTCGGCTTGTCCTTGAGTACCGGACTACCCAGGGGCGACCCGGCGATGATCAGGTCCACCCAGGTCTTGAAGTGCTGGGAGACGCCGAAGTTGTACAGCGGCACGGCCAGCACCACCGCCTCGGCGGCCTCGAGCTCCGCGGTGAGCGACCCAGCGAGGGTGAGCGCGTCGCGCTGGGCGGGAGTGCGGTCGGGTTCGGGCGTCAAGTTGCCGGTGTGGGCGTGTGCCCAGGCGTCGGCGGGCAGCGGATCGGTGCCCAGGTGGCGGCGTACCACCGGCACGTCCGGGTGGACTGCGGTCCACTCCGATTCCATGAGGTCGGCGAGTTCGGCGCTGGCGGATGTGCCGGGAAAGATGCTGGCGTCGAGTCGAAACAGGCTCATAACGTCTCCATGGTGTTGGTAGCTGTGCGATCCAGTGGTTCGCGTCGCTCGACGCGGTGTGAGGTGCGCGGACTCTCACCGACCGGGGTTGCCGGTGCAGTTGCGCACCACGCTGGCGCGGCGAGGGGCCTCCAGGCAGATGACCGGAGCATTCAGCGCCCTCTGCGCGTGTAGGCGCGGAGTGACAACGGGACGAAGATCACCAGCAGCACCGCCGACCAGAGCAGGACGGTGGTCACCGGGTGTTCGAGTGGCCAGGCCACGTTCCCGGACGGGGCGCCCGGATTACCGAACAGCTCCCGTGAGGCCGCGGTGAGCGCGCTCACCGGGTTCCAGTCGGCCAGGAAGCGCAGCCAGCCCGGCATGCCGTCGGTCGGGACGAAGGCGTTCGACAGCATCGTGAACGGCAGGCCCAGCGGGACCATCGCGTCGGCGACCTGGTCGTTCTTCACTGCAAGGCCCACGTAGACGCCCACCCAGCTCAGCGCGTACCGCAGCACGATCATCAGCAGGAACGCCTGGACAGTGGGGATCAGGCCGCGGTGCGGCTGCCAGCCTACGAGCAGGCCTGTGCTCACCATCATGGCCAGCATCAGCAGGCCGGTCAGCAGGTCGGCGCCGGTCTGTCCGAACGGTACCGCCAAGCGCGCCATCGGCATGGAGCGGAAGCGGTCCATCACACCGCGGGAGGCGTCGGCGGCCATCCGCGTCATGACCCCCAGCCACGCGGAGAAGGTCACCATGGCGAACAGGCCGGGCATGAGGTACTCGCGGTAGTCGCCGCCGTTCGGCACCTGGATCGCGCTGCCGAAGACGTACCCGAACAGCACGACCATGACGGCCGGGAAGATCAGCGCCGCGATGATTTCGCCGGGAGCTTGCCGCAGTCGGCCCAGCTCGCGGCCGACCAGGGTCAGCCCGTCGGTGAACGTCCACCGCAGGCGGTTGCCCAGCGGCGGGGCGAGGTCGGTCATCGGACCAGCTCCTTTTCGTCGGTTTGGTCGGTGAGGCGCAGGAACACCTCGTCGAGGGTGGGCCGGCGCAGTTGCACGTCGGCTGCGGCGACACCCGCTCGTTCGAGCTCGCGCACGATCTCGGTGAACCGGAAACTGCGGCCCGGCAGCGCGACGCTGAGCCGGTCGGCGCCCGTCACGATGGGATCGGCCCCGGCCAGTGCTTTGAGCGCGGTCGCCGTCGGCTGGAGGGCGGCGGGGTCTTCGAGTTCGACGTCGAGGCGGTCGCCGATGGTGGCCTTCAGTTCGTCGGGGGTGCCCGTGGCGATTACCTGTCCGTGGTCGACGACGGCGATGTCGTCGGCCAGTTGGTCGGCCTCGTCCAGGTACTGCGTGGTGAGCAGCACCGTGGTGCCGTCCGCCACCAGTTCGCGGATGCTGTCCCAGATTTCGCCGCGGCTGCGCGGGTCAAGTCCGGTGGTCGGCTCGTCCAGGAAGAGCACCTCGGGGCGCAGGATGAGGCTGGTGATCAGGTCGAGTCGGCGGCGCATGCCGCCGGAGTAGCCGGCGACCTGCCGGTCGGCGGCGTCCGTCAGACCGAAGCGTTCGAGCAGCTCGTCGGCCCGTCGGCGCGCGTCGCGCCGGGGCAGGTGGGAGAGGCGCCCGAACATGCGCAGGTTGCCGCGGCCGGTGAGCTTCTCGTCCACGGCGGCGTGCTGGCCCGCGAGCCCGATCCTGGCGCGCACCTTGCCGGCGTCGCGGACGACGTCGTGCCCGGCGATGCGGGCGTGCCCGGCGTCGGGATCGGACAAGGTCGTCAGGATGCGCACCGCGGTTGTCTTGCCCGCGCCGTTGGGGCCCAGCACGCCGCAGACCCTTCCTCTCGGGACGCTCAGGTCCAGACCCCGCAGGGCGTGGGTATCGCCGAACGACTTGTGCAGCCCTTCGGCGACCACGATCGGATCAGGCATAACCCCTCCACTGGGTACCTTGTACGCGGTCATGGCGGCGACGTTAGACGACTGGGTACTATGTACGCAACCAAGGAGGCGAAACGGTGCCCGACGCCGAGTACGTGAACATCTGGATGCGGCCCGAGCGCGCGACCTACGGGCCGACGCCCGTCCACAGCCGCGCGAAGATCGCCAAGGCGGCCGTGCGGATCGCAGACGCCGAGGGTCTTGAGGCCGCCACCATGCGGCGGATCGCCGCCGACATCGGCGCCGGCGCAATGTCCCTCTACCGGTACGTCCCGAACCGCGAGAACCTGGTCGAGCTCATGGCCGACCAGGTGATGGGCGAGATCGACGTCACGGACATGCCCTCGGGCGACTGGCGCGCCGACCTGACCCGCTACGCCGACGAACAGCGGACCATGTGGCTGAGGCACCCGTGGATCGCCACCGTGCAGCGGTCACTCCCCAGCTTTGGCCCCAACCAACTGCTCTTGGTCGAACGGCTGATGGGGGTGCTCGACGCCTTCGTCCCCATCGACGAGAACCTCGGCCTCGTGGCCCTGCTGAACAGCTACGTCGAGGGCGCCGTCCGCGAGGAGATCAGCACGGCCAGGGAAGTCCGCCGCAGCGGGCTCAGCGAGTCGGAATGGATGGAGCGGAGCTACCCGTACATCGACCGGCTGGTGAAGAGCGGGGAGTACCCGATCTTCACCAAGATCGTGATGGAGGCGCGGCAGCCGCACCTGAGCCGCGACGACCAGTTCCGGAACGGGCTCCAGCGCGTCCTCGACTGCATTGCCGCGGCCCTCCCATCAACGGCGGAGTCCGAACAGTAAGGGCCAGGGCAGGCTCGTAGTCGACCATCCGTGAGGGCATGAAAAGCCAGATAGACGCACAAGCCTTGAATGCGCCGCAGCGGCTCGCGGCGGTTCGGCGTGCGTGGTGACGGGTCGGTGCAGGCATGCTGGATGGACGCCATTGCACTCCCGAGGGTGGTGCCGGCGGCTGGGGACAGACCCGCCCCCTGCGCGGTAGGCAGCGAGGTGGCGGCCCCGCGGGCCAGTCACGTGCGGCGGGTATTGCGGGCCGCGGAGGTCCGGTTGTCACCGTGGCGTCGCTCGCGGTGGCGGGCCACGGCGTCGTTGTTGGCGCAGCGCACCGAGCAGTAGGTGCGTCGGCCGTTGCGGGAGGTGTCGACGAAGGCCAGAGCACAGTCACGGCGAGCGCAGCGCCCCAGCCGTGCTGCGCCTGCGGAGCAGACGACGTAAGCGAGCCCGGCTGCGGTGACGGCACGGACGTGCGCGCCCGGGTCGGCGTCGGTGGCGCTGTAGTGCAGGTGGGGATGGCCGTCGTGCAGGGAGATACGGGGACTGCTCGAGGCGTCGGCCAGCAGCGTATTGACGGCTCGGCATCTCTCATCGAGGTCCTGAGGACCGAAGCACGCGGCCAGGCGCCGGCTCCATGTCCAGATCGCCTCGGCCTGCGCGGCGCTGAGGGTGCGCCGCACCACGCCGTGCGCGGCGAGCAGTGGCTCCAGCTGCTCGGGGTGGGCAGGGGCGGTCAAGTTGGCCAGGTCCGCAGCCAGGCGGGCAGCCTCCCCGCCGTAATGGTTGAAATGCATAAGACGATTACACCATCGTGTGGGTCCAGGCCGCACTGATGCGCGGCGGCGCGTGGTGGTGCGCCGGGGAGCGGACTCTGCTGTCACGGCGGCGCTGACACGGACTGCAGCGGGAGGAGTGCGACGGTGAAGCTTCTCCGCTCGGCGCGGCAGGGCGCCGCGACGGCACCGGCCCTGATGCTGGCCCAGATCATCAGCCTGCAGGCGGGTTCGGCCGTGGCCAAAGGCGCGTACGCGTCTGTCGGCCCCACGGCGTTGGCCGGGATGCGGTTGTTCTTCTCCGCCGTGGTCCTCTGGCTGCTGGTCCGGCCGCGACTGCGGGGCATTACGGCCGTACAGTGGCGGGCGGCGACCTCGCTCGGCCTGGTCTTCGCGGCCATGAACCTGGCCTATTTCCAGGCCCTCAGCCGCCTGCCGATCGGAGTGGCCGCGACCCTGGAACTGCTCGGCCCGCTCACCTTGTCGGTCATTCTGTCCCGCCGGCTTCAGCATTTCGCAGTGGCGCTGCTGGCGCTTGCGGGCGTCCTGCTGCTGGCCGCCCCGGGCGCCTCACTCTCCGCCGCCGGGCTCCTGCTGGGAGGTGCCGCCGCGCTGGGCCGGGCCGGATATGTGATCCTCAGCCAGCGGGTCGGGCGCCTGTTCCCCGACTGGACAGGCCTGACCCTGGCGCTGGCCTGCGGCGCCTGCGTGTTGACTCCCGTCACTGCTCTCACCGGCGCCGGCCGTGTTGCTGCCCACCCTGCCGCTCTGGGCGCCGGGCTCCTCGTGGCCCTTCTGTCCTCCCTGATTCCGTACTCCCTGGATATGACGGTCCTGCGACGCATCGATGTGCGTGCCTTCGGAGTGCTGCTCGCCCTAACTCCCGCGGTGGCGGCGGGCATCGGGTTCATCCTGCTGCGCGAGCAGCTGACGCAGCGCCAACTCTGCGCGGTGGCGCTGGTCGTCCTGGCCGGCGCCTGGTCGGCGCGCCGAGCTGCTCGGCCGGCGGACCGGCTGTCCGACCCGGCGCCTGTCCCTGCTGAACCGCCGGACCGATGTAATGGTTGAACTGTCTTAGACCATGACGCCATGTTGGTGTCATGACTTCCGCATGCACAATCGCGCCGACGGACGACCGATGCCCTGTCTGCCACCAGCCGACTCCAGCGGAGACGCGGTGGTGGACGCTCAGGTCCCACCACCGCACCTCCGAAGGCGAGCTGGAGTACTGCGTCGGCGGCTGCGGCTGCCTCGTCATCCTGGTCAACGGCGAGATGATCAAGAGCCTCCCAGGCTGAAGCCGGTTAACGAGCACCGGACTTGGACCGACGCAGGGCAGGTCTCGTTCGCGCTGTCCGCCCTTGCACAGGCCGCACCCGGCGGAGACTGCCGGGGTCCTGCTGAGCGTCGGGGCCGGCGCCCGGTGTCCGGTCCCCGGGCCCTCGTGCGGTGCGGGTCACTGCCACACCTGCGCGGCGACGCGGCGGAAGTTGCCGCCCAGGATCGCAGCCACGGCAATATGGGGGTATCCGCGTGCCAGGAGCGCGTCTTCGACGGTCAGCAGCCCTTCGGGCGGCATGAAGTTGATCGGTCCCCAGTCCGTGTAGCAGTCGGGGAACAGCTGCGGGCTCTGGGTGAGCATCGCGTTGAAGTCCTCGTGGCCGAACGGGTAGTCGCTGGCGACGCCGACGTGCTGCGGTCCGACGAGGTCGACGGCGTAGTCGATGTGCCGCATCAGCGCCTCGACGGTGGCGTCGTTGGGGCCCAGGAAGATCCCCACTCCGGTGATGCCGATGACCCCGCCGGTGGCGGCGCACTGCCGGGCCTGCTCGTCGGTGATGTTGCGCGGGTGGTCCCACACCCCGCGCATACAGGAATGGCTGTAGATGACCGGCTGTCGGGAGACCTCGCACATGTCAAGGCCGGTACGGGCGCCGCAGTGCGATCCGTCCGCGACCATGCCGACGGCGTTCAACTCCCCAATCAGTGCACGGCCGTAGGCGGTGAGTCCCTCGTCGACCTGGTCCAGGCAGCCGCCGCCCGCCGCATTGCGGTTGTTGTAGCTGGGCAGCATCGTGCGGACGCCGAGGTCGTAGAACTGGCGCACCCGGTCCAACTGCCCCTCCAGCGGCCCGGAATCCTCCAGGTCGAAGGCGACCGCCACCTCACCCGCCTGCCGGGCGTCCTCGATGTCGTCGGTGCTCGCGGCCAGCCGCAGACGGTCGTCCGCCGTGATCCGCGCCCGCCAGTCGGCGATCAGAGAGGTGACATCGGCGGCGCTGTGCGGCGCGTAACCCGCATTCACCGAGACGAAGCTGCCGCCCGGCCGGCTGTAGCGGGCCAGTTCGCCCACATCCGCGTGCCGCTCCAGCGGCAGGCAGCAGTGCTGTTCCCAGAGCAAGGGCGGACGATGGCGCGGTCCTGAAGATTCGTTTGACACGGTAGGCATCCGGTAGGCATCATGCCGCTGCTCTGGTCGGTTTCGGTTTCGGCTCGACTTCGGCTTCGGCAGCCGGTCGGCTGTGGAGCCCCCTGCCCCTGGTCGCAGAGTTGCTGTTCCCTGTGGTGGGAAGCGTGCTGGTGGAGTCGGTCGAGGCCACCGGCAAGGCCGTCAGGGCCAAGCCCGGAGCATCGCCAAGGCGCTTCCCGCTGTGGTGGGTTGGCGGCTCTCAGCCGAAGATGTCCAGGAGGTCCGCCCATGAGCCGTCGTCGGAGCGACGGGCCCGCATCGGGACCGGATCCGGGTAGCTCACCGCTGCGGCCCTCGCGCGGACGATGTCAGGACCGCCGCACGCGCTGACCGCGAAGGCGCCGAAGACCTTGGCGAACGCGGCCGGGTCGCGGAACTCCACGCCGAACGCCCGGCCGTCGTGCAGCGGAACCCACACCACCCGGTCGAAGCGTGTCCATTCCAGGACCGGCTGGTCGTCCGCGGTCGATCGCCCCTCCAGCCACAGCCGGGCCACGTGCAACAGGTTCACCCTGTCCATCGGCAGCCGCTTGCGCCGTACCCGCAGTGCACGCGCCGTCAGTTCGACGCGCTGGTCCTTCTTGGGGTACCAGACGACGCCGATGCCGAACGGCACCCACAGCAGGATCCCGATCATCGGCCAGACCACGGCGTCGCCCCATGACCGCAGCAGCCCGCCGTCCAGCAGGTACAGGGCCCCAAAGACCACCACCCACTTCGCCGTCATCCGCCAGAACCCACTGCCTTGCCGGTACAGGACCCGCCGCTTCCCCGTGAACGCCATGCCCGCACGCTATCCGCCGCCCCGCAACTCACCGCAGGCGCCCTTGCCGCCAGTTCCTGTGGCAGCGTCCGGCGCCTGCCACGCGATGTACGGCGCCCTGCCACCCTCGTACCGTCCCGCGTCCGCTTGCAGCCGCGAGGCGTGCGGCTGACTGCCTGTCATCTGCGTCCTGCTGATGCGGCATCGGCGCTGGTGGCGGCGCGTGTTGGGAGGGCTGGTAGGTCAACTCGGGAATGGCGTCAGATGACCACCGAACCGGCTGTGCGTACCCGGCCGTTGAGGCGGGACGGCGTTCACGCTGCAGGCAGGCCACGGGCAGTGCGGTGGGGCCTCACGCCGTCCCGTATAGGTGTGCTCGTTGGCCGCGCCATTGCACCTGTGCCGGGTCATCGAGGAGTCTTTCCGCATCCGGCAGCCCTGCGAGGCGGAGGAACTCGATGACGTCGGCGTCCGAGTGTGCGAGGCCGAGGATCGTGCCGTGCGCGGTCACCCGGCGTCCTCCGGTGCCCGACGGCGGGTGGACGACCGCCGGCGCACAGCCCCTGCTCTCGTCCTCTTGCGGTCCAACTGGTGGTGTATTGCGGTCGGCGGGCCGGGTAGAAAGGTGAGGTGAGGCTGGGTGTCCGGATCCGGTGAGGGGACCTTTCACGCCGACACGGCCGCTGCGAGGGCGGTGATGATCAGCGCGCAGGCCAGGCCGATCCACAGGTAGCGAATCGTTCCTTCACGGCGGCGCGGTGCTGCGTCGTCTTCGAGCGGGCAGGCGCACAGGCCGTGCTGTTCGAGGACGGGGGAGTCGAGCCAGTAGGCGGCGGAGAGCTCGGCCTTGGGCTGGGGAGTCGGGGCTTCGCGCATGCCCTGGGAACGAGACGGGCCGGGCCCGGTGCAGGCCGTCCTTTGATTTTCACACTCCCCTCACACCTGTGCTGCATCTGAAGTGGCCCGTCAGCAGAAGGAGCGCCGTCCCCGGCCTGCCCGCGTTCTGCCCTCTCGACGGCCTCGTCCCGGCTGCCGTCCGGCAACGCCGTGAACCGGATCAGGCGGCGACCGAGTGCCGGGCGCCCGGCCGCGTTCACCGATCGGCGGCGGCCAGCACTGCCGCAAGGCCCTCCTGCAGATCTTTGACGAAGTACCCGGGAACCTCCAGCGACGGGAAATGTCCCCCGGTCTCGGGCTCCGTCCACCGGACGATCTGCCGGTAGCGCTCCTGCGCCCAGGGACGCGGACACTTCTCGACGTCACGGGGATAGGCAGTGATCGCCGACGGGACGTCGACCCGGAGTTCGGGGTCCAGCGAGTTGTGGCTCTCGTAGTAGATGCGGGCCGCCGATGCGCCGGTCCGCGTCAGCCAGTACAGGGTGACGTCGTCAAGAATCCTGTCTCTGGAGATCGTCTCGAACGGGCTGTCCTCGGTGTCGGACCACTCGGCGAACTTGTCGAGGATCCAGGCAAGAAGCCCGACCGGAGAGTCGACGAGCGAGTAGCCGATGGTCTGCGGCCGGGTCGCCTGCTGCTTCGCGTACGCCGCGCGGCGGCTCCAGAAATCACGGGTGTCCTCGGTCCACTCGCGTTCGACCGCCGTCAGCCCGTCCGTGGTCAACCCGGGCGGTCCCTCCGCGAATGTGGTGTGGATGCCGAGAACATGCGCCGGGAACCTGCCGCCGAGGACCGTGGTGATGTTGCCTCCCCAGTCGCCGCCGTGGGCTGCGAACTGGCCGTAGCCGAGGCGTCCCATCAGCTCCACCCACGCGGCCGCGATCTTTTCGGTTCCCCACCCGGTGGTGGCCGGCTTGTCGCTGTAACCGAAGCCGGGCAGTGACGGGACCACGACGTGGAATGCCGGAGTGTCCGCATCTTTCGGATCTGCCAGCTCGTCCACGACATCGATGAACCGGGCAATGCTGTCCGGCCAGCCGTGCGTCAGGAGCAGAGGCGTGGCATTTGCGCGCGCGGACCGGCGGTGCAGGAAGTGGATTCCCAGACCATCAATGGTCGTGCGGAACTGGCCGATCCGGTTGAGGCGCTCTTCGAACGACCGCCAGTTGTACCCGGTGCGCCAGTACTGCACGACATCGGTGAGGTCGGCGAGAGGGACGCCTTGCTCCCACCGGCGGGGGCCGGGCGCGGCGGGGTGCACCGTCTCGGCCTCCGGCAGTCGCGCCGAGGCCAGTCGAGCGCGGAGATCGTCGAGGTCGGCGTCGGGTGCGTGGGCTTCAAATGCTTGTACGTCGCCGGTGGGGCGGGGCATGAGACCTCCTGGCCGTCGCGGGAACCGGCTGCGAACTCTCGCGAACCGGCTAAGACGGTTCTAGCAGCTTTCCGCGCCACGCGGCAACCGGCTAAGGTGGTTCCATGCCTGCTGCGTTTCCTGACTTCCGCCTCGGTGTCGTGCTGGCGACCAGCTTCACGGGGACCCTGTCGGAGCGTCACGGCGACGCCGTGGAGCGCATTCCCGTGCCGCACCGCCTCGTCGACTGGCTGGCCGTGTACGGCCTCGCCGTGGACTCCTGCACCACTGCCGAGCTCGATCTCGCCCGGCAACTGAGGGAGTCGATTCACGCCGCCGCGACAGCGGCCGCGGTCCAGGACGCCCTGCCCGCGGCTGCTGTCCACGTCATCAATGACTTCAGCGCTCAGGGGCGGGCCGCGGCGATCCTGACGCCCGAGGGCAAGCGGCAATGGCGGCTCAGCCCGGCCTCCCGTGTGGAAGACGCACTCAGCGTGATCGCCGCCGACGCGATCAGCGTGCTCGCGGGCGAACGAGACGGAAGGCTGGCCCTGTGCGCATCACCCACCTGCCAGGCCGCCTTCTTCGACACCAGCCAGAGCCGCACCCGCAAGTGGTGCGACATGAACACGTGCGGCAACCGTCAGAAGAAGGCGCGCTTCAATGCCAACCAGCGCAAGAACCCCGGATCGGCGAAGTGATCGTTAGCTCGGCGCTTCCTGGTGGGCTCCGCGCCGGCGACACCTCTTTCGCGGCGGGCGCACCCCCACGTCACCGTGCATCCCGCACCGAGTTGATGCGGTAGCCGCACAGACCACAACCCAACCGATCGCCCTCGTCCGCTGCCGGTTGCAGACACCAGGCAGGCCCCGTACTTCACCGGCAGGTGGACTGGACCCGCTGCGTGCCGGTCTGGAACTTGAAGGCGGCCCCGGCTCCATCGAGGGGCTCGAGCGGCTGTACTAGAGTCGGCCCACCATGCCCGAACTCTTGGGAATCAACCATCTGACGCTGTCCACGACCGACCTCGACCAACTCGTGCATTACTACACGGAGTTGCTCGGAGCAACGCTCGCATTCGAGCGCGCTGCAACCGCATCTGATCCTCGGATCGCGGTCGTCGATGTCGGCGGCGACGACCACCTGATGATCGTGGAAACCGCCACCGCCCCCACCACGGTTCTTGACCCTCTGAACAAAGCCGGATGGGGACTGCGCGTGGGAACACACGCGCAACTGTGTGAGGTTCGCGAGCAAATCCTGGGCGCCGGGTGGCCGGTCGGACAGATCGAGACACTGCCCACGCAGTGGACGATGACGGCTCGCGATCCCGATGGACGCCCTGTGGACGTTCGCGCCCATCGCCCACGCGCCGCATCGCCGTCACGAACCACCGGCTGACGGCTACTGCGGCTTCCGGGCCGGTGTCCTAGGAGACGGACGGCTCGATCTCACCCGCGAAGACGATGATCTGGTCGATGAGGCTCCGCCGCAGATGGACGACGTCCGTTCCCGCCAGGCGGGGGCCTTCCTGCGGCGTGGTGAAGACCCACTGGTACCGGGCCCATTCGCCCGGCATGTCCACCGCCGAACAGCGCACCATGGTGCCGGTGCCTGCGGGGTGACGGCGTATGTCCAGTACGAATCGCTCGACCGCCTCGATGCCCTCACTGCGGCCCAACGGTCCCCAGAAGACCACGTCCGAGGTCAGGGCCTGGGAGAGCAGCGAAGTCACATAGTTGTCGTCCGAGGTGTTGAAGGCGGAGATGAAGGTGTCTATCGCGGATCGCGCGGTCTCTTCCTGCATGCACCAGTCATACCAGTCGCTTCGCGGATCGCGTCCGTCCCCGTGCGCCGTCGACAGATCACAGTGCACCAGCCCGGTCATGACACCGCCCGGCCGCTGGCGTTCAGTTGGCCGGCTGGTGCACGCGCGGCAGATGCGGATCACGTCGACGAGGATCCCCAGCATGTGTGCGCCTGCAACTCGCCCAGGGGGCACCCGGCACGGCACCGCTAGGGATGGGCGGCCTTTGCCAGGATGCGGGCGAGTTCGCGGGGGCGGGTGACCATCGGCCAGTGACCCGAGGCGAGGTCCACATACTCAAGGCGGGTAGCGCGGGCGAGCTCAGGACTCTCACCGGCGGCGATCCACTCCTCGGCCTGGGCGGGGGTGAACTCGGGACACACCACAACGACGGGGACGTCGAAGCGGCGCTCGTCGGTCAGGCTGACGACTGCCCTGGCGACCGCCTCGGGGACAGGAACGGCGGCGGACGCGAAGCGCTCCCGCGCCTGCTCGTCCAGGTCGGCGGCGTCCGGGCCCTCGAAGGGTGCCCAGCCCGGGAAGGGCATGGCGCCGGCCTCGATCGCGAAGTGATCGGCGTAGGCCCGACCGTCGTGGGCGGGGAAACCGCCGATCAGGGCGACCCCGGCCACCTTCTCCGGTCGTGCGTCGGCGGCCAGCCAGGCCAGGGTCGATGCTGCGGAGTGCCCTGCCACCAGGGGCTTTCCGGGCGCCGCATCCACGGCGGCGAGCACTGCCGCCAACTGGTCCTCAAGCGTCGCGGAGACGGCGCCGTCGCCCTGGCCCGGAAGGGGGACCGGCACGTTCGAGCCGGCCGACCACCCCTATGCCGCCAAGCTGCGCGCGGCGTGGTCACAGGTGCGCTACGAGGACTGGGCACATCTGAAGGGCACTCACCTGCAGATCGACGGATACTCCACCGATTCCTACGGCGAGGCCGACCCCATCACGGGATCCGCGGCACTGGCGGCAGGGGAGGAGGCCGAGGAGACAACGGCCAGCCCCTGGGAGCGGCCCGGCCCCGAGGACTGGGCGCTGCTCGCCCAGTGGAACGGAGGCATCGACGGCTACGTGTACTGGACCATCGCCAGGGGGTGCGGCTCCTTTCAAGTGAAGGCAGCTGACCATGCTCCGAGTTGATAGTTGGGCTGGTCGGGGTAGGTGCGCTGGTGTTTCTCGCTTTTCGAGCCGGTGAGCCCGGTCTTTCGGGCCTGGGCGGCTATTTCGTCGGCGACGCGTCCGTGGTCTTCAGCACCGTGTCGCTCGCCCACTGCGTGGAGAAGCCACGTGCAGTGTCCCGGCGATGCCCTTGCCGAGCGCCGGCGTCTGCGCGACCGCCTCCTGGATTTCCCGGTGGGCCGGGGCCAGGCGGTCGTACAGGCGTTGCCCGGCGGGTGTCAGGGCGACCTCGCGGCACATACGCGCGAACAGCACGACACCCCGGCGGCGTTCGAGCCGGCCGACGATTTGTCTCACCCCCCTGTGCCAGACCGAGCCGCTCGGTGGCGCGCCGTAAGTGCAACTCCTCGGCCACGGCCAGGAACGCCTCGATCTCATGACGCTCCAGCATCGCTGCGACCACCACCTTCGTCCGACCGGTGAACGCAGATCATGACTCCGGGCCGCGGTCGTCGGCCGCGTGTCCGGGAGCGAGTCGGCAGAGGGTTTCGACGAAGGCCCGCACCCGTGCGGTGTAACCGTCGCAGCGCCATATCAGGCCGTACTCGATGGGCGGGGCGTCGCGGTACGGGACGAAGGCGACGCCGGGGCGGGCGTGGAAGCGCTCACCGCGCAGCGAAATGGTGGAGACCCCGTGTCCCGATGCGACGAGCGTGAGCACCTCCACCCAGTACTTGGCGCCGGCACCGTGGGTGATTGGCTTCCCCTGCGGCGTACGGCGCGGATAGATGTGCTCGAGCCAGTACGTCGGGCTGTCGCCGGTGACGGTGACCAGCGGGGTGCGTGCCAGATCCTCCAGGGATACCGATTCCTGCCGGGCGAACGGATGGTCAGCCGGCACCATGAGCGCCCGGGGCTCGGAGAAAATCACGGGTCCGGCCACCAGGTCCGGCTCCTGCATCGGGAACTCGGTGAGCTGCAGGTCCACCACGCCGGCACGCAGCGGGCCGAAGGTGTCGTAGAGCGGGATCTCCTGGATCTCGACCAGGCAGCCGGGATGTATACGCCGGAAGGACTCGGCGGTACTGAGCACCATGTCGCTCGCCCACTGCGAGGAGAAACCCACGCGCAGCGTGCCGGTGACCCCCTTGCCCAGCGCCAGCGCCTTCGCGACCGCCTCCAGCATCTCCTGGTGCGCCGGCGCCAGACCGTCGTACAGCTGCTGCCCGGCGGGAGTCAGGGCGACCTTCCGGCTCGTACGCGTGAACAGCATGACGCCCAGGCGGCGTTCGAGCCTGGCGACGATCTGACTCACCCTCCCCTGTGCCAGACCGAGCCGCTCGGTGGCGCGCCGGAAGTGCAACTCCTCGGCCACGGCCAGGAACGCCTCGATCTCATGACGCTCCAACATCGCCGCCACCCCCGCGTCCCCCTGAAACCAACTGGTGAGCCTGGCGCACCGATCGTAGAGCAGATCGCTCTCGTTCTGGAGGGTGTGCGTTCGCACCATGTATGCCATGCAGTCAGACAACGAGCTCTACGACTACATTCCGATCACCGAGCGGAAGCCCTTCAGGTGGCCTGGCGACGCCCGGGTGGCGTTCTATGTCGGGCTGAACGTTGAGCACTTCCAGCTCGGCGTCGCTTCGACCAGCCTGAATGAGGCGACCGCCGCTCTCGTGCCGGATCCGCTGAACCACGGCTGGCGAGAGTACGGGGTCCGGGTGGGCATCTGGCGCGTCATGCAGACCCTCGACCGGCATGGCGTACGCGCCAGCGCGCTGCTCAACTCTGCCGTTTGCACGCGTTATCCGCAGATCATCGAGGCCGGACTCTCTCGCGGCTGGGCATGGCTGGCACACGGCCGCGACAACTCCACCCGGCAGACCGGCATGGCTGAGGACGACGAGCGTGCCTACCTGACCGACGTCGTCGAGACGATCGAGAAGTCCACCGGGCAGCGCCCGCGCGGCTGGCTCGGCCCGGCGCTCACCGAGACGTTCCAGACGCCCGCGCTGCTCGCCGAACTCGGCCTCGACTACGTGCTCGACTGGACCAACGACGACCAGCCGTACTCGCTGAACGTCCCCGGGATGCTCAGCGTGCCGTACTCGGTCGAGCTCAACGACCTCGGCCTGTTCACGATGCACGGCATGACCGGACCCGACTTCGTGCAGCTGGTGCAGGATCAGGTTGATCAGCTTTACGCCGACTCGGCGGTCAGCGGCCGCGTGCTGGCGCTGGCGCTGCATCCGTTCGTCATCGGTCAGCCGTTTAGGACCAAGTACCTCGACCAGGCGCTTGAGTACGTCGTGAACCACCCCGGGGTGTGGTCGGCCACGAGCGATGAGATCGCCGAGCACTACCTCCGCGCCTTCGGAGGAAGATCGTGACCGAACGGACCGCGACCGGGCCGCAGCGGGCTACCTCGCCCTGGCTGACGATCATCGTGCTGTGCGTCGGGCAGATGATGATCGTCATCGATCAGAACATCGTGAATGTCGCGCTTCCGACCCTCCAGCGCGGGCTCGGTTTCTCCTCGGAGAACTTGGTCTGGGTGGTCAACGCCTATGTCATCCCGTTCGGCGGTCTGCTGATGCTCGCGGGGCGGCTGGGAGACCTGCTCGGCCGCAAGTCCGTATTCCTCACCGGGATTGCGCTGTTCAGCGCCGCCTCCCTGCTCTGCGGTTTCGCGGCCAGTGAGGCGACGCTGATCGGGTTCCGGTTCCTGCAGGGGGTCGGTGGCGCGGTCGCCTCGGCCTGCATCCTCGGCATGGTCGCGACTCAGTTCGCCGAGCCGCGGCGGCAGGCCCAGGCCATCGGCGCCTACAGCTTCGCGTCCGCGGGCGGCGGCGCGGTCGGGCCGCTGCTCGGTGGGGTGCTGACCGATCTGCTCAGCTGGAACTGGATCTTCTTCATCAACGCCCCGATCGGCACGGCGGTGATCCTGGCGGGCTGGCGCACGGTCAAGCCGGACGACGCCCAGGGCCTGGGCAAGGGGACCGACTTCCTGGGCGCTGGACTGGTCACGGTCGGCATGATGCTGCTGGTCTACACGATCGTGGACGCGGAGCAGGCCGGCTGGACCTCCGCCCGTACCTTGGCTCTCGGCGTGCTCGCCCTTGCACTGCTGGCCGGCTTTGTCGTACGGCAGGCCACCGCGGCGCGGCCGCTGCTGCCGCTGCGGCTGTTCCGCTCCCGGCCGCTGACGGCGGCGAACGTCGTGCAGTTCATGATGATCGCGGGCATGTTCGGGCTGCTGTTCTTCGGCACCCTCTATCTGCAGCAGGTGCTCGGCTACAGCGCGTTGGAGGCGGGGCTGGGCTTCATGCCGGTCGCCGTGGTCATCGCCGTGATCTCGCTCGGCTTCTCGGCCCGGCTGATCATGCAGTTCGGGCAGCGCCCGATGCTCTTCCTGGGGCTCGTCCTGGTCACGGCGGCGTTCGTGCTGCTGTCGTTCAGCCGCACCGGCGGCGCCGGCGGCACATACGTGGTGGATTTCCTGCCTGCGAGCCTGGTAATGGGCATCGGCTTCGGTCTGGCCGCGCCCGCCATGATGGGGCTGGGCATGGCGGCCGTCGCCCCCGAGGAGTCCGGCATCGCCTCGGGCGTGTTCAACACCACGCAGCAGATCGGGGGAGCCATCGGCCTGAGCGTGCTGAGCGCAGTCGTCACCTCCCGTACGAACAGTCTCGCGGCCGAAGCAGCTGACCCCAAGTCGGCTCTGCTCGGCGGCTACCACGCGGCCTTCCTGACCGCCGCCGGATTCGTGGCGGCCGCCCTGGCCGTCGCCCTGGTGCTGCTCCGCGGCAAGCCCGGGCCGGACGCACCGCAGCAGCCTGCGCCGGGCGAGACCGCCGTCGCCCCGGCCGACGGCTGACCACTACTCGGCACTTCGATCCGGCGCCTTTATCCGACACGTCAAGGAGCGACCCATGACCGTACCCCGCACCGGCCACGAGATCCGCCTGGCCTCCCGCCCCACCGGCGCCCCGGGCCCGGAGAATTTCGACCTGGTCCACACCGGCATACCGGCCCTGTCCGACGGCCAGATCCTGGTCCGCAACGACTGGATGTCGGTCGATCCGTATATGCGCGGCCGGATGACCGACGCTCCCTCCTACATCCCGCCGTTCGCACTCCACGCCGCGCTCGAGGGCAGCGCGGTGGGCGAGGTCGTCGCCTCCCGGACGCCGGCGATCAAGGCCGGGGCCACCGTCTCGCACTTCGCCGGGTGGCGGGAATACGCGGTCCTGGACGCCCCGGCGGCAACCGTCATCGACACCGAACTCGCCCCCGCCGCGGCATATCTGGGACCGCTGGGCACCACCGGACTGACCGCGTACGCCGCTCTGACCGAAGTCACACCGGTCCAGGAGGGCGACGTGGTGTTCGTCTCCGCCGCGGCCGGCGCCGTCGGCAGCGTGGCGGGCCAGTTGGCCCGCCGTCTCGGCGCCGCGCGGGTGATCGGCTCGGCGGGCGGCCCGGGCAAGACCGCGAAGCTGACGGGCGACTTCGGCTTTGACGCCGCCCTGGACTACAAAGCCGCCCCGATCGCCGAACAGCTCGTCCAGGCAGCCCCCGAGGGCATCGACATCTACCTCGACAGCGTCGGCGGGGACCACCTGGAGGCGGCCATCGGCGCCGCCCGCCCCGGCGGCCGGTTCGCGCTGGTCGGCGCGATCAGCTCGTACAACGCCACCGCCCCGGTGCCGGGACCGACCAACCTCTACCAGGCATACACCAAGGAGCTGAGCCTGCGCGGCCTGCTCGTCAACTCCTACTTCCACCTCTTCCCCGAGTGGATCAAGCAGGGCGCCGCCTGGCTCGCCGACGGCACCCTGCACACCGAACAGACCGTGATCCACGGCCTCGACCAGGCCCCTGCCGCCTTCCTGGGCGTACTCAGCGGCGCGAACACCGGCAAGATGCTCGTCCGCCTCGACAGCTGACCCAGCCATCTGTCTCCTTCGTGGGTACCCCCGCCTTTAGGCGGGGGGTGAAACGAAGCTCCCGCGTCAGCGGGGCAGAGGGCGGCGGTTCGCCGCTGGGCGGAGGGCCGTTGTCAGTGACCCGCACTAGAATTTTCACAACTGCTTGGAGGGGGTGATTGCGGTGATGCGTGCCTACAAGTTTCTGCTTCGCCCTACCGTGCGACAGGTTCAGGCGCTGGGCGAGATGCTGGCCGATCACTGCTCCCTCTACAACGGCGCGTTGCAGGAGCGCCGGGACGCCTACCGGCACCCCTCGGGAACGAGCATCAGGTACGGGCAGCAGTCCGGCCAGCTCAGGGACATCCGGGCGTTTGATCCGCAGCGTCAGGGACGGTGGTCGTTCTCCAGCCAGCAGGCCACCCTGCGCCGCCTGGACAGGGCCTTCCAGGCGTTCTTCCGCCGGGTGAAGGCCGGCAAGAAGCCGGGCTACCCGCGCTTCAGGGGCGTCAGCTGGTTCGACACGGTGGACTTCCCGCGGGACGGCGACGGCTGCCGCTGGGATGCCACCCCGCACGACCCCGTCACCCGCGTGCGGCTCCAGGGCGTCGGGCATGTCCGTGTGCACCGGCACCGGCCGGTGACCGGGCGGGTCAAGACGATCAGTGTCAAGCGCGAGGGCCGACACTGGTACGTCGTCCTCGCCTGTGACGACGTGCCCGCCCAACCGCTCCCGGCCACGGGTGCGGTGACCGGCATCGACATGGGCATCACGCATTTCCTGACCACCGCCGGGGGCGGGCATCTGCCCAACCCGCGGCACGGCAGAACCAACGCCGCAGTTCTCGCGGAGGCCCAGCGGGCTCTGAAAACGTTCCCGCGCGTGCGGCGGGACCAGCGGTCGGCCCATCACCGGCGGGCGGTGGAGAAGGTCGCCGGGCTGCACGGCAAGGTGCGGCGTCAGCGTCTCGATCACGCGCACAAGACGGCGCTGACGCTGGTGCGCACCTACGACCGGATCGCTCACGAGCGGCTGACGATCGCGAACATGGTGCGCGCCCCCGGGCCGCAGCCCGACCCCCGGACGCCCGGCGTGTTCCCGGCGAACGGGGCCGCCGCGAAGGCCGGGCTCAACCGCAGCATTCTTGACGCGGGTTGGGGGGTGTTCCTGGCAATCCTCGCGCAGAAGGCTGAAAGCGCCGCTCGTGTTCTGATTCCGGTGGGCCCCCGCAACACCTCGCGCACATGCCCGCCGTGCGGGCATGTGGACGGCGAGAGCCGCGACGGCGAAAAGTTCCGGTGCACCGCCTGCGGACACCGCGATCACGCGGACCGGGTCGGTGCCTGGAACGTCGCACTCAGGGCCGGGCTGGTCCTTCCCCACGTGGCCTAGCCACCGACAGGAGAAGCCCCCTGCTTTAGCTGGGGGAGGAGTCACGACCTGCTGGTCCTGTGCCGGACGGCGCAGAACCTGTCGAGCCTGTACCCCTTGCCGGACCGGTATGGGGCACCGGGACCGGGCGGCCCTCGCCGCCCCTGAAGCGGCACGCTGCCGACCTGCCGGGGGAGTGGGTCAGATGCTGTGTCTGGGTTTGGGCCAGTCGGGATCGTCATCGGCGGCCGGTAGGTCCTGATGTCCCTCGTCCCACGGGTTGGTCCAACCGCATACTCCGCAGGCGTAGCGCCCGCTGATGCCGGACACCTGGGTGCCGCAGCCGCGGCAGTCCGTCGTTGTGATTTCCTGGGGCTCGGGGAGTTCCACGGCCGGTGTGGGGGGCTGTTCTGCCGTCATGGCCCCGACCCTACCCACGACACGGCTGCCGAACGGGAGATAGGGCCGCATTGCCCGCACCCCCAGGAGCCGTCCGGGCCCTGCTGTGCCGCGCCTCCGCAAGAAGGGCAGTTCACTGCGCTCAGCTCCCTCCCCAAGGACTGGTGCTCTCTTCTTAAGGCTGCCCCGCGAACGGGACCGTATGCGAACGGCCGTCCGTATCGGACCATCCAGCTACGGGTCGCGGTGCTGCCGTGCCCCAGCGACCTGTCTCAGATGACCCTCTGCCGGACTGGCTCCGGTGCTGGCGGCGGACCCGTCTTCGTCGGCCCCGTACGCCTTGCGACCCGCGCTTCCAGAGCGCACTCCTACTGGCCAGGACTGCTGTGCCGCGGGGCCGCCCGGGTGCGGCCGGGCGCTGCCGGGAGGTCAGGAGGCGGACTGCCCCTCGGCGGACGTCCCGCGAGCGGCCGCGGCCAGGTGGCGGGCGAGCCACTCGGCGACGAGGTCGAGCAGGGCGGGGTCGACCGGCTCGCGCAGCAGGCGGCGGTAGGAGGCCGGGGTGGGGCGTCCCGAGTCGCGCCGCAGGATGTGGGTGAGGTCGTCGATGCGGTGGGTCTCCGCGCCGCCGGGGACCAGCCGGGCGATTTCCCGGAGGTCGTCCGGGTCGACTTGAAGGTCCTTGTCGCCGGTGACGGCCAGGACCGCGGCGTGGGCTGCGGTGAGGTCGTGCCGGGTGTCATGGACCAGCATCTCCCGCATCCAGCGGGCGTTGACCTTGGCGCCGGCCACGCGCGCCACGTCCGTCCGGGTCTTCTTCACCCGGGCGAGAGCCCGGCTGCCCAGTCCTGCCAGCGGCCGGCGCAACAGCCGGACGGGAGCGGGCATGCTCGCGATGATCGAGCGGCCCTGCCAGCGGAAGGCGTCCTCGCCCCGGTTGGCGAAGCCGGCCAGCAGCACCACTGCACGCACGTCCGTCCGGCCCGCCAGGGCCATGGCGTGCAGCGAGCCCTCGCTGTGGCCGATCACGCCGATCGCGTCCGCCCGGATGTCGCCCCTGCCCGCCAGGGCGCGCACGGCCGCGGCGGCGTCCCGGCGGTTGTCGCTGAACCCGGCGGCCCGCCAGTCGCCGGGATTGGCGCCGCTGCCGCGGCGGTCGTAGCGCAGGGTGGCGATCCCCCGTGCGGCGAGGGCCTCGGCCACCGGCCGCGCCAGGTTCATCGGGAGCTTGGCCGTGTTGCCGTCGCGGTCCAGCGGGCCGGAGCCGTGCAGCAGCACGACGGCCGGGTGCGGGCCGGAGCCCACGGGCAGTGTCAGGGTGCCGGCCAGCGAGGTCCCGTCGTCCGCGGTGACCGTCATGTCGGTGTCGGGCAAGGCCGCGCCTCTTTCGTTCCGCGCCTGTTCGTTCTCAAGTGCGAGAACGTTATCAGATATGAGAAAGTGAGCCATGGCAACCGCGAATCTCCTCCTCCACCCGGTCCGGATGCGCATCCTGCAGACCCTGGTCGGCGCCGGTGAACTGACCACCGCCCAGCTCCGCCAACGCCTCCCTGACGTCTCGCCGGCAACCATGTACCGGCACGTCGCCACCCTCACCGAGGCCGGCATCCTGGAAGTGGTGCGGGAAACCCCCGTACGCGGGACGGTTGAACGCAGTTACCGGGTCCGGCAGGACGGGGCGCTGGTCGACGAGGAAGCCCGCGCCGCCATGACCAAGGACGACCACCGGCAGGCCTTCACCGTCTTCACCGGGGCGATGATGGCCGATCTCGACCGCTACCTCTCCCGCGACGACGCCGACCCCTCGCGCGACGGCGTCCTCTACCGGCAGGGAGCGGTATGGGCGACCACCGAGGAATTCGGCGCACTGGTGCAGGAATTGGAGGCCCTGATCGCCCGGTATACGCAACGCGCCCCCGGAGACGACCGCGAGCGCCACATCATCAGCCTCGCCCTGCTGCCCGACAAGGCGGCCGGGGAAGAGGACCAGACCCCCTGAGGCGATGTGTCCGCGCGGAGCCGGCCCATCGCGTCCGGGAACCGAACGCACGGATCCGGACGTCGCAGTAACCATGGAAGATCATCATCCGGAAGGTGCCGCCCTCATGACCGGCTCGACGACCCGCCGGGACGGCGACTCCGTTGTCGCCGAGGGACTGCGGATCACCGGCCGCGACCGGCGCCTCGTATTCGGCTCGGCCGCCGCGGCGGCCGCGGCGGCGCTGGCCGTCGGCGGCGGAATCGTGGCCGGCGGGTTCGCCGCGTCGTGGGGCCTCTTCCTGGAGGCCGGACGAACCGCCGAGGGCTCCATCGCCAACGAGGAATCCTACGTCGCTTACATCGACCAGTGGGACGGCCTCGTCAAGGTCGCGCTCTGCGTGTACCCGCTGCTGCTCCTGGTGGCGATGGCCCTGATCGCCTGGCTGCTCGCCGCCCAGGCCGTGACCGTGGCGCACGCGCGGGAGCGCGACACGGCGGGCACGGGCCCAGGACCGGTCGCCGAGCCCGACACCCTCACCCTCCGCGCCCTGTGGCGGCGCACCCGTCCGCACCTGGGCGTCGCCTTCCGCATCCAGTCGCTCACCCTGGCGTGCGCCCTCGGCCCGGCCCTTGCGGGCCTGCTTGTCCTGGCCGCAGTCGACATGGAGATGGTGCCCGGGGTCGTGTGGCCCACCTACCACGAACCCGCGACCGTGCAGTTCATCCTGGTCGGCCGGATCCTGCCCGTCGTGATCTGGGGACTGGGGCTCGTCCTCCTCGCCCGCTTCGCACCGGCAACTGCCGTACGGGTGGCCGACAACTGCTCGGCGACGGCCTCGATGCGCCGTTCCTGGACGCTGACCCGCACGGCGCGGCTGCGCACCACCGGGATCTGCCTGCTGGGCGCCGCCGCGGTCGCCGTCGCTTTCGCCGTGCTGCAGTGGCTCGGTACGTACGTGGCGCACTGGGCGGGCCTGCTCATGCTGGCCACCACCGACGACAACGTGTGGGTCACCGGCGTCCTGGTCATCATTGCCCCGCTCGCGGTGGCACTCGTGCTCCTGCCCGTGGTGCTGGCCCCCGTGGGCGTGGTGCTCGCCTGCCTGCGCGCCCGGCTCGCCTGAGGCAGTCATCTGAGGCAGCCATCGCACAGGCCGGTGGCGGACCAAACCGCCTTCCCGGCCTGGCGCGGCAGAAGCGGAAGCGCCGTTCAGGTCCAGCGTTCACCGGCCTCCCGATAGCGTGATCGACATGACAGTTGAGGACGGGGCGGCGCAAGGCGAAGCGCTCGACGGCGGCATGATGAACGCGGGCGTGGTCTTCCGCCGAGGTTCCCTGGTGGAACGCCCGGCGCCGCCTGCTGCGCGCGCCCTGCACGCCCACCTCCGCGCGCTCAAGGAGCACGGCTTCGACGCGGCTCCGAGCCCGTTGCAGCTCACCGCGGACGGCCGCGAGCAGCTGACCTACATCCCCGGCGACGTCGCCCTGCCGCCGTTTCCCCGCTGGGCGATGACGGAGACCGCTCTGACTTCGGTGGGAAGCCTGCTGCGACGCCTGCACGACGCCAGCGCGGCCATCACCGTGGACACCCGCGCCGCCTGGCCCCGGGCTCTGGCCGACCCGTAGGGAGGAACGATGCTGTGCCACAACGACGTGTGCCCGGAGAACGTCGTCTTCCGCGACGGCCATGCCACGGCCCTGATCGATTTCGACCTGGCAGCGCCCGGGCGACCACTGTGGGACGTCGCCATGACCGCCCGCTACTGGATCCCCATGCTCGACCCCGAGTCCGCGGCAGCCCTCCACCCCGCCGGACTGGATGCCCTGACACGCCTGCGAATCCTCGCCGACGGCTACGGCCTCTCCTCGCAAGAGCGCGCCGAACTGCCCGGCATCATCGAACAGGCCACAGCATCCTGCCGGGCCTTCGTCGCCGACCGAGTGACCGATGGCGACTCTGTCTACACACAGGTGCTGTCCGAGCGCGGCGGTTGGCAACGGTGGGACCGCATCCAGGAGTGGCTTGCGGCCCACCACGAGAGCTTCACGACTACCTTGCTGGACTGATCGGGCCAGGGGTCAGAAAACGAGCTCGGTACCTGCTCCCGATACCGACATGCCATGACGGTATGGGCGGATCCCGGCTTCGTTGCGTGCGTTCGCCTGCCGTGCTTGGCTCACCCGATGAACCTTCTGCTGACGGCGAGCGGCCTGCGCAACGAGACGCTGCGCGATGCGCTGCGGGACATGCTGGGAAAGCCGTTCGGATCGGCGAACGTCGTGTTCGTTCCCACGGCATCCACCGCCGAGCCCGGGGACCACGGGTGGGTTGTCGCCGACATGAACCGGCTGTACGGCCTGGGCTGGCGGGAGTTCGACGTCCTGGAGCTGAACGGCCTGCCCCGGCAGATGGTGCTCGACCGGCTGCTCAACGCCGACGTCATCTATGTCGAGGGAGGCAGCCACTACCACCTCGCGCGCAGCATCACCGGCAATGGCCTGGCCGACGGCTTCCTCAAAGCGCTGGAGAACAAGGTCTACGTGGGGGTCAGCGCCGGATCAATGATCTTCAGCCGTAATCTCACCGCACACTCCGCCGACGTCATCGGGGACACCGCGGACCTCCACGTACTCGGCGCGACGACCGTGGAGCCGCCGTTCGGCCTCTTCGACTGGTATCTCAAGCCCCACCTTGACTCGCCGGATTTCCCCGAGCGGGACGACGCCTGGGCTGATCACATCGCCGCGCGGGCGGACTTCCCGGTCTACTTCATCGACGACGAAACGGCTGTTCGCGTCAGGGACGACAAGGTGGATGTCGTTTCCGAAGGCCGGTGGCGCTTCCATCCGTGACTCAGCGCATGGCGGGGAGTCGTGGCGGGGAGCCCCGGACAGGGCAGTGCGCCGCCCGTCGAGGTGCGCGGTGCGAGTGCGAGGTGCGAGGGGCAACGCACACACGTGGCCGGCCCCTCGCACCTGACCGTTGTCACATCTTCGGCATCAGGACCGTGTCGATGATGTGGACGGTGGCGTTGGCGGTCTTCACGTTGCCGCAGCCCACCTTGGCGGAGTCGTTGACCTTGTAGGACTCGCCCGAACCGGACGTCGTCAGCTTGGACTTCTCCAGGGTTTCGTAGGAGCCGTTCTCCAGGTCCTTGGGCGCCAGCTTCTGGCCCACCACGTGGTAGGTGAGGACCTTGGTGAGCATGGCCTTGTCGTTCAGGACCTTGTCCAGGTCCGCCTTGGGAATCTTGGCGAAGGCGTCGTTGGTCGGGGCGAACACCGTGATGTTCTTGGCGTTGTTGAGGGTGTCGACAAGGCCCGCCTTCTTGACGGCGGTGACCAGGGTGGAGAGCTCCGGGTTGTTGGACGCGGCGGTGGCGACCGGGTCCTTGGCCATCCCGTCGAAGCTGCCCTTGCCGTCCTTGGGCACGGAGGCACAGGCCGGGCCGAACGGCTCCTCCATGCCGCTGCTGCCGGCGCTTTCCTTGCCCTTGTCGGGGGTGGTCTCCGAAGAGGCGGCGGACTTGTCGTCCGAGGACGCCTTGTCCTTGCTGTCGTCACTGGAGCAGGCTGTCAGGGCCAGCGGCAGCATCGCTGCCGCGGCGATAACGAGGGCTCCACGGCGGGTACGACGAGTGATGGCGTTCATTTCTACTCCTTGAGTGTCTGCGTGCAGTAAGGCGAGTGGGGGGGGGGGATCTGGCCGGCTGCCGAAGAACGGCGAGCGGTCAGCAGCTGGTCAGTCCACGGTGACCACCACCGAGTGCCATCCGCTGGCCCCGTCGGGGATGGTGCGGGTGCGTTTTTGGGTCTGGGTCTCGCCCGTACGGTCGGTGGCCCGCACGGTGAGGGTGTGGCCCCCCGAGGTGGCCTTCCAGGGGAGGGACCACTGGCGCCAGGTGTCGCGGGTGTCCTCGGCGGCCAGATCGGCCCGCTGCCAGGGGCCGTCGTCCACGCGCACTTCGACCTTGTCGATGCCGCGGTGCTGGGCCCAGGCCACTCCGGCCACCATCACCGTGCCCGCTTTGGGCCGGGCGAAGGGCTTGGGGGTGTCGATACGGGACTGGGTCTTGATCGGTGCCTTGCGGGCCCAGTCGCGCTTGACCCAGTAGGGGTCGTAGTCGTCGAACGTGGTCAGCTCGATGTCCTGGATCCACTTGCAGGCGGACACGTAGCCGTACAGGCCGGGGACCAGCATGCGTACCGGGAAGCCGTGTTCGAAGGGCAGCGGCTGGCCGTTCATGCCCAGGGCGAGCATCGCGTCGCGGCCGTCCATGACGTCCTCGACCGGGCTGCCGATGGTCATCCCGTCCACGGACCGCGCGACCAGCTGGTCGGCGGAGCCGCCCTTGGAGGGCGGCTTGACGCCGCACTGGTCCAGGAGGTCGGCCAGGCGCACGCCGATCCACCGGGCGTTGCCCACGTAGGGGCCGCCGACCTCGTTGGAGACGCAGGCCAGCGTGATGTTCCGTTCGATCAGCGGCATGCGCAGCAGGTCCGCGAAGCTCAGGGTCCTCTCGCGGGTGACGCCCTTGCCGTGGATGCGCAGCCGCCATGAGGTCGCGTCGACCTTGGGTACCACCAGTGCGGTGTCGACCCGGTAGAAGTCCTCATTGGGCGTCGTGAACGGGCTGATGCCCTTGATGCGCAGCGCCGCGCGCTTGGGGGTGGGGGAGGCGGCCGATGCCGGGGCGGGGAGCCTGACCCGGTTGCGCGAGGCGACGGCGTCCTGCCCCTGAGTACCGTTCAGGGAGCGTCCCAGGAGACCGACACCCGTGGACGCGGCCGCGGCGGCCGTGGCCGCGACGATGAATCCCCGCCGGTCCCACCCCGTCTCCTCGGCATGATCCGGATCGCTGTCCGCGGGACGCCGCACGCTGTCCGCTGCCACCGGCTTACGGTCAGGCCCCCGACTCCCGCGTGAGCGCAGGCGCCCGACCAGGTAATAGAGGAGCCCCGCCCCGACCACGGCGCCGGCCACCGAGGGCAGCGCGTCCACGGCGTTCACGGAGTCGGGCCTGCTCGTCGCGGCGAAGGCCCCGACCACGCCGAACAAGAGGACACCTGCCGAGCCGATGCGCCGGTGGCGGGCCGCCAATGCGCCCAGGAAAAGTGCCAGGAGTGTGAGGACCGCGAGGATGCCCAGCTGCAGGACGAGCTTGTCGTTCGTCCCGAAGTGCCGGATCGCCCAGTCCTTCACCGCGGCCGGCGTACGGTCGATCGCCGCTCCGCCCACGGCGATGACCGGGCTGGACTCGGGACGGACCGCGACGGACACGAGCTCGGCCGTTGCCAGCGCGGCGTAGCCGGCCAGCAGACCGCTCAGGGCACCCAGCCCGCCGAGCCGCCACGCACTCGTGCGCCTCATTGGATTCGCTTCTTTACTCACACCGCATATCCGGAGCGGCGGCCGGGCGCGGATTGGTCCCCCACTCATTCGGGGGAGAAATTCCTCTGGACCAATCCGCAGGGCCCGCGGGTTCGAATGCTTGCTGCAACCTGCCGCCGGGAGGCAGGCATAAGGGGGAACAAGCAAACCAATCCGTCTATATGGGCTGTTCCGAATTACCTGTAGACGAGGAGGTGATGGCGAGATGACAGACGAAGACTTCTACGAACTGATCGCTCAGGTTCGTGAAGAGATCCGGCAACGTCGCTTTGCTCCGCCTCCTCCCCGGGACAGGCGGGACGATGACGCCTATGCCGTACGGGCCCGGCACTCGGAGTTCGGGGCCGGCGCGCACTGACCCAGGTCACTTCGGCGCGCAGCTCTCTGCCGCCATCCTCAGCAGTTGCCCTATCTCCGGGTGGATGACGTGATGGTGTCCTCCCATCGGGATGCTGTCGGACCGGAAGAGGGAGGAGGCGTCCACGTTCGTGTACGGCATCTCGCTCAGGTCGCACTCCAGGGCGTCGGCCAAGGTGGTGGGGGGAGGGCCGTCGATGCCCTGGATGCCGTCGAAGCCCAGGGCTCCCCACTTGCGGCTCAGGGTGGCCAATTCCGCGGAGTCGCCGATCATTTGGGACGACAACGGATACATCACGCCGAGGTGCGTGTCGAGATGGGAGAAGGTGCAGACCAGGGGCCCGTTGATCAGTCGCCGCTGATTCCACAACGCGCCGTGCCCGGAGACCTGTTGGGGCAGGCTGTCGGCAAAGACGAAGTGCGACATCTCTGCCTGCAGCAGCGTGAGGGACGAGAGCATCACCGAGCCCGACCCCTGCGTTTCCAGGCCGCGCAGCGCGAATCCGGCCAGTCGGCCGCCCAGCCCGTGGCCGACCAGATGGATCCGCGTCTCGCCGGCGTCCGCCAGCGCCGCCAGGCAGGGGCCCAGACCGGCCTGCCCCACCGCTCCCGCCCGGCGGCGCAGCACATGGCGCACCACTTGGCGGAACAGTTCATGCGCTCCGTGCCACAAGTTCGCGGACCCCTGACGGCGGCGGTTGAGCCCCACGGGGCCGCCGGCGGAAACCGTGCCGGTCCTGCTCACCCGGTCGCTGAGGGGCGTGGCCGGCCTGTGTCCCGCCACCCGGATTTCGGGGAGGGTGCCCGCCCTGGACGCCGGGGGATCGGCATCGCCGGTTCCGGGCTCGTGGCGGGCGGGTTCGCCCGGCTTTTTGTCCGCAGAAGCGGTCAAGTCGGCCAGCGCGGCCGTGAATTCGCTGCACATCGTCTTCGTGTCCTCGAAGAGCATGAGCGGGTCGGTCTGCGCCAGCACCTCGCCCTCCGTGTCGGCGGCGAATTCGGCCAGCGGATCCTGCAAGGGGGTCTCCGCGAGCCGGCGCAGGGCGGACCCGAGGTCGTCGAATGCCCCCTCGTGCCCGGGCCGGTCGTTCAGCAGTTCGGCGATCTCGGCCAACGGGGACGCGCTGTCGGGCAGATGCTGGACCAGATCGTCGCTCATCGCCCGGCTGAGGCCTGGATACGCGTCACGTTCACGTTTCGTCTCGGATTCCGCGACACCCGGGATGCCCTCGTCCCTGAAACACAGCGACGGCCACCGCACTCCCAGCAAGCCCGCTGTGGCAGAAGCGTCTGCCCATGCGTCGGCGAGCATGTGCCGAAACGCGTCGTCGGCAGCCGCGGCCAGCGCCTCATCGTTCTGGGCTCCGTGCACCAGCACATACAAGTCGCGGATCTGGCTGTCTTGTACGGCCTGGTGCACTCGCTGCACCTCGGCCTGATCGAACTCTGCCCGCCGGCCGAAGTGCAGAGCACCGACGTCGTGAAACGCATTCTGCTGCGACATGGCTCACTTCCGAAGCAATGATGCTCATCTGGCCGGTCAATGGGGTGGAGCGGGCCCGTTGGCGTGCAGCACCGCAGTTGGCACCGCAGTTGAGGGTGCGGCCTGCCGGGCGAGGAAATCCTGGTTCCCGCCCCGGTGCGGTGCACGCGTGGTGCGGCACGGATGTACGCAGTTTCTACGCCGCTGATGCTCATCAGGAGCAGACGCTGCCCCTGCGGTTCGCGCGTCCTGGCAGGGCCGTGCACTACCGGTGCCTCCGTCCGGCCCGGGGCTGGGCACGAAGCCGCTGATCGCTCACCGGACACGGCTTCGGATGTCGCTCACCGGACACGGCCCCGGACGCTCACCGAGAACCCGTTCGTTCAACCGCCCAGCGCAGCCAGCGCCCGGCGCGTGACGTCGGACGGGGCCGCAGCGATGACGACACTGAGCGCGTCCATCGAGGTCTGGAGGTCGCTGATGGCCTGGGCGATGCGCTCGCGCTCCTGGTGGAGGTCGGCCAGCAGGTCCGCGCAGGTGGGCACGAGACGCTCGCCGGTGTCCCGCAGACACGGCAGGACCGTGGTGATCGTCGAGGTGGACAGGCCGGCGGCCAGCAGGCTGCGGATGCGGCGGACGACGGCAACGTCCTCTTCGACGTATTCCCGGTAGCCGCTGGGGCGCCGCTGCGGGTGCAGCAGACCCTGCTCCCCGTAATAGCGCAGCAGGTGCACCGCCACGCCGGTCCGCCGGGACAACTCACCGATGCGCACTGCGACCTCCTGAGGGCCGGGCGGGCACGGCCCGCTCGCCTTGACTCTCATACCGATGTGAGACTTTAGCGTCTGCGGCATGAACGTAAACAAGGGTTTCGCGACGCTCGCGGCACTGTGCGCGAGCGTCTTCGTCGTGGGTACCTCGGAGTACCTGATCGCCGGGCTGCTGCCCCAGGTCGCTGCTGACCTGGACGTCTCCGTGGGAACCGCCGGACAAGCGGTGACCGCGTACGCCCTCGGCGTCGTCATCGGAGGCCCGCTGATGGCGCTGTTGACCTCGCGACTGCCCCGCAAGGGGCTCGCCGTCGGCCTGATGCTGCTGTTCGCGGCGGGCAGCGTGATCAGCGCTGTGGCCCCGTCGTTCGGCCTGCTCCTGGTGGGCCGCGTGGTGTCCTCGCTCAGCCACGCCGCCTTCCTGGCCCTGGCCTTGGTGACGGCAACCCGGGTGGTCCCGGCCCGGAAGACGGGCTCGGCCATCGCGACCGTGGCCTCCGGCTTCACCGTGGCCACCCTCCTGGGAGTGCCGCTGGGCGCCCTGCTGGGGCAGGGCGCCGGATGGCGAACTCCGTTCGCCGTGCTGAGCGTTCTCTCCCTGCTGGGCGCCGTACTCCTGGCCGCTGTGCTGCCCCGGCAGGAGGCACCCTCCACGCGACTGCGGGACGAGATAGGCGTGGTGACCCGCCGACCGGTCATGCTCGCCATCGCCACCACCGCGGTGGGCTTCTCCGGGGTCGCCACGGTGTTCACTTACATCGCCCCGCTGCTGACCCGCGTCTCCGGCTTCTCCGGCGCGGCGGTCTCCGGTCTGCTGCTCGCCTACGGCGCGGGCAGTTTCCTGGGCAACCTCGCCGCCGGAAAGCTGACCGACAAGTCGATGAGCGCGACCGTACGCGGGGTCTTCGGCGGGTTGGCGGGGACGCTCCTGCTCGTTCCGTTCGCCGCGGCGTGGCAGCCCACCGCCGTGGCGGCAATCCTGGTGCTTGGCCTGCTCGCCACCGCGACCATTGCCCCGCTGCAGGGACTGATCCTGCACCACGCGGGCGCCGCCCCGAGCCTGGCGGTCTCCGTCAACGTGGGTGCCTTCAACCTCGGGGCCGCAGCAGGCTCGGTCATCGGTGGTGCGATCGTCGCCGCCGGCGCTCTGCGGTGGACCGGCCTGGCGGGTGCGGTACTGAGCCTGATCGGCTTGGCCCTCACCTATCTCGTCCTGCCCCGGAACCGGAACCGGAACCGGACCCGGACGTCGGCGAAGGACGGCGACCTCCAGGCTCCGGTCGCTGCCTGATTCCCCGTTCCCCCGTCCCTCACCTCCGCAAGGAGGCGGAGGGGCGTGCTGTGCGGTTCTCACGGAGTGGCCGTCGCCGCTCCTGCGCCGGTCAGGGGCGGGCGAACGCCGTCTGGAGGATGTCGGCCAGGAGGGCCGCGCAGGAGCCGTCGGGGTCGAGATCGGGGTCGTAGATGGTGAGGTTGAAGCCGACGCACCGGTCCGAGCGCACCAAGGTCTGCAGCAGCGGGGCGAGTTCGTGGGGCAGGAGTCCGCCGGGGTCAGGGCTGTCGACGGCGGGCATGACGGAGGGGTCCAGCACGTCCGCGTCCAGATGCACCCAGAACCCCTCGGTCGCAGGCGCCTCAAGTGCCTGCACCATCGCGCCCGCCAGCTCCCGGGCACCCCGCTCCCGGATCTCCCCGACCGTCGCACTCGTGATCTTCAACTCCGTGAGCTCGGCCCGCTCCTCGTCGTAGTCGCGGATGCCGAGGACCCGTACATCCTCGTCCCTGATGTAGGGCCGAAGCCTTTCGAGATCGGTCAGGTCGCTCTGGCCGCGGCCGGTCGCGATGGCCAGCTCTTCACCGCCCGCGGCACCGACACGGTCGGAGTTCCCGGGGTGGCGGAAGTCCGCCGAGCCGTCGATGACGGCCAGTGCGTACCGTCCGATGCGGCGCAGGGCGAGCGAGGCGCCGAGCTGGATGGAACAGTCCCCGCCCAGGACGACGGGGAAGTCTCCGGCCCGGACGTGGTGTTCGATGCGGTCGGCGAGCTTGCGGGTGTACGTGGCGATGGCGCCGGCGTTGAACACGCCGTCGCCCTCTCTCCAGTCGCCGCGGTCGTAGCGGGGCGGCACGACCACTCCGCCCTCGGACGCCCCGATCCGCTGCACCAGCCGCTGTTCTCGCAGCGCGCCGGCCAGCTTGTAACAGCCGGGCACGCTGCCTTCGGTGGGCGGCCGGAGGCCGAGATTGGACGGAGCATCCATGACGACGAGAGGGCGCATCGGGCCATTGTGTCCGCGCGGGGCGGTGCGGGCCACATGTTTCGCCGAGCGCCCCATCGCCTCGGCAGGGACGGTGACGGACATGCCCGTGCGGCCGGAGCACACGCCCTGCGAAGCCCCCGGTCGGGTGTCGCAACTAGGCACGGCCTTGGGCGTGTTGGCGCCGCACAGGGATGACCCCGGATACGGCGCCCAGCAGTGCGCCAGTTGCACGCGGCCGTTGAGCGGGCCCGGTCGGCTCAGTCCTGGCGGCTCCCACGTCCGCCTGCCCGCCCGGTCCGTGGCCGCCGTCCGCGTGCGACCCGGCGCTCACGCCGCTCACGCCGCACCCGCGCACCGCTCGATCACCGAGGCGACCTGTTCCGCGGCAGGGGAGTTGCGTCGCGCCCGGCGGGCCAGCAGCAGGTCGACGGACTCGGGTTCCGCCAGCGGCACATACGTCACGCCCTCGAGGCTCAGACTTCTCACCGACTGCGGCACCAGGGCCACACCGTGGCCGGCCGCCACGAAGACGACCAAGGTGGCCGTCTCGCCGACCTCCGTCAGCGAGATGGGGCGGAAGCCCGCTCGCTCGCACGCGGACAGCACCCGGTTGTACATGGAGGAGCGGGACTGAGAGGGATGGACGACGAACGGTTCGCCGGCCAGGGCCTCCAGTGAGATGCGCCGCCGGCCTGCCAGCGGGTGGTGCGAGGGCAGCACGGCCACGAGGGGCTCGGACCGCAGTGGCGTGATGCGCAGATCCGCGTCGGCGACCGCGCCGCGGACCACCACGAGGTCGTACGTGCCCTGGTGCAGCCCCTCGACGAGTTCCGGGGTGAGGAGCTCGCCGCGCAGGTCCATGGTGATCCCGGGCAGCTCCGCCCGCACGGTGCGAGCGACCCGCGGCAGCACGTCGTACGTAGCCGTGCCGATGAAACCCACGGAGATGCGTCCCGCGTGCCCGGTGGCCAGCTCGCGCATGTGTACCCGGGCACGCTCCTCCTCCGCGACGAGGACGCGCGCGTAGTCGGTGAGCCGGCGGCCGGCCTCGGTCATCTCGACGTGGCGTGTGGACCGGTTGAACAAGGAGAGGCCCAGTTCTCCTTCCAGCTGCTTGATCTGCTGGGACAGGGCCGGCTGCGCCACGTGCAGACGGGCCGCCGCGCGGCCGAAGTGGCACTCCTCGGCCAGGGCGAGGAAGTACCGGAGCTGTCGCAGTTCCATGGACCCCATCTTAATAAGGGTGCCTTATCAATTCATGCCGACTAGGTCTTGGACGTGATGAACGATGTGCTCCTACCGTGAGCGGGTGACCGACAGCTATCTGTACGCAGCAGCACGAACGCCCTTCGGACGTTTCGCGGGAGCCCTGGCCGACGTCCGGCCCGACGACCTCGCGGCGCTGGCCATCACCGCGACCCTGGCCAAGGCCCCCGCCCTCGACCCGGCCGAGATCGGCGACGTCGTCTGGGGCAACGCCAACGGAGCCGGCGAGGACAACCGCAACGTCGGCAGGATGGCCGTCCTCCTGGCGGGGCTGCCGACCTCGGTGCCCGCCACCACCGTGAACCGGCTGTGCGGATCCTCCCTGGACGCCGCCCTCATCGCCTCCCGCACCATCGAGAGCGGCGATGCGGACATCGTGCTCACCGGCGGGGTCGAGTCGATGACCCGGGCGCCCTGGGTGCTGCCCAAGCCGGCGCGAGCGTTTCCCGCAGGAGACATGACTGCCGTGTCCACCACGCTGGGATGGCGCCTGGTCAACGAGCGGATGCCCAAGGAGTGGACCGTGTCCCTGGGCGAGGCCAACGAACAGCTCGCGGGCCGCTTCTCCATCGCGCGCGAGCGCCAGGACGCCTTCGCCGCCCGCTCCCACACCCTCGCCGACTCGGCGTGGAACGCAGGCTTCTACGACGACCTGGTCGTGCCCGTGTCCGTCGACGCCAAGGGCGCCGTGCTCGACCGGGACGAGGGGATCCGCCCCGGCTCCACGACCGAGAAGCTCGCCGCACTCAAGCCCGTCTTCCGCCCCGACGGCGTCATCACGGCAGGCAACGCCTCCCCGCTGAGCGACGGCGCCTCGGCCGTCCTGCTCGGCTCGGGTGCCGCCGCCGATCAGATCGGCACCGACCCGCTGGCCCGTATCGCCGGCCGCGGGGTGTCCGCGCTGGATCCGCAGCTGTTCGGCTACGCCCCCGTGGAAGCGGCGAACCGGGCACTGAAGAGGGCGGGCATCGCCTGGTCCGACGTGGCCGCCGTCGAGCTGAACGAGGCGTTCGCCGTGCAGTCGCTGGCCTGCGTCGACGCCTGGGGCGTGGACCCGGACATCGTCAACGCCAAGGGCGGCGCGATCGCGCTGGGCCACCCGCTGGGCGCCTCCGGAGGACGGGTGCTGGGCACCCTGGCCCACCGGCTGCGCGCGTCCGGCGAGCGGTGGGGCGTCGCGGCGATCTGTATCGGAGTCGGCCAGGCGCTCGCCCTGGTCCTGGAGAACGTCACGGGAAGCAACACGGGAAGCAAGGGGAGCAACCGATGAGCGTGCAACTGTGCGCCCACGCCGACGAGGCGGTCGCCGGGATCAAGGACGGCTCGACCGTGCTGGTCGGCGGGTTCGGCATGGCCGGGATGCCGGTCGACCTGATCGACGCGCTCATCCGCCAGGGAGCCGGCGACCTCACGGTGGTGTCCAACAACGCCGGAAACGGCGATACCGGGCTCGCCGCACTGCTGGCCAAGGGGCGCGTCCGCAAGGTGATCTGCTCCTTCCCGCGCCAGAAGGACTCCTGGGTGTTCGACGAGCTCTACCGCGCCGGCCGGATCGAACTGGAGGTGGTTCCACAGGGCAACCTCGCCGAGCGCATGAGGGCGGCCGGAGCCGGCATCGGTGCCTTCTTCTGCCCCACGGGGGCGGGCACCCTGCTCGCCGAGGGCAAGGAGACACGCGAGATCGACGGCCGCACCTATGTCCTCGAATACCCGATCAAGGGCGATGTCGCACTGATCGGCGCCCACCGCGCCGACCGTATGGGCAACCTCGTCTACCGCAAGACCGCCCGCAACTTCGGACCGGTCATGGCCACCGCGGCGACCACCGTGATCGCCCAGGTACGCGAGATCGTCGAAACCGGCGAGATCGACCCGGAAACCGTCGTGACCCCCAGCATCTACGTCGACCGAGTGGTTCAGGAGGCGGCCCAGGCATGAACACCGCGAACACCAGGAACACCACCACCGGTCGAGCGTCGAAGAACGAGCAGGGCCCGCTGGGCAAGCACGACATCGCCGCCCTCATCGCGCGCGACATCCCGCAGGGCGCTTTCGTCAACCTGGGCATCGGCCAGCCGACGCTCGTCGCCGACCATCTGCCCGCCGATTCCGGCGTGGTGCTCCACACCGAGAACGGCATGCTCAACATGGGGCCCGCCGCGCAGGACGGCCAGGTCGACCCCGACCTGACCAACGCGGGCAAGGTTCCCGTCACCGAGCTGCCCGGAGCCGCCTACTTCCACCACGCCGACTCCTTCGCCATGATGCGCGGCGGCCATCTGGACATCTGCGTCCTTGGCGCGTTCCAGGTCTCCGGCGGCGGCGACCTGGCCAACTGGCATACGGGCGCACCCGATGCCATCCCCGCAGTCGGCGGAGCCATGGACCTGGCCATCGGGGCGAAGAAGGTGTTCGTGATGATGACCCTGTTCACCAAGGACGGAACACCCAAGCTGGTGCCCGAGTGCGGCTACCCGCTCACCGGCCTCTCCTGCGTCGACCGCGTCTACACCGATCTCGCGGTGTTCGACCTCTCCCCGCAGGGAGTGCGCGTGGCGCAGACCTTCGGCATCACGCCGGACGAGCTGGCCGCGCGCCTGGACGTGCCGCTGATCTTCGGAGGGCAGTGAGGCAGCACCTAGCCGCAGTGCACCCGCCCTACCCGTAATGTTTCCGTGAAGTTACGCCACTTTATGCAGCCCGGATGTACGGCTTGACCAGGCGTTAAGTGGCCGTGGGCGGCGGTTGTGCCACCTGCCCCCTCGATACGTGAATGCCGCATGCCGGAAGTCTTGTTCCACTGTCGGCGGTCGTTCTAGGGTCGGGCCACTCCGCACGCCCAGCCACGCGTACGGCTGACAACGGGTTTCGCCGTCGCTGCGGCGCACCGCTGTCGCCCGTGCGCGGAGTCCGGCGTGCGCGGAATCGAGGACTGCGCAGGCATGTGACGTACGAAAGCGGGCGGGTGAGTTGGCAAGCGAGCAGCAACACGAGCGGTCAGCAGCGCAAGAGCACAGCGACCGGCCAGAGCAGGGGCCGGCGGGTGCGGGGGAGCCGCCGGGCAGGCGCGGGTTTCTCGTCGGGGCGGGCCTTGCGGGTGCCGCCGGGCTCATCAGTGCTCCGGCCGCCGGGAGCGCCAGCGCGGACACGGGCCCCAAGGGCGGTGCCGACGCACCCCGTGCGGTGCGCGCCGAGCAGTTCAGCGGGGCCAGGAAACTGCTCGTACCGGAGTTGTTGCTGTTGCCGGAGGGGCCAAAGCGCGGCCAGGCCGTGCTCGTTGACGGCCGGAAGTTCAAGGCGGTCGGCCCGGCGCGCGAACTCATCGCCGCGCACCCTGGCCTGCGGCCGGTGCGGCTGGACGGGCACTTGATCATGCCGGGTTTCGTCGACGCCCATCACCACCTGACGCAGAGTTTCGGCAAGGCCCAGTCGTTCGGGCAGCCTTCGGAGATCTTCAAGACGATCTGGGAGCCGCTGGAACACGCCCTGGACAAAGAGAGTGCTTATGTGTCGGCGAAGCTGGCGTCCCTGGAGGCGCTGCGCGGCGGCTTCACGACGGTCGCCGATGCCGGGACGCGGGCGCCGGTCGATGTGGCCGTGGTGGCCAGGGGAGCGGAAGAGGCCGGTATCCGGTGCGTCCTGTCCAAGGTCGTCTCCGACGGGAAGGGCGGACCGGAACATCTGCGGCGGTGGGAGGCGCATCCGCTGATCCACCCCTCGCTGGCCATCCCCGTGCCCGAGGACGCGTCCGCGAGCATCATCAAGCGGACGGCGGAGTTGTGCCGCGAGGCCGGCGCGGTGTTCCAGATTCACGTCAACGAGCATCTGGCCTCCGTGGAAAGGTCGTTGAAGAGCGTGGGGCGCCGGCCCGTGGAGTATCTGCACCATCTGAAGGCGCTCGGCCCGCACACGCTCGGTTCGCATGCCACGCTGCTCACGCCCGGCGAGATGCGCATGCTCGCCGACTCCGGCGCGGCCATCAGCTACAACCCCGTGGCCAGTGCCTGGAAGGGCAACGGCGTCGCCCACGCCACGATGCTCGCCGCGATGGGCGTGCGCTTCGGGACGGGCACGGACGGCACCCGCGGCGACGGATTCCGCCTGATCGACGCCGCGGAGACGGCCCAGCGCCTTGCGTACGGGATCGCCGCGGGCGATTCCTCGTGCGGCGCGGGAGGGTTGTGGCTGGAGCACGCGACATCGCTCAGCGCCGACGCGCTCGGTCTGGGCAAGGTGACCGGGGAGATCGCGGCGGGAAAGGCCGCCGACTTCCTCGTCGTGGACATCAACGTCCCCGAACTCACCCCCTCGTGGGACCTGGAGTGGGAACTGGTCCGGCTGGCCAACCGCGACCAGATCACCGCGGTTGTGGTCGACGGCAAGCTGCGGCTGTGGGAGGGGTGGCCGCCGGACTGGGACGGCCGCGCGCTGGTGGCACAGGCGGCGAAGACGGGGCCTGAGGTGGTGCGCCGCGCAGGACTGCAGCGCGTGGAGCCGCGGTAGCCGCCGGCCGGGGTGGCGGCCCGCGGGCCCTCACCCCGGCTCTGCCGGCTGGCTCACCGCCCCGGCGGAAGCCACCGTGCGACCGCGAACGCCACCAGCGTGATCGCGGCGGCCAGGGCCAGCGTCGCGGTGTGCAGGCCCGCGGTGAACGCATCGACGACCGCCGTGTGCAGGCGGGGGTCGGCGGTGCGGGACGCGGCTTCGGCGACCGTCGTCGGCCCATCGGCGCCCGACAGGGGGGAGGGAAGGCGGGCGGTGAAGACGGCCGTGGTCAGGGTGCCGGTGACGGCGATGCCCACGGCACTGCCCAACTCCCGTGCAAGGCTCTGCAGGGCGGAGCCCGTTCCCGCCCTCCGGGCGGGCAGCGCACTCATCATGGCGTGTGACAGCAGCGGGCTCGCGGTGCCGCAGCCGAGCGCGGTCAGTGCGGCGCCCAGGGCATAAAGCGTGTAGGGGGTGCGGGCGTCGGCGGCGGACACCACGCACAGCCCGGCGGCCAGGACCAGCATCCCGAAAAGGACGGTGCCGCGCCGGCCGCACACCCGCTCCAGCAGCAGGCCCAGGCGCGGTCCGGCCAACAGCGCCGCGGCCATGGGCAGCAACCGCAGCCCGGCTTCGAGCGGCCCGTACCCCTTGGCGTACTGCAGGTATTGGCCGTTGAGGTAGAAGAGGCCGAACATGCCGGCGAAGAGCGCGGCCATCCCCGCCGCACCCGCGCGCACGGCCGGCCGGGCGAAGAGCCGCGGATCCAGGAGCGGTTCGCGGGCGCGCAGTTCATGCCGCGCCCAGCCGGCCAGCAGCACGACCGCGGCTATGGCGGCAGCCAGCACCGGCGGGGCACTCCAGCCGGACTGGGGGCCGGAGACGATCGCGTAGAGCAGGGCCAGAAAACCGGCGGTGAGCAGGGCGCTGGCGAGCGGCGCGGCGGGGCTCGGACGGTGGGCGGTGACGGGTGCCACGGCGGCCACCAGGAGCAGCGCGCACAGCGCGAGCGGGATGAGGCAGACAAAGAGCGTGCGCCAACTGCCGTACTGGAGCGCGGCGCCGCCGCCCACGTTGCCCAGGACGGCGGCGAGCCCGGTCATGGAGGCCCACACGGCGACGGCCTTGCGCCGTGCCGGCTCGGGCAGCCCCTCGACCAGCAGGGCCAGGGTGTTGGGCAGCACGGCGGCCGCGCCGACCCCGCTGATCATGCGCCCGGCGATCAGTACGGTGATGTGCGGGGCGACGGCGCAGATCACCGCGCCGAGCGTGAACACGGTCATGCCGCACAGGAGCGTTCCCTTGCGGCCCCTGCGGTCGGCGAGCGCGCCTGCGGGCACCAACAGGCAGGCGAAGAGGACGACATAGCCGTCCACCACCCACACCACGGCCTGGGCGGAGGGGCGCAGCGCGTCGGCCGACAGGTCGGGGATGGCCAGATTGACGGCGGAGACCATGCCGATGACCAGGGTGACGCACAGGCACATGGCCAGCGTGGTCAGCGCGGGCGGACGGTGACGGCGGGCGCCGCGAGCGGGGGTGGTGGCGGTGGCGGGCGCGGGCTCGGCGCGGGGGTGGGCGCCCGGACCGGTGACAGGGGCGGGATTGGCGTGGTCCAACGAGACCTCCGTGAAAGAGCAGCCGGGCGCAGCACGGCACACCGCGAGCGGGACACGGCGCTGCCACCCCCTCACGGAGGCGTGCTGGCACCGGCCGTTCGTCCGTGCTGCCGCTACGACGGATAACTGGGGTGACTGGCGGCGTACTTGGTCGCCCGGTCGAGCGTGGCGTGCAGGGTCAGCCGGTCCCCGCGCAGATGGAGGAACTCCAGGTCGGCGGGGCGGCCGTCGGCGAGACGGGTGAGGCGTTCGACGGCCAGGATCGCGCCGCCCGCGGGCATCTCAAGGACCGTGCTGGTCGCCGGATCGGCGATGGTGGCGTGGACGGACACCTCGGCCGAGCCCAGCGGGAGGCCCGTCGCGGTCTCGATCAGATCGAAGACGTCGTGGTCTTCCAGCGTGCGCGGTGTGCGGCCGGCGTGCGCCAGCAGGGGCTCACCCACCTCGGGGATGAGATAGGTGCAGTCCAGGGACAGAGGGATGCCGTCCACCCGGCGCAGCCGCTCCAGGTAGACGGCCGGGCTGTCTTCGGCCAGGTCAAGACGGCGGGCGATCGTGAGCGGCGGCTGCAGGAGGCGGGATTCGCGCACCTCGTTGACGACGGCGCCGTGCCGCTGGAGCACCTCGGCGAGTCCCGACAGTTCGCCCAGCGGATGCTCGTAGGCGCGGCCGATCACGACCGTGCCCACGCCCCGGCGGCGTTCGACAAGACCTTCGTCACGCAGCAGACCCAGCGCCTCGCGGACCGTGTTGCGGGAGGTGCCGAACTCGGCGATCAGGGCACGCTCGTCGGGCAGTACGCCACCGGGAAAAGCGCTGCGCATGACCTGCCTGCGCAGCACGCTGGCCACGGTACGGGCCCGGTCGGCCCGCGTCAGCGGCACGCCGGACCCGTCCCCGCTCGGCTTCGGATCGCGCATGGCTCCCTCACGGTGGATGAGTCGGTATCCGGCGCGGGCAACACGCCGCGCCGGACACCGACGCTAGGCCAGCAATGTTGCCGCGAAGTTACGCCACCCCATGTGACCTGCGGTGATGCCGTGACCTGGGGCTTTGCCGGGCGCCCGGGCGGGTGCGCCACCCGCTCCGGGCGGGCACGGGGCACGCGTCCGGGGTGTCGCCTTGCTGCTGCGACACCCCGGACCCGACTGCAGACGTTGCCGCCTACTTGGGCGGCATGAGAACGCTGTCGATGATGTAGACCGTCGCGTTGGCGGTCTTGACGTTGCCGCAGACGACGTTGGCCATGTCGTTGACCTTGTACTTCTCGCCGGATCCGTCGGTGGTGAGCTTGCTGCCCTCCAGGGTCTTGAAGGACCCCATCGACAGCTGGCTCGGCGCGACCTTCTCGCCCACCACGTGGTAGGTGAGGATCTTGGTGAGCTGTTCCTTGTTGGCGAGGACCTTGTCCAGGTCGGCCTTCGGGATCTTCTTGAAGGCGTCGTTGGACGGCGCGAAGACGGTGATGTCCTTCGCGTTGTTGAGCGTGTCGACCAGGCCCGCCTTCTTGACCGCGGTCACCAGGGTGGACAGTGCCGGGTTGTTGGAGGCGGCGGTGGCGACCGGGTCCTTGGCCATGCCGTCGAGGCTGCCTGCCCCCTCTTTGGGAACCGACGAGCACGCCGACCCGAAGGTCTTGCTGTCGTCGGCGTGTGCCGCCGGGGCGAGCACCCCAAGGGACACAGGCAGGGCGATGGCCGCGGCAGAGACGGCGGCAGTACGGATCATGCTTCGGGTAGTCATGACCGGTCCCTCCTCGGGACGGAGACGAGCGCTCGGCGAGCGCCGGTAGGAGCGTCGAGGGAGGCCGGCGGAGAACTCGCCCCCGAAGCGGGTCACAGAAGCCGACTCATCTCGATCTCACCGGTAATTCGAAGCGGAACCAGAGCCGGATTGGCCTTTACCGAAAAAAATGTATTCAAATGCTCAAATGCTGACGGCGAGCTACCTGCTTACCACCGTGAGTTCACGAGCGGTGAATTCTGCCTGCGGCGCCGTGCATGGTTGCGCGCGCCGGTATAGGTCTGCCCAGGCCATGGCGTGTCAGAGCATGTCTGGGCGAGTGCGTGCTGTCGCCGCATTGCTGAATTATTTACGCCAATCCGCCCGCGTCCCGGGTCCGGATTACCTATAAGCATCCGGGTCCGCCGGAGGCCGGGCACAGGGACGGCATCTCATGATTATCCTGATTCTGATAGGTCTTCTCGGAGGCCTGATCACTGCCGTTTCGCCCTGCATCCTGCCGGTCCTGCCCGTCGTATTCCTCGCGGGCGGCCCGGCATCCGACAGGCCGCAGCAGCCCGCTTCGGCGGGTGCGAGCGCGAAGCCCGGCAGGTCAGCAGCCGCAACCTCGCGTGACTCCGACTCCGGTGTGCTGGTCGACGATCCGCCCTCGGTGAAGAGCCCCCGCAACCGGCGCCCCTACGCCGTCGTCGCCGGCCTCGTGATCAGCTTCAGCTTCTTCACGCTGCTGGGCGTGACCATCGTGACCGCGCTCGGCCTGCCCCAGGACATCCTGCGCTACGCCGGTCTGGGGCTGCTCGTCTTCATCGGACTCGGCCTGATCTTCCCGCCCGTCGAGCGGCTCCTGGAGAAGCCCTTCGCGCGGATCCCCCAACGCCAGGTGAACAAGGAGGGCGGGGCGTTCGCTCTCGGACTCGGGCTGGGCCTGCTGTACGTGCCCTGCGCCGGCCCCGTGCTCGCCGCCATCACCGTCGCCGGCGCGCAGGGCCAACTCAGCCTCGATATCGTGGCGTTGACCGTGTCCTTCGCCATCGGCACCGCCCTTCCCCTGCTGGTGTTCGCCCTGGCCGGACGGCGGGTCTCGGAGCGGATCGGCGCCTTTCGCAAGCGCGCCAGGAAGCTGCGGATCGTGGCCGGCTGCCTCATGATCGTCCTGGCTCTGGGGCTGGCCCTCAACGTCACCGACGCCATCCAGCGGGCGCTGCCGGACTACACGTCCGCAGCCCAGAAGAAGATCGAGGACAGCAAGGTCGCCCGCCAGCAGCTCTCCGGCCTCTACGACGACTCCAACAAGGAGCTCTCCCGCTGCCAGGACGGTGCCGCCGACCTGCGCTCGTGCGGCCAGGCCCCGCCCATCGAGGGCATCTCGAAGTGGCTCAACACGCCGGGCGGCGCACCGGTCGATCTGGCCGAGCAGCGCGGCAAAGTGGTGCTGATCGACTTCTGGACCTACTCGTGCATCAACTGCCAGCGCAGCCTGCCGCACATCAGATCCTGGGAACGCGCCTACAAGAGCGCGGGCCTGGAGGTCATCGGCGTCCACTCGCCGGAGTTCGGCTTCGAGAAGAAGGCGGCCAACGTCGAAAGCCAGGCCAGGAAGCTCGGCGTGACCTACCCCGTGGCCCTGGACAACAAGCTGACCACCTGGAGCAACTACCGCAACCGGTTCTGGCCCGCCAAGTACCTCATCGACGCCGACGGCACGGTGCGCTACTTCAAGTTCGGCGAGGGCCAGTACGCGCAGACCGAAGAACTCATCCGCGACCTTCTGCGCCAGGCGGACCCGACCGTGACCCTGCCGCCCCGGACCGGCCAGGCAGACGCGGAGCTCACCGCCGACCGCACGCCGGAGACCTATCTCAGCAACCACCTGATCAAGGGCTACGTCGGCGACCCGCTGGCCGACGACCAGGCGAAGGTCTACCGCTTCCCGACCGGCATCCCTGCCGACCGGCTCGCGCTGAGCGGCACCTGGACGGCCGGATATGAGTACTTCACCGCCGGGCCGGACGCCCGTCTGGCCATGACCTACAAGGCCAAGAACGTCAACATGGTGCTCGCCGGGAAGGGCAAGGTGACCGCCCTGCTCGACGGCAAGACCATCAAGACGCTGCAGATCGACGGAACACCGACGATGCACCGCCTCGTCGACGAGAAGACAGCCCGTCAGGGACACCTCGAAGTGCGTCTCGAACCCGGAATCCAGGCCTACGTGCTCACCTTCGGCTAGCCGGGTGTTCGGCAACGCCTTGCGCACCTACAGGCGGCCGGCGCGCTGACGGTCAGAACCAGTGCAGGCAGTGCGGGGAGCGTTCGGCGCGGAAGAGGTTGTCGGCGAGGGCGGCGGCGTGAGGGTGGTGGGCGTGGATGTGTCCGGCCCGCATGAGGGTGCTCGGGGCGGTGCCGCCGAGGTAGAGCGAGCCCAGGTCGCGCACGTCCAGGGACAGGTCGGGCTCCCGGTCGGTGCGCACGCAGTCGGCCTTGCCGTCCCGGATGGTCAGCAGGTAGCGGCCGTGCTGGGCCAGGAACGGGTCCTGGACGTCGAGGACCAACTCGCCGTCCGCACACCAGCCGCGGGCGGTCAGCGCGCGCGGCACGTCCAGGAGACGTACCCAGAGCCAGTCGCTGTCGCCGCTGACCTCGCCGGCGCGGAAGTCCGCGAGCTGCCAGCGCAGCGGGTGATGGGGCGGTACGTGCTTGAACACGACCCGGGCCACCAGGTCGTGGCCGAGGGCGAAGCGGGCCAGGGCCGTGAAGACGGCGTCGTCGGTGGCGATGATCTCATCGACCGTCAGGGTCTGGGCGTCGCCGATGGCGTAGCTGGCGTAGCCGTCCGCGATGCCGTCGGCGTCCCGGTGCACGGCGACGTAGCGCGGTGCGGGTGAGATCGGGGCCTGCCCGGCGCGCAGGGCCCACCAGCGGTGCGGCCGCGACAGCGCGCCGGGCTGGGCGCGGCGGTAGCGGTCGTAGACCTCCTCCAGGATGGCTCCGCACTCGGCGCGCCGCACTACCTCGACCGAGCCGCTGTCCGCGCCCGCAGCTGACAGGCCGGCCAACTGGTGTGAGCGGGGCGTGGCCAGCGCGGCCTGGTGGCGCGGCACCGTCAGCTGCCCGGTGTAGGTGGCGGGTCCGTAGCCGAACCTGCCATAAATCTGCGCCTCGGAGGCCAGCAGTACCGCGAGGTACTCGCCGCGCTCCCGCAGCTCGGCCAGCTGATGGCGCATCAACGCGCTGAGCACACCCTGGCGCCGGTGCGAGGGCAGGACACCGACGGCCGTCACCCCGGCGGCCGGGGCGAGGACGTCACCGGGCAGCGTGAGTTCGAAGGAATACGCGGCAGCCGTGCCGACAGGCCGCCCGTCTTCGGCCCGGGCGAGCAGACAGCGGTCGGCTTCGAGCGCCGACCACCACAGCCCGCCGCCCTCAACCGGGGTTTCGGGGAAGTGCCCGAACGCGGCATGGACAGTGTCGACGAAAACGTCCAGGTCGTCGCCATCTATGGAACGGATCTCCATTGCTGCCGCTGCCTCCTTGCGATACCGGCACCACGCCTCATGGTGTCTGATCACAGTGCATCCTCTGGGCTGTGACCAGCGCAAACAAAATACGGCAGGTCACAGCAGGGCCCGGTCCCAGGGGCGTCGCCACGGCGCCCGTACTGGGTGATCGAGCTGCCTTCCGCCCGGTGGTCTCGCGTAGGGGTGCAGGGATACGACCGCCGGCGGGCCGGTATCCACGACAACATCACCCTCGCCACGAAGGCGGCCGTGGCCAGGGCGATGGCCTGCCGGGCGATCGCGGAGAAGGCCGCCCGGCACGCAGAACGAGAACCGCTGCCGTACAAGTCCGCCTCCTGGGAGGGGGATACTGTGCGAATTCGGTGCTTGTTGGGGTGGATCCGTGCAGTGTTCGGCTCGGTACGGTCGTCTCAGAAGGACTGCAGGGCCTGTTGCCTTGTGCTGGCGCTGTGGAGGGCATCGTGCCTCCAGAAGTGGTGATCGTCTCGGGGTGCGCGGCTTGGATGGCGAGGGCCCCGATATGAGCTGCAACGACTTCGATCCCGACTTTTTCAGCAATGCTGTCAACGTCTGCGTCGTTGTGCTGCTCGCTAAATTTGTCACGCATCGGATACCCGGGCGCTCTGTCGCGCGCCGGGTGCCTGGGCGCTCTGTCGCGCATCGGGTGCCTGGGCGCTCTGCCACGCGTCGGGTGCCTGGGCGCTCTGCCACGCGTCGGGTGCCTGACGGTGAGGATCCTCCCCGGTGGCTGACGTGCCTCCACCTTGGGTGCGTCGCTGCTGCCGTAGGGGGGATGGCCGTCGCCTTCTGGGCCTTGTACGTACAGAGTGACGCAGCCGTGCTCCGTATTCTGTCGGCCGCCTTCATGGCCGCAGCGGTCCTGATCCTGCTTGTTGCCGTCGTAGCAGAGGATCTTCCTAAGAAGTCCAACAAATAGCGCGCGTGGACGTACCTGTGCATCCTGTCAAGGGAGTTGCCTTCGGCGCCGCCAGGGTCCGTGCGCTCCATAGCGCGATACCGGCCCAGTGGTGGTCTGGGAGCGAGCGAAGCATCGGACGCTGACCTCGCCCAAAGCCGCCGCCGGCACGACGGTGATCCGCCGTGCCGGCGGTCGTCGTTCTGGAGTGCAGGTATGGAGCGACCCGGTGAACGGTCTGCGAGCCCCTGGACGACTCGCACCGGCCGGGCCACGGGGCCCTGGGCACCCTCCACTCAGCCGGCGTTGAACGCCGCCTCGACGGTCAGGGTGTCCTCGTACAGGTGCATGCGCACGATCCGATTGTCCTCAACCATCAGGTGCGTGGCCACCGGTGCGGTGCCCTGTTCCTTATGTCTTCCCGTTCGCTTGAGGCGTGCGGGTCGGGCCCCAGCCCTGGAGGGGCGAATGCGTCCCGCGTCACGGCGGTGGCGGCGACCTCGTCGGGATGGCCGGCGCGGCCGAGCGGGGCCGGTGGGGGCGGCGGGGCGGGCTCGGCGGCGGCAGGCAGATCGCCGTGCGGGAAAACGGCGCGGAGTTCGTTCAGGCCCGGTTGGACCCGTCCCGTCAGCCGCGCCGCTGCGCTCTCACGGCATCGGCGCTGTCACGTCGCGATCTCCCAGAGGTGGCCGCCCGGGTCGCGGAAAGAGGCGGTGCGGATGCCCCAGGGCCGGTCCATCGGCCCGTTCAGCAGCTCGACGCCCCGCGCCGCCAGGAGCGCGCAGGTCGCATCCACGTCGTCCACGGCGAGCGTGAACACCAGACGGGAACCGGCCTCGCGGGGCGCGACGGAGGCGGGTTCGATCAGTTCGGGCCCCGCTGTGCTGTCGAGCAGGTTGATCAGCGTGTCGCCGAACTGGAACACCGCCGAGTTCTCGTTCTCCCAGTGGACGGGGAGTGCGAAGACTTCCCGGTAGAACTCTTTGGTCGCTGCCAGGTCCTCGGTGAAGAGGGTGATGGCCTTGATGCCGCCCGGCCACGAACGTGCGCTCACACTGTCGGTCATGAATCGCGATCTTTGCCCACCGGCGGCGCCCGTGTACAGGGTCTTGCCGCGTCGATCAGTTGCTGTTTGGCGTGCCGGTGATCCGGCGGTCCTGGAAGGGCGGTTGCCGGTCGCGCGGGGGTTCGCCGGTCGGCCAACGGCGTACCGGGTGGGTCACCACGGGCGGCTGACAGTTCGTCAGGTTTCTGGGACGCTTTCCGTATGACTGCGGCCGCCCCGCCTCCCCGCCCCTCCGAGCCGGTACCCGACGTGCTCGCCCCGGCCCGGCTGGGCCCGGTGCGACTGCGCAACAGGATCATCAAGGCGGCCACCTTCGAGGGGGCCACGCCCGACGCGCTGGTCACCGACGAGCTGATCGAATACCACCGTCGCCCCGCAGCCGGGGGCGTGGCGATGACCACCGTGGCCTACTGCGCCGTCGCCCCCGAAGGCCGTACCCAGCGCGCGCAGTTGTGGATGCGCCCTGAGGTGCTGCCCGGACTGCGCCGACTTGCCGCCGTCGTCCACGAGGCGGGCGCCGCCGTCTCCCTCCAGCTCGGGCACGCCGGCCCGGTGGCCGACGCCCGTTCGAATCAGCTTCCCGCCCTGTCCCCGATGGGCGGGTTCAACCCGGTCAGCCTGCGCCGCGACCGCGCCGCCACAAGTGAGGACCTGGAGCGCGTGGTCCGGGCCCACGCGGCGGCGGCCCAGCTGGCCCTGGATGCCGGGGCCGACGCCATCGAGCTGCACCTGGGCCACAACTACCTGGCCAGCGCTTTCCTCAGCCCCCGGCTCAACCGGCGCACCGACGCCTACGGCGGAAGCCTGTCCAACCGGGCTCGGCTGGCCCTGGACCTGGCCCGCGCCGTGCGGGAACAGGTCGGCACCCGGATCGCGATCACCGCGAAACTCAACATGACCGACGGGGTGCGCGGCGGCCTGTCCCTGGACGACAGCCTGCAGGTGGCCCGCTGGCTGCAGGAGGACGGCTCGGTGGACGCGCTGGCGCTCACCGCCGGCAGCTCGCTGCTCAACCCGATGTACCTGTTCCGCGGTGAGGCCCCGGTCAAGGAGTTCGCGAACCAGTTCCCGCTGCCCCAGCGGATCGGTCTGCGCACGATCGGCAGATCGTTCCTGCGCGCCTATCCGTACGAGCCGCTGTATCTGCTGGAGCATGCACAGAAGTTCCGCGAGGCACTCACGCTCCCGCTGATCCTCCTGGGCGGCGTCACCGACCGGGAAGGCATGGACCGGGCCATGGCCGGGGGATTCGCCTTCGTCGCCATGGCCCGGGCCCTGCTGCGCGAGCCCGACCTGCCACGGCGTATCGGGCAGTCCCCGGGCACCCGCTCGCGCTGTACGCACTGCAACCTGTGCATGCCCACGATCTACACCGGGACGCATTGCCCGCTGATCGGCACCCGGTAGGGGCCCGGCGCGGCGCGTGCCGGGCGGGTGGCGCTGGCGCTGGCGCCGCAGCGCGCCCCGGCCGGGGCTGAGTCCACGAACGAACCCGCGCCGAGGTCTTCGAGCAAGGCGACGGGCGGTCCCGGACGGGCGGCTACCGGCCGCGCGGCGGTGCCGTCGACGCGCGCAGGACGGGAGCGGCCGGCAGACGTGAGGTGACCGTGCGCCGGTGGCCCTCGAGCAGCTCGTGCAGGCGGGTGACGGCCAGGGCCCCGGCTTCCTGCAGCGGCACGTCGAGTGCGGTCACCGGGGGAGTGGTGGCGCTGAGCGTGCTGAGGTCGTCGGCCGCCGCCAGGCTCACGTCCGCCGGCACGCGGCGTCCGGCCACGTTCAGGCCGTGCAGCAGCCCCAGTGCCAGATAGCTGTTGTAGGCCAGGACGGCCGTTGCCTCGGCGGGCAGCGCGCGGGAGGCCTCGATGCCGGCGTCGAAGGTGGGCGGCAGCGGCCCCAGGACGTTCAGCCGGGCGCCGGCCGCCGACGCCTGGGCGCTCAGGGCGGTGCGGCGCTGTTCGTCGGCCCAGGAGCCCGCGGGCCCCGAGACGTAGGCGATGTGGCGGTGGCCCTGGGCCAGCAGGTGGTCGAGGAGTTCGCCCAGGCCCGCGGCGGTGTCGGCCACCACGGCGGGCAGCCGGCCCACCTGGCGGTCGACGAGGACCAGCGGGCGGCGGCGGAAGCGCTCGCGCAGCGCGGCGTCGGTGCCGACCGGCGTCACCATGATCAGGCCGTCGGCCTGCTCGGAGAGCCGGTCGGCGAGGGCGGCCTCCCGCTGCGCGTCGTACTCCGAGACCGCGATCAGCAGGTGGCTCTCGGTCTCTTCGGCCGCCTGCTGCGCGCCCATCACCAGCGGCGCGAAGAACGGGTTGGAGAGCGTGGGCACGATCAGCCCGATCAGGCCCGTACGGCCCGTGGTCAGCGCGCGGGCGGCGGCGTTGGGATGGAAACCGAGCCGGTCGGCCGCCTCCCGCACGCGCAGGCGCGTGCTCTCGGCGACCAGTTCGGGGCGCTGCAGTGCCCGCGAGGCGGTGGCCTTGGACACCCCCGCCGCACGCGCCACGTCCAAGAGCGTCGCCAATGCCGTCCCCTGCCTGATGTGCCCGGCAGGATCGAAGATCCGCCCGAGACCCGTGTTCACTTTCGCCTGATGCCGTGCCATGATACCCGCAACCGGTCTCTGCAACCGGTTTCAGAGACCGGTTGCAGAGACCGGGCCAAGCCGGGTTCCCCGCACGCCCGTACTCCGCCCGCGCCGACAGCCGCGTGCCCGCCCCTCACCCCGCCGAGGTCCCCATGCCCACCACCGCTCCGCCGCCCGGCGAGCAGACCGACGCCGCCACCCCGCCGCCCGCCTCGCGCGTCGAGCGGCTCTTCGGCGTCCGCGACCGCGGCAGCAGCCACCGCACGGAACTCGTGGCCGGCGCCTCGATGTTCATGGCCGCCGCCTACGCCGTCGTCGTGGTCCCCGGCCAGCTGGCCTCCGCCGGGGTCCCGCACGGCGCCGCGACCACCGCCGTCATCATCGCCATCGCCCTCGCGACGCTGGCCATGGGCCTGATCGCCAACCTGCCCTTCGTCGTCGCCCCGGGCCTCGGCGGCGTAGCACTGATCGCCTTCACCATCGTCGGACAGGACCACGTCCCCTGGGACACGGCCCTGGGCATGGTCTTCTGGTCCGGCGTCGCCTTCCTGCTGCTGACCCTCTTCGGCATCCGCGACCTGGTCACCCGGCTCATGCCGATCAACCTCAAGTACGCCATCAGCGGCGGCCTGGGCCTCTACATCGCCCTCATCGGATTCCGCGACGCCGACCTCGTCGTCGGCAACGCCGACAAGGCCGCGCTCGCCATCGGCGACCTGTCCAAGGCTCCAGCCCTCCTCGCTCTGGCCGGCCTGCTGCTGCTCACCGCTCTGGCCGCCCGCAAGGTGCCGGGCGCCTTCCTCATCACCATCGCCGCCGTCACCCTCATCGGCGTGCCGCTGGGCGTCACCGAGGTCCCCGACAGCCTCTTCGCGGCCCCCGACTCACCCGGCCCCCTGCTCTTCCACATCGACATCCTCGGCGCCCTCAAGCCCGAGTACTTCCCCTACATTTTCGCGTTCTTCGTCTCCGAGTTCTTCTCCATGACCGGCACCCTGCTGGCCGTCTCCGGCCGCGCCGGCCTCCTGGACAAGGACGGCAACATCCCCGGCTCCCGCCGCCCCTTCCTGGTCGACTCGGTCTCCGTCATGGGCGGATCGGCCGTCGGCGCCCCCTCGATGACCGCCTACCTGGAGTCCTCGGCCGCCGCCGACGCGGGCGGCAAGACCGGCCTGTCCTCGGTCTGGGCCGCCTGCGGCTTTGCTTTGCTGCTGCTCGTCACCCCCTTCGCCACCCTGATCCCCTCCGCCGCCACCGCACCCGTGCTGATGTTCATCGGCCTGAACATGCTCGGCGCGCTCAAGAACGTCGACTTCAAGGACCCCACCAACGCCATCCCGGCCGCTCTGACCGTCGCCACCACGCTGTTCTTCGGCAACTTCGGCACCGGCATCGCCACCGGCCTGGCGGCCCACGTCCTGGTCAAGACGGTCAGCGGCCGGATCCGCGAGGTGCCCTGGCCGCTGTGGATCGTCATGATCCCGCTGGGCTACTACTTCTACACCCTCGTCCCCTGACCGCCCCGCGGCCCGCGACGACCACCGACTGCCGGGGCGGGCCGCGCCCGCCCGCGCGCGACAACATCCCTTCCAAGGAGCACGAGCCCATGAGTGAGCAGCACGACCTCCGGATCAGCGGCGGGCGCGTGATGTCCACCTTCACCGGTGAGGAGTTCGCCGCGGACGTCCTGGTACGCGGAGACCAGATCACCGCGGTGCTCCCGCCCGGCACCCCCGCCACCGCGGCCGAGGAGATCGACGCCACCGGGATGCTGATCGCCCCCGGCTTCGTGGACGCCCACATGCACATCGAGAGCGCCTTCCTGACGCCCCAGGAATTCGCCGCCGTGACGCTGGCCCGCGGCACCACGACCGTCCTGGCCGACCCGCACGAGATCGTCAACGTCGCCGGCCGCGACGCCATGCGCTGGATGATCGACGCGGGCCGCCAGAGCGCCCAGACCCAGCTGTGGGGTGTCCCCTCGTGCGTACCCGCCCTGGAAGGCCTGGAGCACGCAGGCGCCGCCCTCTCCGCCGACGACATCGCCGACATGCTCCAGTGGCCCGGCGTCATCGCCCTGGGCGAGGTCATGGACTACCGCGCCGTCGTCGCCGGCGACCGCCGCATGCACGAGATCACCGCCGTGGCCCGCGCACACGAGAAGATCCTCGACGGCCACTGCCCCAACCTCACCGGCGCGGAACTGAGCGCCTACCTGGCCACCGGCGTGGACTCCGACCACACCAAGAACCGCACCGAGGTCGTCCTGGAAAAGGCACGCCTGGGCATGACGATGATGCTCCAGGAAAAGTGCCTCACCCCCGAGGTCGCCACCGCATTGCTGTCCCTGCCCCAACTCCCGCCGCTGTGCCTGGTCACCGACGACCTCGCCGCCGACCACATCGTCAAGCAGGGCCACCTCGACCACATCGCGCGCGTAGCCGTGGCCGCCGGCTTCCCGCCCCACGCCGTCCTCAAGGCCCTGACCTGGACCCCGGCCCAGCGCCTGCGCCTGTACGACCGCGGCGTCGTCTCCCCGGGCAAGCGCGCCGACCTGGTCCTGCTGCGGGGCGACCTCGCCTCCTTCGACCCCGCACTCGTCCTGGCCGGCGGCCGCATCGTGGGCCGCGACGGCGCACCCGTCCAAGCCACAGACGCCCCGGAACCCCTCGCTCTGCCGCCCCTGGACAGTCGCGTGGAGGTAGAAGCCCAGGACGCGGACGGCTTCCGCTGGCGCGTGGACCTGCCCGACGGCACCCACCGCTTCCGGGCCATGAGCGTCAACCCGCGCGACACCTACACCGAAGCAACCGAGGTCGAACTCCCGGTCACCGGTGGCGAGGTGCACTGGGAGGGACGCACCACAGTGGTGCGCGTACGCAACCGCTACGGACGCCCCGGCGCGGTCTTCGCCCCGCTGACGGGCCGGGAGCTGGGCGAGGGCGCCGTGGCCTCCACCTACGCCCACGACAGCCACAACCTCCTGACCATCGGCACCTCCCGTGCCGCCATGGCCGCGGCCGCCGCGACCGTCGTCGCCGACGGGGGAGGCGTGGCCGTCGTCCGAGGCGCCGACGGCCAAACGGTGGCTGCACGCATGCCGCTGCCCGTAGGCGGCGTGCTCTCCGCCCGCCCGGCCCACGACGTCGCCGACCAGGCCGCCGCGGTGCGCACGGCGCTGGAAACCTGGGGCTGGCACCACCTCAACCCGTTCATGAGCGTGTCGACCCTGACCCTGGCCGTCTCACCCGCCCTCAAAATCACCGACCGCTCCCTGGTGGACGTGGCACGCCGCGAACCGGTAACTGCGACGATCACGGACTGACCGGCGAAGGCGACGGCCGCACAACCCGTCGGCGCAGCCGCAGTTGGGCGCGGCCGCGCCGGCGGGACACACACCCGCACCTCCTGCTGAGGCCTGCCCCGCACAAGATCTCTGGCGGGTGAGGACATTCCGCGCCATTCGGCCCGTTCCCGTTTGACCGTCACCCATACGATGACGCCGTGCAGGTACGGAGCTCGGCGGACGGCTCTGACGCCGAGGACACACCTGCACGCGAGGTACCGGGCGCTGCCTGCTGGACGAGAGGACGGGGAATCGGTCCATGGAGAGGTTCGAGACAGAGAGTCTGGCGCTTATGCCCGGCCAGAAGGTGCGGGCCACAGTCCGCAGCCATCACCCATGGGGCGTGCTCGTCGAGATCGCAGGCTACGAGAACGCCGGCCTGTCGGCCTCTATCGACATGATCCAGCAGTTCTCCGAGACCACCAGCAGCTATGACGAACTACTCGCGCTCTTCCCGCCGATCGGTGCGCAGTTGGATGCAGTGATCGCGCAGATCCACCGCTGGCATCCGCCGGTCTCAGTACGGCTCAGCATCCGACCTGCTGACCTTGAATCGCTGGCCTCGCTCTGCGACTTCTGTGGTGAACGGATCACGTTGGGCCCGGGTGGAGATGCCCTCGTCCTGGACTCGCGGAGCATCGACGGTCCGGGAAGCCACACCATCATTTCCCATCGACGGTGCCTGGCCGAGCGAATCCGCCCGGAGAACGGCGGCGAGCAGGCACGAGCATTGAAGATCGGGCAGATGTAACTGCCGCCCGCATGGCCAGGGCCAAGCACGCAGGGACTGGCTCGGGAGGAGGGACCGGCTTCGCTGGGACAATCTTCGAGCAGCCGCACCGCATGACACGCGACTACACGGCGTTCGGCCCGTTCCGTTTCCGCCGTCACCAATACGATGACGCCTTGCGTGCTCTGAGCGCGACAATGGCTGCCGGCAGCAGGTGAGTTCACCCGCGCCGTCCCATCAAGTACCGCTGGAGCGCCGCATGGATCCGACAGACGGCCGCACGGACGACATCGTTCTGAGCGTTGAAGAGTACGACGCCGTCAGGGCGGCCGTCGCTCGTGCCGTCGGCACCTGCACCTGCACCGGTGGCGGCGCACCGGCCCACTCCCTCAATTCCCTGTTCGAGGGCTGGAGTGCGTTGGCGGACGAGGTGGAGGAGGGCTACTCGTGGTGCGGGCCGGACCTCGTGCACGATCTCTGGTGCCGGGACACGCTCGCCGGAGTCTGGCCGTTGCTGCCCCCACGTGTTCGCGCGATCAGGCAACCGGAACTCGACGGCATCGACGTTCGCTTTCGCCGCGCGACGATCCCGTGGCCTGACCGCCCGCAGGAAGGCGCCGGCTGGTGGAGGTGGCGGGTTCCCCGGTGCCTTGCGGTCGAGTCCGCAGAGCAACGGGATCCGGACTGGCCGCTCGGGTGGGAGATGATGCCGTTCTCCCGACCCGCTTCGGTGGAAGTCGTCACCTGACCGTACGTACGGGCCGGCACGGCGCGAGCCCGCTCCGGCTCAGGTGCGTCCTGGTGCGCCCGCGTCGTCTTCGCGCAGCTGCCCCTTGATGACCTTGCCCCCGGCGTTGCGGGGCAGTTCGGGAACCAGTCGCAGGTCCTTGGGCATCTTGAAGGAGGCGAGCTTCCCGTCGAGGAAGGCGGTCAGCTCGGGCAGTGACAGTTCGCCCTGCGGCGCCGGGGTGACATAGGCGACCGGGACCTGGCCCCAGCGCTCATCCGGCCTGCCGATCACCGCGACTTCACGGACCGCGGGGTGTTCGGCGATGACGTTCTCCAGCTCGGCGCAGTAGATGTTCTCGCCACCGCTGATGATCATGTCTTTCGCGCGGTCGACGACCCACACGAACCCCTCCGGGTCCTGCCTGACGAGATCTCCGGAGTGGAACCACCCGCCGTGGAAGGCAGCCGCGGTCTCCTGCGGCTTGTTCCAGTAGCCCTGCGTCACGGTCGGGCCGCGATAGACGATCTCGCCGACTTCGCCGGCCGGGACGTCGTTCATGGCGGCGTCGACGATGCGGTACTGCAGGGTCGGGATCGGCCGGCCCACCGATCCGAGCTTGCGCAGGGCGTCGGCGCCGCGCAGCACGCAGGTGATCGGTGAGGTCTCGGTCTGGCCGAAGACCGCCACGTTGAGAGCGCGGGGGAAGCTCTCGCCCATGGCGCGCAGGGTCGCGTCGCTGGCGGGCGCGGCGCCCCAGCTGATGACGCGCAGCTTGAGGTCGCGCTTGTCGATGCCGGGCTGGGCGCAGATCATCTCCCACTGCTGGGGCACGTTGAAGACGATCGTGGCGCCTTCGCGCTCGTAGGCATCCAGGACGGCGGCAGGGTCGAAGGCCCCCAGCGGGTGGATCACCACGGTGCTGCCGACCAGGAAGTTCGCGACGATCGAACCCAGGCCGGCGATGTGGAAGAAGGGGGCGGTCAGGAAGCCGACGTCGGAGTCGTCGAAGATGTCCATCGCCCGGATACAGGTGATCGCCTGTATCTGCAGGTTGCGGTGGGAGAGCAGCACGCCCTTCGGGCGGCCGGTGGTCCCCGAGGTGTACATGATCAGCGCGGTCGACTCCTCGCTGATGTCGGGCAGTTCCATCGGCGCGTGCGCCGCCAGGAACTCCTCGTAGGCGATGCCCTCTTGGGCGCCGGGCGCATCTGCTGCGACGTCGCTCGGATCGCCGATCACGATGACCGTGCCGATCGAGGCGGCGTGGGGGACGGTGCGCAGCAGCGGCAGCAGCCGTGCGTCGACGACGATCGCCGCGGGGGCGCAGTCGGTGAGGATGTAGTCGAGTTCCAGGGGCGCCAGCCGGAAGCTGAGGGGCACGGCCATGGCTCCCAGGCTGTTCGCCGCGAACAGGCTTTCCACGAACCAGGGATGGTTCAGCGTCAGCAGGGCCACGCGATCACCCGCGGCGACCCCGCGCTCGGCCAGGGCGGCGGCCAGCTGAAGCGAGCGGCGCGACAGCTGGGCCCAGGACGTGGTCTCGCCGAGGTGGCGCAGGGCGGGCTTGTCGGGCCGCATCAGCGCGTGGGTGGCCGCATGGGCCATCCAGTGGTGGCGAAAAGACCATGCGGGAGCCGTATCAACGGACATGCCACTCCTCTGGTTCCGGATGGGCGGGGGAGGGGTCGGCCGCCATTATGCCCGCGATACGGCCGTTCAAGAAGCTTTTTGTTAATGGAAAATCACATCGTGGTGCAGGGGTGTCCGCCGCGGATGCCGGTGGCGTCCACGGCGGACGGCGGAGGCGGCGAGCGGCTTCTGGCCGCGGATCGTCTTGTGGTTCACTGACGCTCATGGCCCTGTCTTCCCGTTTGTGTGCCCGCCGGTGAACGCCGGTCCGATCGCCGCCGTGCGACCGCGCAACCGCCGGCAGCTCATCGTCGAGGCGGCCGGCAAGGTCTTCAGCGAGCGCGGCTATCACGCGGCGTCCATGGAGGAGATCGCCGCCGCGGTGAACATCAGCGCGGCGGCCCTGTACCGGCATTTCCCCAACAAGTACGCCCTGTTCGCCGAGTGCGCCAACGTCATGGTCGACCGGCTCGTCGCCGTGCTCGACGACGTGCCGCCCGACGCCGGCCTCGCCGAGGTGCTGGGCGCCGTGAACCGGGTCGCGGTCAGCCACCGCGCCTCGGGCGGCCTCTACCGCTGGGAGGCCCGCTACCTCGAGCACGAGGACCGCCGGGTCCTGCGGGGCAAGTTCGCCCGCGTCGTCGCCCGGGTCAGCGAGACCGTACAGCGCGATCATCCCTCGCCCCGGGCGGAGTTGAGCGCTGCGGCATCCCTGGGCGCCATCGGGTCCATCACGACCCATCACGTCTCCATCGCCCAGCGCCGGGCCGAGGAGGTGCTGCTGGCCGCCGCCCTGCGCACGGCCGCGACCGACCCGGGCGCGGCGGGCGGCGGGGCGCGCCTGATTCAGCTGCCCGCCCAGCCGGTGCCGCGCACCCGGCGCGCGGAGATCCTCGCCGCCGCCATCCCGCTGTTCGCCCGCGACGGGTTCGCCAAGGTCACCAACGGGCGGATCGCCGAGGCGGTGGGCCTGGTCCCCTCCGCCATCTACCGCCACTACCCCAACAAGGTGGACATCCTGGCGGCGGCCTGCATGCCGGCCGCCGGACTGCTGGCCCAGGCGGTCGACCGCAACCTCGACGGGGTGAGCGACCCGCACGACGCCGTGGCCGCACTGGCGGCAACGTATGTGGCCTACAGCTTCGAGCACACCGCGCTGACCAGCGTCGCCGAGGCCGAGGTCATCGGTCTTCCGGACGAGCTGCAGCAGCCGCTGATCCGCGCGCAGCGCGACCACATCGCCGTATGGGAACAGCAACTGCGCGCGGTGCGAACCGAGTTGGACCCGCGGCAGGCGCGCGTGCTGGTGCACGCGGGCTTCGGCGTCGTGGTCGAGGCCGGTCGCCGCCTGCGCTGGCAGGACACCCCCGAACACCGCAGCGCCGTCACCGCCCTGGTCGTCGCCGCCCTGGGAGTGGACTGACCGCACTGTGCGCCGCAGGGCCGACGGGACGGATGCTCTCCACCTGGCTTCACCCGCATCCGGGGGAGGAGCAAGCCCCGCGATCCGCCGGGCCGGTCGCGGGGCATGACGCGCAGGGGGCGGCGTGCGGCTCAGGCGCCGGGCCGGTTGGCGGTGGGCAGGGTGATGGGGGTCTGGGTCGGCGAGGTGCCGTTGTTGAGGAACAGCATGGCGATGCCGCGCACGGCCTGGTCGAACAGGTAGAGACCGTCGGGCACGACGGGGGAGAGCCCCTCGCGGAAGCGGACATACGTCGGCCAGGCGGCCTTGATCAGGAGCCGCGACACCCGGTCGTGGGGCAGATCGAGCCAGTCGGCATACGTGTCGCCGATCAGATAGCGGACGAACTCGTTCACGAACCCGGTGGTCAGGCCCAGCGTGGGGTCCTCGACGTATCCGAGCAGGGTTTTGGCCAGGCTGATGCCCTCGGGCGTGGGGGCGACCTTGGGCCACAGCATCTGGTCGGCCTGCGCCTGCGCGTCAGCCCAGGTGGCGGGGATGAACTGGTGCTGCACGCCGAGCAGATGCAGGGCCACCTGCCAGGCGTGCAGGTCGGCTGCCTGCTCCTTGGCGGACAGCTTGATGCCCCACTTCTTGAGGTTGTTCTGCGCGACGGTGGCCACGGAGTGGAAGGTGACCAGGATGTCGCCGTTGCTGATCGGCTTGGGCTGGTCCGCGCTCTCCATGAAGCGCTTGGAGGTCACCAGCAGGCTGCGGACCGTGGAGTGCACCAGGCGCGTCTTGTTGGCCGAGACCAGGAAGTGCCCCGACGGCTGCCAGGCGGTGGGGCTGTGCAGGTCGTAGCCGAAGGTGAAGGTCTTGGCCGCGCGTTCCTTCATGTCGGCGCCGCCGGCGGACCAGTAGACCGCCCTGGCTTCGCGCGGGATCACGGTGCTCAGGATCCCGCTGCCCAGGCTCTCGGACACGAACAGGTAGCTGTTGAGGCGCTTGTAGAGCTTCTCGGACGCGGCCAGTAGCGCGGGATCGGCCCAGGAGGGAAGCTGGTTGACCTGCTTGAGGTAGTCGCTCAGGTAGCCCGGCATGCCCGACGGCAGGGGGTCGCTGTTGTCGACCCACGCTTCCCAGGCCTTGTTGACGGCCGGGATCGAGCCGTCGGCCAGGAGCCGGGCCGCCACGTCGTCCGCGTCGGGGTCCCAGACCGCGAACGGGTCGGTGACCGAGTCGGTCCCGGCGATCGATCCTGCGGATGACCAGGACCAGGCACCGGGCGCACTCGTCACGCTCGCGAGTCCCAGCACGGCGCCGATCGACAGTGCGCGCCTTCTGGTGAGATTTTCCATTTACTTGTCCGCCTTCCGTGCGTGCGCTAAGTCGTTGTGATTACGAGCCCGGGATGCAGGCTCCGGACCGGTCATGTGCTTGTTCCATGCTGTGATTTTCGATTAACATAATGATGCGTTAGGTCATCGGCAAGACCTCTGCACGGTCCAGAAACCGCTGCCGCCGCCCCTGCACCACGCGGCAACGGCGTGACCTGGCGCGTGACCTGGCACAAGCGCCGCCGCATCCCACCCGCATCCGTCCGGCACCCCGAGGAGCCCCATGAACACGGAGCAGGACCAGACCCACGCGCCGCCGCCCCCGCCGCCGCCGACGTCATCAGCGGCCCCCGGCTCACGACCTGCCTGGGTCACCGCCGACCTGCTCGCGCAGTGGTGCACCTGGGTACACCGCGACCTGACCCGCCCAGAGCCACCCGCACCCGACCCGGTGACCGCGCTCGCACCCTGGGACCTGACCCCCACCGCGCCCGTCCCCGCCTGCACCCCCCACGACGTCCGATCCGCCGCCGACGCAGCCCGCACCGCCCAGCGCGCGTGGGCGCAGACCCCGCCGGCACGCCGGGCCAAGACTGTGCTCGCCTTTCACGACCTGCTCCTGGAGCGGCAGGACCAGGTGCTCGACCTCATCCAGTGGGAGACGGGCAAGGCCCGCTATCACGCCTGGCAGGAGGTGGCCCAAGTCGCGGCCATCGCGCGGCACTACGCGCGCCGCGCCGCCCGCTACCTGGCCCCGCGTCGCGTACGCGGCATGGTCCCCGGCCTGACCAAGGTCAACGAGGTGCGGGTGCCCAAGGGCGTGGTCGGCATCATCTCCCCGTGGAACTACCCCCTGTACCTGGGGGTCGGTGACGTACTTCCGGCCCTCCTGGCCGGCAACGCCGTCGTCTCCAAGGCGGACTCCCAGACCGCCCTGACCCTGCTGTGGACACGGGCCCTGCTGCACGAAGCGGGCCTGCCCGCCGACCTGTGGCAGATCGTCGTCGGCGACGGGCAGGTCGTGGGCACCGCCGTCACCGACGCCGCCGACTTCGTCTCCTTCACCGGCTCCACCACCACCGGACGCACCGTCGCCCAGCGCGCCGCACAACGGCTGGTGGGCACCTCCCTCGAACTCGGCGGCAAGAACCCGCTGATCGTGCGCGAAGACGCCGACCTCGCCGCCGCAGCGGCCGGCACCGTCACGGCCGCCTTCACCAACACCGGGCAGATGTGCATCCACATCGAACGCGTCTACGTGCACGAAAAGGTCTACGACACCTTCCGTGAACACCTCGTCCTGGCCACCCGGGCGCTGCGCCTCGGGCGGTCCTACGACTACGCGGCCGACCTCGGGCCGCTCGTCTCACCGGCACAGCTCGCCACGGTCCGCGCCCACGTCGACGACGCCCTGGCCAAGGGAGCCACGGCACTGACCGGGGGGCGCGCCAGGCCCGACCTCGGGCCCCTGTTCTACGAACCCACCATCCTCGAAGGCGTCAGCGCCGACATGGATGCCTGCGCAAGCGAAACCTTCGGCCCGGTCCTTGCCCTGTACCCCTACGCCACCGACGACGAGGCCCTGAGCCTGGCCAACCAGGGAACCTACGGCCTGTCGGCCTCCATCTGGTCCAAGAACACCCGCGAGGCCGCCCGCATGGCCGCGCTCATCCGCGCCGGATCGGTCAACATCAACGACGGCGCCGCCGCAGCAGCCGGCAGCATCGAAGCCGGCATGGGCGGGATGGGCGACAGCGGCCCGGGCCGCCGCCACGGAGCCGAAGGCATCCGCAAATACACCGAAAGCCAGACCATCGCCGTGCAGCGCCTCATGCCACTGGGCCCCTCACCGAAACAATCGGTCGAAAGCTTCGTCCGCCGCACCAACAGCCAACTGTCCCTGCTGCGCCGGCTGCGTGTGCGGTGACCGACAACACGCCTGCCGTATACGAGCGGTGGAAGACCCTGCGGAGTGCGGCGGGTCCGGTCGACCCGGCCGACCTCGACGCCCTGTGGGCCGACCTCGCAGCCGTCGACGCCTCCTCAATCCTGGGCTCCTGGAAGGGATTCGCCTTCTCCACCGGCCATCCCATCCAGCAGGTACTGACCCGCAGCCACTGGCACGGCAAGCAGTTCATCGCCCTGGACGACGCCAAACCGCTCATCTGCCGGGCCCGGGACGGCAGCCTCTACTCCGACACCACCGCGGGCCGAGGCGAGGCCAGCCTCTGGAACATCGAGTTCCGGGGCGAGGTGACCGCCACGATGGTCTACGACGGCATGGCGGTGTTCGACCACTTCAAGCGGGTGGACGACACCACCCTGCTGGGCGTGATGAACGGCAAAGCCAGCACGGTCTCCGCCGGCGGCCACCTCTTCTACTTCGGCCTGGAGCGCGAGTGAAAATCTCCGCGCTGCTCTCGCACGGCTCCGCGGCCGGCGAACTCGTCGACGCCGAGCTGGACGACCCCCGCCCCGACGAAGTGATCGTCCGCATCGAAGCGGTCGGGGTGTGCCACACCGACCTGCTCACCCGCAAGAGACTCAGTCAGCGGCCCGCCGTCCTCGGCCACGAAGGCTGCGGCACCGTCGAACGCCTGGGGCCCGCCGTCGACGGGCTCAGCCTGGGGGACCGGGTCGTCATCTCCTTCGCCTCGTGCGGAGGATGCACCCAGTGCCGGGCCGGCCTGCCCGGGTACTGCGCCTGGGCGGCTGCCCTCAACGGTTCGGGACGGCGGCTCGACGGATCGCCGACCCTGCGCGTGGGCGGCGAGCCGGTCTTCGGGGCCTTCTTCGGCCAGTCGTCCTTCGCCACAGCCGCACTGGCCGATGCCCGCTCCTGCATCCGGGTCGGCGACATACCACCGGAAGCCGCCGCACCCCTGGGGTGCGGATTCCTGACCGGCGCGGGCGCGGTGCTCAACGTCCTGCGCCCCCGGCACGGCGATCGCCTGCTGGTCATCGGCGCCGGCGGCGTGGGCGCCGTCGCCGCCCTGACGGCCCTGTCCGAAGGCGTCGAAGTCGTCGTGGCCGAGCCCGTCGCGGCACGCCGCGCCCTGCTCGCCCGGTACGGCGCCACGACCGTGACCTCCCTGGACGAGCCGATACCGACGCTGACCCACGCACTGGACACCACCGGACGCCCCGAGCCCATCGCCCGCGCACTCACCCTCCTCCAGCCGCACGGCATCCTGGCGCTGGTCGGCCTGGGGCCTGCCGAAGTCGCCCTCGACGTGCGCACGTTGATGCTGCGCGGACTGCAGGTGCGCGGCTGTGTCGAGGGCGATGCCGAACCCGCGATCCTCATCCCGCAACTGATCCAGCGCTTCCGCAGCGGAACGCTGCCCCTCGACCGCCTGGTGAGCACCTACACTCTGGCCGACTTCGACCGGGCAGTGGCCGACCAGCAGGCCGGCCGGACCCTCAAGCCGGTCCTCCTGCCCGGCACCTGACCCCGCCCACTCTCCTCCCCGCCCCGATCATGATGTTGAACAGGAGTCCTGATGGCCGATGTGATCTCCGCCGAGCGGTCGCTGTACGACGACGAGCACGAACTCCTGCGCCAGACGGCCCGCGCCTTCGCCGACAAGCACGCCGAACCGCACGCCGAGCAGTGGCGGGCCGAAGGCAAGGTCGACCGCGAACTCTTCCGCGAAGCCGCCCGCGCCGGAATCCTCGGCTTCAACATCCCCGAGGCATACGGCGGCGCCGGGGTCAGCGACTACCGCTTCAACGCGGTCATCGGCGAAGAGTTCTCCCGCCATCCCGCATCCGACGGGCTCGCCTCGCTGACGCTGTCCAACGACATCGTCGTCCCCTACTTCACCGACCTGACCGACGACGGACAGAAGACCCGCTGGCTGCCGGGGATCGCCGCCGGAGAACTCGTCGTCGCCGTCGCGATGACCGAACCAGCCACCGGCAGCGACCTGGCCGGCATCGCCACCACCGCCGTCCGCGACGGCGACGACTACATCGTCAACGGCAGCAAGGTCTTCATCTCCAACGGCCAGAACGCCGACCTGGTCGTCACCGCCGTACGCACCGGACCCGACCGTCACGGCGGGATCAGCCTGCTGGTCATCGAGGCCGACCGTCCCGGCTTCGCCCGCGGACGCAACCTGGACAAGGTCGGCCTGCACGCCCAGGACACCAGCGAACTGTTCTTCCAGGACGTGCGGGTCCCGGCGGCCAACCTGCTGGGCCAGGAAGGCACCGGCTTCAAAGCGCTCATGCGCAACCTGCCCCAGGAGCGGATCTCGATCGCCGCCAACGCCGTGGCATCCATCGAAGGCGTACTGGAACGCACCCTGGACTACGTCAGGGAGCGCAAGGCGTTCGGCCGGCCCATCGGCTCCTTCCAGAACACCCGCTTCGAACTGGCCGACATGGTGACCACCGCCCGGGTAGGCCGCGCCTACCTCGACGACCTGCTCGCCCGCCACTCCCGCGGCGAACTGAGCGCGGTGGATGCCGCATCGGCGAAGTTCTGGGCCACCGAACGCTACGTCGACATCGTGGGCCGCTGCTTCCAACTGCACGGCGCCTACGGCTACATGCTCGAATACCGCATCGCCCACGACTACCTGGACTCGCGCATCACCACCGTCTACGGCGGCACCACCGAGATCATGAAGGAGATCGTGGGCCGGGACCTGGGCCTGTAGAGCTCCGGGGCCTGCGTCCGGGCAGTCGGGGCGGCCCTCACCAGAACTGAGCGAGCACACCCTCCTTGAAGGGAGCAGGCGAAACGGCGAGGTCGCCGGCGAAGGGATGGTCCAGCGTCAGGCACAGCAGCAGACTCACGCCGATCAGTGCGGCGACCGACATGACGAACATCAGATTCGCGCGCAGGCTCCTGATGCCGTAGAGCAAGGTCAGGGGGAGCATCACGAGCGCGCCGCCGTAGACGAGGATGTTGAGAAGCGACGGCAGGGACTGCTCTGCGTCGGAGAGCCGCGTTCGGCGTGCGCCGGCGATCTCGCCCAGCGTCGCGACGGTCTGCTGGTAGTAGGTCTTCTCGGCCTCGGTCCGCGGCTCGTAGTCCTGGAACACCTTGTACAGCGCGACCACTTCGGGGTTGGTGACGTTGGGGTCGGGCCGTCCGGCACGCATCAGCGGCCACTGCTCGTCGACGACGACCCGCACATACGCCCCGACGGCGTCGGTCACCCGCCGCTCCTGGCCGGGCGGGAACGCGGGAGCGTCACGCACCACTTCGGCGGTCTGGCTGGCCTCGAGCGCGACGTTGGTCTCCGCCTCGTTGAGGCCCTCCCACTCGGCCACCACGACAAAGGCCAGGATGATCCCGTAGATCGCGGCGTACATGCCGAGTACCACGCCGATCATCTCGTTGTTGGCACCGTTGGCGTGGTGCGGAAATCTGCGCCGCAGCACCAGCAGGCCGGCCACGGCCGCCAGTACGGCGCCGCCACCGAGCAGTGCGGCAAGCGCGAGAGTGCTGAAGTTGTTGAGCAGCCAGATACCCACGGCCCCATAACGGCCCGCCCTCGTCCGGGTTACTCCCCGGCCGCAGCCAGTCCACCCGCGAGCGGCGAGCGTCCGTTGTCGCAGGCCCGCCCGGGCCTACGGTGCCGGGTCAGACGAGACCGTCCTCGGGATGGGCCCGCTTCTGCATCCCCCAGTACTCACCCGAGCAGCCCGCAGGCAGCGGCGGGAAGCGGTGGGTCTTCACGTCCGTGCTCCAGTGGTGCTCCCCGCCGCAGTCACATTCGTAGATCCCGCTGGCAGGCACGATCTCTCCTGGGTGCCATGTCGTCTTCTCCTCGCTCATAGCCCCTTTCTACGACAGCACCGCGCACCCCGCGACCGGGCTGTCCGCCCACACGGAGCCAGGCGCACCTCATCCGCCGGGATCTCGGCCTTCCGCTCGGGCGCCCTCACTCCAACAGCCGCAGGACGGCCTCCTCGATGGGGCCTTGGGTCGCTGGATGGCCGAACGCGGCGCCGTCGCCCAGCCGGTCCAGATCCCCGGCGATCGTGCGGCCCTCGCCGAAGAGTTCGATGACGCGAGGATTGATGTACGAGGCCCGGCACACCGCGGGCGTGTTGCCGAGGTATGTGCTGACCTCGAGGGTTGCCCGCGTAACGGCGCGTGTGCGTGCGGACTTCGATTCGTCGGCGACCAGTGTGGACACCGCGAGGGCGACCGCCGCCAAGACGGTGGCGTGCCAGACACGGAAGTCCTTCGCGGTGATGTCCGTGCCGGCCCGGTCACGCAGGTAGTCGTTGAGCTCGGCGGCGTGCAGTTCGTGCCAGCTTCTGCTCTGCCAGTAGGCGAACAGTCGCGGATCCGTGCCGCCCCGACGCAGCAGGGCACGCAGAACCTCGCAGGCGGGGGGATCGACCAGCGCACGGGTCTGTGTCTTGGAGTGCTTCGCCGGATAGGTGAGGCAGACCTCGCCGCGCCGACAGAACGCATGCTTCTTCAGGAGCGTGGTCAGCCCGTAGGTGCCGTTGTCCCGCCGGTAGGCCTCGTTGCCGACGCGGAAGAAGCCGAGGTCGAGCATGCGGACGGCGCAGGCCAGGACGCGTTCGCGGCTGAGGCCCCGGCGGCCGAGGTCTTCCGTCACGTGCGCGCGCACCTTGGGCAGAGCGGCGGCGACCTCCAGGACATGTCCGTGCTTGGCCGTCTCCTGCCGCTCGCGGAAGTGCGGGTGATACAGGTATTGGCGCCGTCCCGCCTTGTCGGTGCCGACGGCCTGCAGGTGTCCGTTGGGCCAGGGACAGATCCAGACGTCCTGCCAGGCCGGCGGGATGGCGAGTGTCCGCAGGCGTTCCTTCTCCGCAGGGTCCGTGACGGAGCGACCTGAGGCATCGGTAAAGCGAAATCCTCGTCCCGAACGGACGCGACTGATTCCGGGCCCGTCGACATTACTCGTCCGCAGCCGCTGCTTCTGACCCATGGATGAGGAATGCCCCAAAAGAGCAGCGGCAGACCCCGGGATCAAGCGTTCGGCGCAGTACGCCGCAGCAATTCGCGCTTGGGCGGGCGCTGTCGGAGAGGCAGTGCAGGCCCCCGGCCCCCAAGACCTGACCGGCGTGCGATCGGCTGTCTGTGACTCCTCGGCGCACACCGTGGCAGCGCCGTGTATGCCTGCGGGGGATAGGGGTAAAGAACCTCTTTTACGGGGTGTCACAAGCGGATCAAGAGAGAAGAGTGTCGGAAGTGATTCGTAAGCTGCAGGCGGTCGCGCTGGACTGCGCCGATCCGGTACGGCTCGCGGCGTTCTACGCCGAACTGCTCGGCGGCCGGGTGGTCGAGGACCCGGAGGATCCCGGCTGGATCGAGGTGCACGGGTTCGAGGGCACGCCGCTGGCCTGCCAGCGGGTGGAGGGCTACCGCCCGCCTCAGTGGCCCGACCAGCAGTATCCGCAGCAACTCCACCTGGACTTCGACGTCGACGACATCGAGGGGGAGGAGAAGCGGGCCCTCAGCCTCGGCGCCACCGTGCTGGAGCGGACCGACCAGCTCCACCCGGAAGCCAACTGGCGGGTCTACGCGGACCCGGCCGGCCACCCGTTCTGCCTCTGCATGCACTGAGCCGACCGGGCGCAGCTTGGCAGGACCACTTCGGGCGGCGCGGAGGCGCCGCCCGCAGTGCTGTTCCCTGGGGCCTGTGCCGCCACCCGTCGAGGAGGCATGCCGGTCAGCCGAGACCGCCGCTGCCGAAACTGCCCCCGCCCGGCTTCTTGTGGTCTTCCGGGTCCTGCGACGGGCTGCGGTGCGTGCTCGGGGTGCCGTAATTGCCGTCCAGCTCAGTCGGCGTCAGCCGACCGCCGTCGCGGGGCACTTCGTTCGGCTCCCGAAATTCCTGGACTTCCCCCACAGGGCCGTCCTCGGGCAATTTCGGCTGCTCTTCCGGCCGCGGCGGCGCGGGTTCGCGCGACCGAACTCGGCGCCCCCACATAAAGGCGGCCAGAAGAACCCCGACCACGACCAGGCCGACGATCCACATGAGCAAGGCCGTGCCGGATGATGCGGCCATTTCCCACTGCATGGATTCCATATCAGAGTTCTACCCGGCCACCCCGACTCGTACCAGCCGACTCCATGACGGCAGCCTTCTGATAAACGACCGCATGAAAGCCTGCTTTTCCGCTTCCCGGACGAGTGCAATTCCTCCGCCCGCACTCTGGTCGCAGGGACAGAGGCGTGAGAGCGCATTACCTCCCCGGAGTAGCCGGACGAAGCGGTTGGGTGAAGCGGAGCATGTTGCCGGACGGGTCGAGGAAGACGCAGTCGCGCACGACGTCGGACCGGGTGATCGGTTCTTGCATCACTTCAGCGCCCGCGGCCTCCAACCGCTCGAAGGCCGCGTCGCAATCGGTGGTCACGAAGACGAGACGGCTCAGCAGGCTCCGGGCCATCAGGCCCGCGATCGCCTGCCGGTCGGCCGGCGAGGTGCGCGGGTCCTCGGCGGGCGCTTCGAGGATGATCTGCACCACCGGCCGCGCCGGCGAGCGGACACCGACCCGCCGCCTGCCCGGAGAGCCCACCTCATCGCGAACCTCGAAGCCGAGCGCGTCACGGTAGAAGGCCAGCGCCACGTCGAGGTCGTGGACGGCCAGAGCACAGGACGCCAGGGTGAGATCCGTGCCGGTCACCGCGGCTCCCTGTCTGCGGCGGAAAGATAGACGACATCCAGCGCGTCCAGGCGGCCCGGGTCGGTGTCGATGGCGATGCGGGTGATTTTCCCGTCGTGGACGGTGAAGGTGAACAGGGCCTTGGGCAGACCGCGTTGCGACCAGACGGCCGCCGGTTCGCCCCCGACCAGGGCGAGCCGGGCCGCCTGAGCCCGTCCCGCGAAGAAGGCCGCCACCTCGTGGGAGCCGCGCATCTGTATCGCCACGGCGTCCGGATCGAGCAGTTCGAGCAGGGCGGTGAAGTCTGCGCTGCGGGCCGCGGCGAGAAAGGCCTCCACGATTTCCCGCTTCTGGGACCGCGCGGCATCGGAGGCATCGGCCGCACCCCGGATCCGCTGCCGGGCCCGGCTGGCGAGTTGCCGGGCGGCTGCCGGGGAACGGTCGATGATGGTGCCGATCTCGGCGAACGACACGGCGAAAATGTCGTGCAGGACAAACGCAAGCCGTTCGGCAGGGGTCAGCGTGTCAAGGACCACCATCAGCGCGATACCGACCGAGTCGGCCAGCAGCGTTTGTTCCTCGGGACCGGCCTGGCCGCCGGGCCGGCCGCCGGGCTGGGCGGGCACATGCGGCGCCGCCGGCTCGGGCGGCAGCGCCCCGGCCGGGTCCTCACGGCGGGCCTTGCGTGCCTCGAGCATGTTCAAACAGACCCGCGCGACGATGGTGGTCAGCCACCCGGCCGGATTCTCCACCTGGCCGGTGTCCGCGCGGCCGACCCGCAGCCATGCCTCCTGCACCGCGTCCTCGGCGTCGCTGGGGGAGCCGAGCATCCGGTAGGCCACCGCGTGCAGGCGGCCCTTGTGTTCGGCGAACCGTGCACTCAGCCAGTCCTGTTCGACCATCTGTCACATTCCTCCGTCCGGTCCTGTCACTGCTTATGACCGGCGACTCCACGCAGATGTGACACCCGTGCCGGCCCCGGCGCGGGCCGCTGGCTCACATACACCTGCCACACAGGGAGACAGTGCATGAAAGCGCACGTCAGTTCCATCCTCCTCGGCGTCCGGGACCTGGACCGGGCCAAAGAGTTCTACACCGAGGGCCTCGGCTGGAGGATCAAGAACGACTACGGCATCTCGGTGTTCTTCGAGCCCGACGGAGCCTCGCCCGTCGGCTTCTACCGCCGCGAGGGCCTGGCCGAGCAGGTGGGCACGAGCGCTGAGGGCAGCGGCTTCAGCGGCCTGGTGCTGACCTACGTCGTCCGCAGCCAGGAGCGGGTCGACGACATCATGGCGGAGGCCATGAAGGCCGGCGCCGAAATCCTCTCCCCGGCCGGTGCTCTGCCCTGGGGCGGCTACGGCGGCACCTTCGCCGACCCGGACGGCTACATCTGGAGTCTGGGCTACAGCGACCAGGGGACCGACCAGCCCTACGCGGAGTAATCGCGGATCTCTTTGACTCACCGCCGCCGAGGGCGCCGGGGCCTCGCGCCCCGGCGTCCCGGGCGGTCTCAGCCGCTCAGTCCGGAAGCGAAGGGCGTCTTCCGCCAGTGGTCGACCGCGGGCGCGAGGTACTCCATCAGTTCGGGAAGCTGCGGAACCAGGGCGAGGGTGGCGATGACCCGCAGCATGCCCAGGGCGTCGACGAAGACGAGGACCTCCTCGTCCAGCGGCCTGGTGCCGTTGCGGCGCGCGCCGCGGTTGTAGGCCGCTGCGTGCTCGGGCCCCAGCGCGGCCAGGTCCCACTCGACGGGCCCCAGGGTGACCAGTTCGAAGTCGGCGAAGAGGTCGCCGTCCACCGCGGGGAAGATGTTCGCGGGCGGGGAGTCGCCGTGGAGGGGCTGGAGGTCGATGCCGGGGAACCTGGCCTCGAAGGCGCTGCGCGAGCGGACGAAGGGTTCGAGGAACTGCCATTCGCGGCGCGCCCGGTCGAGCTCGGCCGCTCCGATCAGGTCGGGACGCCCGTCGAGCAGGGCGAGGCTGTCCGTCATGAACTGCGGGTCGGCCGCGGACAGGAACTCCAGGCGGCGTCCCGGGTAGGCGCGCAGCGCCGCGTGCAGGTCGGCGACGCTCTCGGAGTTGGCGACGTAGTCGGGTTCCTTGTCCCGGGCTTCCTCGACGAACGGCCAGAACGTCATCGAGAACCCGTCGCGCTGCACGGGTTCGCGCGCCACGAGCGGGCTGGGTGCGATCACGGGGATGTTCTGGTCGGCCAGCCACCCCGCGACATCCAGCTCGTCCTGCTGGCGGCGCGCGAGGGCGGCCAGATCGTTCGGGCGGGGCAGCACGGTGGGGATCCGGGCCACGACCGGCGAGGGGGCCAGGTGGACGACGACCGAGAAGACGTCGTGCAGCACCCTGGGCTCGGTGACGGTCAGGCCGAGCTCGCGCCCGGCCGTGACGGCTGCCTCCACGGCGGCGCGGGTCCGGTCGGCGCGCTGCTGTGATGTCAGGAAGGTGGTCATGGAGCGCTCCTTGTTTCCGTGGATGGATGTCAGGCAAGGCAGGGCGGGCCGGAGACTGAGTCATTGCCTGCGGCCTGCGTGCAGCTCCAACTGCTCGGCTTCGAAGCGCGCACGGAAGTCGCGATCGTGCGAGACCGCGACCACCGCACCCGGGTACGCCGCGAGCGCCGCCTGCAGGTCCTCGACCAGGTCGAGTGCGAGGTGGTTGGTGGGCTCGTCGAGGACGAGGAGGTCCGCGGGCCGGGTCACCAGCGTCGCGATCTGCAGCCGCCGCTGCTGTCCCACCGACAGCGCGGCGACCGGGACGTGCAGGTCCTGCTCACGGAACAGGCCCAGGGACAGGAGTTGTTGGGCGTACTCCTCCGGCAATCCGGGCCGCCCGGCGGCGAACGCGGCCAGCAGCGTCAGCCGCGTGGCCTGCGCGGGCAGTTCCTGAGCGAGGTAGCCGATTCGGGCGGGGCGGCGCGCCGTGCCCGCATCCGGCTGCAGGTCGCCCGCCAGGACGCGCAGCAGCGTCGTCTTGCCCGCGCCGTTCTCGCCCGTGACCAGGAGGCGCCCTCCGGGCTTGATCGTCAGGAGTCCGTCCAGGCGCAGCCGCTGCCCGACCTGCACGTTGTCGAGCTCGGCGAGTGCGCCCTGGAGCGGGTCGCCGGCTGCCGGCACCAGCGCCGTGGTGAACCGGAGCGGCAGCGGCGGCTCGGCCACCGGGTTGCGCCGCAGCCAAGCCAGGCGTTCGCGCACCGAGCGCACCTGCCCGCCGAGCTTGGCCTCGCTGGAGCGGCGGTGCTTGCCGAAGCCCTGTTTCGGGTCGCGGCCGGTGGTGGCCAGCCTCCGGCCGGCGGCCTCAAGCAGCTCCTCTGCGCTCGCCACCTCCTCGACCCACTCCGCGTACCGCTGCTCCGCACCGCGCCGGGCGGCGGCCTTGGCGGCGCGGTAGCCGGCCCAGCCGTCGCCGTAGCGGCGCACGGTGCACTCATCCCGGTCGACCTCGAGGATCGTGGTGGCGATGCGCTCCAGGAAGCCGCGGTCGTGGGTGACCGCGACGACGGTGCCGCGGTGTGCGCGCAGGTGTTCCTCCAGCCAGCGCACGGCCGCCGCGTCGAGGTGGTTCGTCGGCTCGTCCAGGAGCAGCAGTTCGGGAGCGGCGGCCAGGACGCAGGCGAGCGCGAGGCGCGACTGCTCGCCGCCGGACAGTGAGCCGAGCAGGCGCTCGCGGGTGATCCGGGCCAGCCCGAGCCCGTGCATGGCGGCATCCACCCGGGCGTCCGCCTCGTATCCGCCGCGTTCCTCGTAGGCGATCAGCAGCTCGCCGTACGCGGCAAGGTCCTCGTCCGACGCGTCGGCGAGGGACTCCTCGGCGGCACGGAGCCTTCGCTCCATGGCGCGCAGTTCGCTCAGGGCACGGTCGACGGCGTCCTGCACGGTGCGGTCCGCACCCAGGTCGAGGGTCTGGGCGAGGTAGCCCGTTCCGCCGGGAAAGCGGACGGTGACCTCACCGGCGTCCGGCGTCTCGGCCCCGGCGAGCAGCCGCAGGACGGTGGACTTGCCCGAGCCGTTCTCGCCGATGACGGCGGCCTTCTCGCCCGGCCGGACAGTGAAGGAGACCTGGTCGAGGATGGTGCGGGCGCCATAGGACTTGGTGACGGACTTGACCGACAGCTGCGCCACGGCGGGGGCGGTGGTGGGCATGGTGGTGTGAGCGCGATCGCGCATAAGACTTTCCCCGGGCATGCGAAGGGTCTACGGGCAGCAGAAACGGCGGCAGGGGCCGTGCCCGGACTCAGACGAAGAAAAGGAAAGCCATGCCCCCACCATAACAAGACGAACCGTCTCGCTCCACTTGGTTTCGTGTGCGGCACGAAATCCGTGATCCGCGGCGCCCGCTCGTCCGGGACGGTGGCGCCCGCTCGTCCGGGACGGTGCGGCAGGGGAAGCGGGCCGGCTGTGCGTTTCACCCGAGCGTCCGGTGGACAGCACACCCCATGACGCGACGATGGGGTGGATGCCATGCCGCTTGAGGGCGAGTACGAGCCGAGTCCGGCGCAGTGGGTGCGCGATCAGGTCGAGCTGTACGAGAGTTCGGGCGGCACCCAGGGACTGACGCTCTGGGACACGGGCCTGCCCGTCGTCATCCTCACGACGCGCGGCGCGAAGAGCGGCAAGATCCGCAAGATCCCGTTGATGCGCGTCGAGCACGAGGGGCGGTACGCGGCCGTGGCCTCGAAGGGCGGCTTCCCGCATCACCCGGTCTGGTACTTCAACCTCAGGGCCGACCCGCACGTGGAGCTCCAGGACGGGCCCGTGCGCCAGGACATGACAGCGCGTGAGATCACCGGGGACGAGAAGGCCGAGTGGTGGCAGCGCGCGGTGGCGGCGTATCCGCCGTACGCCGAATACCAGGAGAAGACCGACCGGGTGATCCCCGTCTTGGTGCTGGAGCCGGCGCACGGGTAGGCGTGCCCGCGGAGGCAGAGCAGAGGGAGCGATGCAGCGGGTAGTCGCAGCCGCCGAAGGGGGCGACCGCTCGTCGGTCGGCCTCCTGCCGCCGCTCGGGCCGCTGCACGCCTATGGCTGTATTACTGACGGGTCAGTACGGTGCTTCCCAACCCCCCTAGCCCACAGGAGAGTTGGGAGAGCTGCATGATGCCAGCCTCACGCAGACGATCAATGGCCGCGGGTACCGTGCTCGCGGTGGCGGTGCTCGGGCTGCCCGGGTCCGCCGCAGCGCAGGGCGAGAGCGCCCCGGACGCCACCCGCTCGGCCCCCTTGGCGGCGCAGGCCGCCGGGAAGGCCCCCGGCACCGCGATGCACGGCAAGGGCGAGCACCACGGCCAAGCCGGCCAGCACTCCCGCAAGCACCCGGGAAAGAAGAAGACCCCCGGCCGGATCCTCAGCTCGAAGGCGTCTTCGTTCCAGTACACGCCGGGCGTGCCCACCCCCACCAAAGCCTGGAAGATCACCTACCGGTCGACCTCCGCAAGCGGACGGCCCAACACGGTCTCCGGCACCGTGATCGTCCCCGACGACGGCAAGACCACCCCGCGCCCCCTGATCACGTACGCCGTCGGCACGGTCGGTCTCGGCGACAAGTGCGCGCCGTCCGCCGGATTCCCCGGCGGCACGACGGCCGAGGCCCCGCTCGTCAATGCCGCGCTGGTACGGGGCTACGCCGTCGTCGTCACCGACTACGAGGGCCTGGGTACCCCCGGCGACCACACCTACATGGTCGCCAAGGCGCAGGGCAGTGCCGTGCTCGACGCGGCCCGTGCCGCCCAGCGGCACTCCGGGGCGGCGAAGTACGGCGTCAGCGCGAAGGCGCCCGTCGGCATCATGGGCTACTCGCAGGGCGGCGGTGCCAGCGCGAAGGCCGCCGAAATGGCGGCGACCTACGCTCCCGAGTTGAGGGTCAAGGGAACGGCCAGCGGCGGCGTGCCCGCCGATCTCACCAAGGTCGCCGACTCGCTGGAGGGCGGCGACAGCGCCGGATACCTGCTGATGTCGGCCGTCGGCCAGAACGCCGCGAACCCGCGCCTGGCCCTCAACAAGTACCTCACTGCCGAAGGCCGCAAGCTCGCCCGCGTCGTGCGGACCGAGTGTGTCGGTACGGCCCTGGAGGCCGGACGCGGCAAGACGATCGAGGACGTCACGACGTCCAACCCGCTGGATCGGCCGGACTGGCAGCAGGCCATCGGCAAGCAACTGATCGGCACCCAGCGCCCGTCGGCGCCCACGTTCGTCTACCACGGGGATGCGGATGAGACGATCCCCTACGCCGTCGGCCAGAAGCTGCGGGCCGACTGGTGCGCGAAGGGCAACGCCGTGCAGTGGACGTCCTTCGCCGGGCAGTCCCACGTAGGGACGGCCATCCAGGGCAACGGCCCGGCACTTGAGTGGCTCGGTCGACGCTTCGCCGGCGAACCGGCATCCGGCAACTGCGGTACCTGAGCCGTACGGCTCCTGATCGCCTCCCCGTCCCCGTCCCCGTCCGGCGGCGGGGAGGCGCCGCTGCCCACCCGCCTGGCGGATGGGCAGCGGCGCCTCCCCGCCGCAACCGCGGCGCTGACGGAATCCGCCGGCGTCCGTCCGCTCACCACGTTCGGCGTGCGGGCCGGGAGGCCGGCCGGGTGCGTGCCGCTCAGCGGCCTGTCGCCAGGTTCGCCCCGCCGGTGCAGTCCAGCACCACGCCGGTGAGAAAGCCGTTGGTAGCAAGGGAGTTGATGGCCTGCGCCACCTCCTCGGGGGTGCCGACGCGGCCCACCGGGGTCGTCGCGGCGAGCCCTGCGAACAGTTCCTCGCGCTGCTCGGCCGGGACCCGGTTCCACCAGGGGGTGTCGATGACGCCGGGGGAGACGGCGTTGATCCGGCGCGGGGCCAGTTCGACGGCGAGCGGTGGGATCATCGACTCCAGGGCTCCGTTGATGGCGGCCAGGCCGGCGGTGCCGGGGAAGGCGGCGCGGGCGGAGGCGGCCGTGATGAGGGTGACCGAGGCAGTCTCGGTCAGGTGGCCCAAGGCGGCCTGCAGGATGCGCAGTTGCGGCCAGAACTTGGCATCGAAGCCGTGCGCGAGCTCGGCCAGGTCCAGCTCGGCGAACGGGCCGCTGCCCGCCGCTCCACTGACCGCGATGACCAGATGGTCGATGGGGGCGGTGGCGGCGAAGAAGGCGTCGATGTCGGCCTGGTCGGTGGCGTCCATGCGGTATGTGGAGGTCTTGCCGCCGATCCGGGCGGCCGCCTCGTCGAGTTTCGCCGCGTCACGACCGGTGATCGTGACCTCGTTGCCGCTGTGGGCGAAGAGCGCGGCGGTGGCCTCGCCGATGCCCGAACTGCCGCCCATGACGACGGCGTGGGCGGTGCTGGAAGCTGTTGCTAAAGCCATGGTGACCCTGTCCTTGTGTCTGCCGAGAGCCCTTCCGGCCCTCCACTCTTGTCGAGACTGTCGGTCTCGGTAAGATGAGTGTTGCCGAGACCGGTAGTCTCGTCAAGGGGTTCGGAAAACCCCCGGGGAAGACGTCCGGGAACACACGGAGAGAAGGTGACGGCGATGAGCGCCGAACGGGCCCACACGGGGCGCCGCCGCAACGAGGAAGCGCGCCGCGCCGTCCTTGAGGCGGCCCTGCGGTTGATCGCGGACGCGGACGGCGCGCCCGTCGGCGTGGATGCCATCGCGCGCGAGGCAGGGGTCGGCAAACAGACCCTCTACCGGTGGTGGCCCTCGAAGGGGGCGGTGCTGCTCGACGCCCTGACCGACCGCGCGCAGCGGGCCGTATCGGTGCCGGACTCCGGCTCGCTGCGCGAGGACCTGCGGGCCGTGGTCGCCTCGACGTTCGAGGCGGCACAGGCGCCACCGGTCGGCCCCGCCCTGCGCACGGTGGTGCAGGAGGCCGCCCGCGACCCCCGCCTCGCCGACCTGATGCGCGAGTTCACACAGGCCCGCCGCACAGCCCTGCGCGAGGTGCTTGCCCGCGGGCAGGAGCGCGGCGACCTGTCGGCGGACAGCGACCTCGACCTGATGGTGGACCAGGTCTACGGAGTCTTCTGGTACCGCTTCCTGCTCGGACACGCCCCACTGGGCGAACGCGAGGCGATCAGCCTTGCCGACTCCCTTGTGCGGCAGGGCTGATGATCAGGTCGGCCGCGCACCAGGCCGACCAAGTCCATGTCGGCAGGGCATGCGGGGCCCGAAGAATCCCGAGTCGTGCGGAGTGCCCGCCGAAGACCGGCACGATCGACTATTGCGAGCGGCCGGCGTCGGTGTGCGGCATCAATCGCCTCAGGTGCTGCAGGGCCGCGGCGGCCGGATACGACAAGCTCGCGGTCCACTTCACGGCGCCAGCGACCGCCATCGCTATCAACGAACGTTCTGCTCTCAGCCGAGCAGGTCGCGCCTGCGCCTGCGTGGACGACAGGCTCCCGCCATGCAGCCGATCTTCGTGCTCGTACACAGTCCATCCGTGGGCCCCTCGACCTGGCACCCCGTGGCCGAACACCTCACAGCAGCGGGCTACCAAGTCCGAGTGCCCTCGCTCCTGCAGATAGGCGCCGGCGCTCCGCCATATTGGCCACGCATCGCCGATACCGTCCGCGAGGACCTCCGGCAGGTCCCGGTCGGCCAACCTGTCACGTTGGTCGCCCACAGCAACGCAGGTCTGTTCCTGCCGACGATCCGCTCGAGACTGGACCATTCAGTGAGCAGCTCAATCTTCGTCGATGCCGCCCTACCGGCCCGGCCCGGGCCGACCCCGGTGGCCCCGGCCGAACTGCTGGAATTCCTCCGCCCGATGGCCGTGAACGGCAGACTGCCTCGCTGGACTGACTGGTGGGACCAGGCCGACGTCGCCCCCATGTTCTCCGATCCCGTAGTGCGGCAGACAGTCATCGAGGAACAGCCCACTCTGCCGCTGTCTTACTACGAGCAACACATCCCCGCCCCCGATAACTGGGACGACCATCCCTGCTCCTACCTGCTGTTCAGCCCGCCCTATGACGAGCTCGCAGCCGAGGCGCGCGCACGCGGCTGGCGTGTGACACATCTGCCCGGAGCGCACCTGCATCAGATCGTCGATCCGGTCGGCACAGCCCGCCAGCTCGTGGCCCTCGCCACTACAACCTGATCCGCATCCGATAGGCGCCCCGGGCGCTCTCCACTGGCGCCACCGGAGCCCGCGCGCCCTGTGATGCCCCGCCGGTGACGAGGGCATCACACAGGGCCGCGGACGTCACAGACCGGCCGACCCCACCGTGCGCGGCACGCTGCGCCCATCCGGCGGGATCACGGTCGCCGTCGCGTCCGGCGTCTCGCGCGTCACCTGATACGCGGCGGCCGGGCGGCCGGCGTGGTCGGGGATGGTGACCGTCACCTGCTGGGCGTCGGGGGTGACGAGCAGGGTGAGGTCGTCGAGCCAGTTGCCGTCGGGGCGTTGGGTGTCGGAGCCGAGCGGGAGGACCGCCCCGGGGCGGACGTACAGGGGAAGGCTGTCGAAGCCGTGCTGTTCGCGGCGCCAGGCCGGGCCCTGGACGTGTTCGCCGGTCAGCAGGTGGGTCCAGGTGCCTTCGGGCAGGTAGTACTCGACGTCGCCGTCGGCCGAGAAGACCGGGGCCACGAGCAGGTCGGGGCCGAGCATGTACTGCCGGTCCAGGGTGCGGGCGGTGGGGTCCTCGGGGAACTCCAGGAGCATGGGCCGCATCAGCGGCACGCCGCTGTGGTGGGCTTCGGCCGCGGCGCCGTACAGGTAGGGCATGAGGCGGTGCTTGAGCCGGGTGAACTGCCGTGTCACGGCGACGGCTTCGTCCCCGAACTCCCAGGGCACGCGGTAGGAGCTGGAGCCGTGCAGGCGGCTGTGGGAGGAGAGCAGGCCGAAGGCGAGCCAGCGCTTGAAAACCGCCGGGTCGGGGGTGCCCTCGAAGCCGCCGATGTCATGGCTCCAGAAGCCGAAGCCCGACAGCGACAGGGACAGGCCGCCGCGCAGCGACTCGGCCATCGCGCCGAACGAGGAGAAGCAGTCGCCGCCCCAGTGCACCGGGTACTGCTGGCCGCCCGCCGTCGCCGACCGGGCGAACACGATGGCCTCGCCCGTGCCGCGTTCCTTTTCCAGGAGCTCGAAGACGGTGCGGTTGTACAGGTGCGTGTAGTAGTTGTGCATGCGCTCGGGGTCCGAGCCGTCGTGCCAGAGCACGTCGGTGGGGATGCGCTCGCCGAAGTCGGTCTTGAAGCAGTCGACGCCCTGGTCGAGCAGCACCTTCAGCTTCGCCTGGAACCAGGCGCAGGCCTCGGGGTTGGTGAAGTCGACGAGCGCCATGCCCGCCTGCCACAGGTCCCACTGCCAGATGTCGCCGTTCGCCTGCTGGACCAGGTATCCCGCGGTAGCGGCTTCGTCGAACAGGGCGGACTGCTGCGCGATGTACGGGTTGATCCACGCGGAGATCTTCAGTCCGCGTGCCTTGAGCCGGGCCAGCATGCCCTCGGGGTCCGGGAAGACATCGGGATCCCACTGGAAGTCCGACCACTGGTACTCGCGCATCCAGAAGCAGTCGAAGTGGAAGACGCTCAGCGGGATGTCGCGCCGGGCCATGCCATCGACGAAGGACGTCACCGTCTGCTCGTCGTACTGCGTGGTGAAAGAGGTCGTGAGCCACAGCCCGAAGGACCACGCCGGCGGCAGCGCGGGGCGGCCGGTGAGTGCGGTGTAGCGGCGCAGGACGTCTTTGGGCGTCGGGCCCGCGACGATGAAGTACTCCAGCGTCTGGTCCTGGACGCTGAACTGCATCTGGCCGACCGACTCCGAACCGATCTCGTAACTCACCTTGCCGGGGTGGTTGACGAACACGCCGTAGGCGCCGGCGGGGGAGAGGTGCAGGCTGAAGGGGACGTTCTTGTAGGCCTGTTCGCTGCTGGTGCCGCCGTCGGCCTGCCACATGTCCACGACCTGGCCGTTCTTGACGAACGGCGTGAAGCGTTCGCCCAGACCGTAGACCTGCTCGCCGACGTCGAGCGTGAGGCGCCCGGCCATGTGATGGCCGCCGTCGCCGGTGGTGAAGAAGGCCGTGCCCTTGCGGCCCGCCGAGGTTATCTCCCGGCCGTCGGCGTCCTGGAACGACAGCGCCCAGGGCGCGGCCCGGTCCAGGCGGGCGGTGAGGGGGCCGCTGGTCAGCTCGATCACGTCGCCGTCGCGGCGCACCTGGCCGACCCCGGCGTCGGCGCCCGGCAGGGCGAAGTCCGGGCCGGGGCGGCGCTTGCCCGCCAGGTGGGTGGTGCGCACGCCGATGACGCCCTCGGCGGGGGAGTGGCAGTCGACGGTCAGCAGGGGGGAGTTGAGGGTGTCGCCGCGGCGCTCGACGTGCTTGACCGCGGCGTGGGCGGTGAAGCGGTCGGCGTCGGCTCGGACACTGCGGACCTCGGTCGCGTACGAGGCCTTGACCCCGTCGCGCATGAGCCAGAAGCCGTCGGTGAACTTCATCATCTTCCTCGGGGTGTTGCGGGGGCGGCAGTTCGGGTCGGAGGAGCCGTCGCCGGCAGGGGCGGCCGGTGCCAGGCCCCCGGCCCCCGGGTCGCGGGGGACGGGCTGGGTGTGGTCGTGGTGCACACCGCGGCGAACTCGCCTGCGCAGGGCGAGGCCGGTCGGTGGCGTGGAGCGCCTCAACTGGCTTGCGATCTTGAACGTGAAGTAGGTGCCTGTGCCATTTGATCGTACGGAAAACGAAACGGCAAGAGTCCTTCAGCGGTGGAATCGCGGAAGCGCTTCGACGATCGATTGCGCCATGTAGCAACGCTTCTGCAGGGCGTGAAGTTGGATCCGGGTCTAGCGTCGAAGCGCTTGTTGCCGTATTAGTCATGGCAGAAAACAAACCCGCAGCAAAGGGCCGCGCCATGTCCGACTGCTCCACCCCTGCCCACGACGGCACCCTCATGTCCGGCCCGTTTACCGCCGGTTGGCGGGACCACGACGCCTGCGGCGTGGCCACCCGTCACGCGCCGGGTCCCGCCGACTCCGTCAGCCGGAGTGTCGGACGCGAACTCGATTGCTACGGAAAGACGTTGCACGACTGGAAGGACCTGCGCGCGGGCGCCGGTGACGTACGCCAAGTGCTGCGCGACTCCCGCCCCGACCGACTCGCCCCGGAGCACCCGCTCGGCGCGCGCTGAACTTCCGCACCCCGCGATCGAGCCCGTACGGCCCCGGCCGGAGCCGTACCGGAATCTGCCAACACCCCCGGCGGGACACGGGCGTCCCACCGGGCCGGCCACCCCTCGAAGGCAAGGGCAACCACCGTGACAGCAGCACACATACCGCAGCGCGCGCCTGCCAGGCGCCGCCGCGCCGGCCGGCGGGCGACGGTCCCGCTCACCGTCGTCTCCGCGCTCGTGGCCACCGCGACGCTTGCCGGCTGCGGCCAGCAACGCGACGACGACGTCTACACCGTCCTCAACTCGTCGACCGACGACTCCTATCACGGCTGGGACGCCGCCACCCTGCAGCGCTGCAGCAAGCGCCTTGGCATCACCATCGAGCAGCAGAGCGTGCCGGCCGCGCAGGTCATGACGAAGTCACTGCGCATGGCCTCCTCGAAGTCACTGCCGGACGTCATCCAGTTCGACGCCTCCGAAATGCCGACGTTCGCCGAGGCCGGCGGCCTGATCGACCTGCGCACGCTGGGCCTGTCCACCCGCGACATCCCGCGCGGCATCGTCGACTTCGGCTCCTACCAGGGCACCTACTACGGGGCCGCGCGCACCGTGAACACCCTCGCCCTGTTCTACAACAAGGACACCCTGAAGAAGGCGGGCCTCAAGGTGCCGACCACCTGGGACGAGATGCGCAAGACCGCCCAGAAGCTCACCCGGGGCAAGCAGTACGGCATCGCCCTGAGCGCGGGCGGCGCGGAGGACGGCGTCTTCCAGTTCACGCCGTTCATGTGGTCCAACGGCGGTGACGAGGCGCACCTGGCCAGCCCGCAGGTCGCCCAGGCCCTCGACTACTGGAAGGGCCTCATCAAGGACGGCTCACTGTCCAAGTCGACCGTCAACTGGACCCAGGCCGACGTCAACGACCAGTTCATGGCCGGCAACGCCGCCATGATGATCAACGGTCCGTGGCAGGTCGAGACGCTCAACACCAAGAAGAACCTGGACTGGGGCATCGCCCGGATCCCCGTGCCCGAGGCGGGGGACGACTCCGTGGGCCCGCTCGGCGGCGCCGTGCTGACCGTGCCCAAGACCGGCGACAGTGCGCGCGAGAAGACCGCCGCGAAGATCATCGACTGTATGGCCGGCGAGAAGGAACAGATCACCTACGCGCGCAACAGCTGGATGGTCCCGGCCAACGAGAAGGCCGCCGCCCTCTGGCGCAAGGAAGTACCCGAACTCGACGCCCTGGCCGACCAGGTGGCCACCGCCCGCTCGCGCACGGCAGCCAAGGTCGGCGCGCGCTGGTCGTCCGTCTCGCTCGCCCTGCAGAGCGCCTTCCAGTCCGCCCTCACCGGACAGTCCAGCGAGGCCGCGCTCCAGCGCGCCCAGCAGCGCGCCACGAGCGGGAAGTGACGTGACGAACATGTCGACCACCACAGCTGCCGCGACCGCGCCCGCCGCCGATGAGACGGCCCCCGACGCCAAGAGGCCCGACCCGGCACGCGCCCGGCGCCGCCGCACGCTCTCCCAGTGGGGCTTCATCGCGCCCGCGGTCCTGTTCATGCTGCTCTTCTTCGGCTACCCGCTCGTGCGCAACGTCCTGATGAGCTTCCAGGACTACTCGCCCTCCACCTTCTTCGACGGCAAGGCCCCCTTCAACGGCACCGAGAACTGGAGCAAGGTCTTCCAGGACGACCTGTTCGGCAAGGCGCTGTGGCACACGGTCGTCTTCACGATCGGCTCCCTGATCGGCCAGTTCGGCATCGGCCTGGCGCTCGCCGTCTTCTTCACCAAGAAGTTCCCGCTCAACGGCGTGCTGCGCTCCCTGATCCTGCTGCCCTGGCTCGTCCCGATGGTCGTCTCCGGCGTCGTATGGCGGCGCATCCTGGACCAGGACACCGGCGTCCTCAACTCCTTCCTCGACACCCTCGGCGCGAGCGGCGCCACCCCCTGGCTGACCAGCCCCGGCATGGCCCTGTTCTCCGTCATCCTGGTCAACATCTGGATCGGCATCCCCTTCAACCTGGTCATCCTCTACGGAGGCCTGCAGGAGGTGCCCCGGGAGCTGTACGAGGCCGCGTCCCTGGACGGCGCCTCCGCCTGGCGCACCTTCCGCTCCATCACCCTGCCCCTGCTCAAGCCGGTCATCACCGTCGTGCTGGTCCTCGGCTTCATGTCGACGGTCAAGATCCTCGACCTGATCCTCGCCCTGACCGACGGCGGCCCCGCCGACGCCACCCAGACCCTGGGCACCCTCACATACCAGAACTCCTTCGTGCAGCTTGACTTCGGCGCGGGCGCCGTCGTCGGCAACGTCCTGATCCTGATCTCCGCCGTCTTCGCGGTGTTCTACCTGCGCGCCAACCGCTCCGAGGGGAAGTAACCGCCATGGCGACCACCACCGTCACCCCACCGCCCGCCGCCCGGAAACCGGCCACCGGGGCCACGCGCCGCTGGGGTGCCACCGCTGCGGGCGTCCTGATCCTGGGCGTGATGCTCTTTCCGCTCTACTGGATGCTCAACACGGCCCTGCAGCCCGCCTCCGGCCTCCTGGAGGTCGCACCCGTCCCGCACGACGTGGACCTGTCCGGGTTCACCTCCGCGATCCGCGAGCAGGGCGGCCACCTGCTGACCTCGCTCGCCGTGGCCTTCGGCGCCGTCGCCATCTGCCTCGCGATCGCCGCCCCCGCCGCCTACGGGCTCGCCCAGTTCCGGGTACGCGGCACCCGCACCATCGTCTTCGGCACGCTCATCACCCAGATGGTGCCGGGCATCGTCATCGCCAACGCCCTCTACAGCGCCTACGTCGATCTCGGCCTGGTCAACTCCTACTTCGGCCTCATGCTCGCCGACGCCTCGCTCGGCATCCCCTTCGCCATCGTCCTGATGCGCTCCTTCATGATCTCCATCCCCCGGGAGGTCATCGAGGCCGCCGAAGTCGACGGCGCGGGCCGCCTGCGCACCTTCGTGCAGGTCGTGCTCCCCATGAGCCGCAACTCCCTGATCACCGCGGGCCTGTTCTCCTTCCTCTATGCGTGGAGCGACTTCATGTTCGCCCTCACGCTCAACACCACCGACGACGTCAAGCCGGTCACCCTGGGCATCTACCAGTACATCGGCGCACACGTCGGCGACTGGGGCTCGGTCATGGCCGCATCCGTCCTGTCCGCGATCCCGGCAGCGGTGCTGCTCGTCCTCGCCCAGAAGTACATCGCCGCCGGCATCACCGGCGGATCCGTCAAGTAAGGCCATCCATGCACAACCTGCCCCACTTCCCTGCCGGCTTCGTCTTCGGCGCGGCCACCGCCTCCTACCAGATCGAGGGCGCCGCCCGCGAGGACGGCCGCGGCCCCTCCATCTGGGACACCTACTGCCACACCCCGGGCCGCATCGACGGCGGCGACACCGGCGACGTGGCCTGCGACCACTACCACCGCTACCCACAAGACGTGGCCCTGCTGCACGAGTTGGGCGTGGACTCCTACCGCTTCTCCATCGCCTGGCCGCGCATCCAGCCCACCGGCTCCGGGCCCGCCAACGCCAAGGGCCTGGACTTCTACTCGCGGCTGGTCGACGAACTCCTGGCAGCCGGCATCGAACCGGCCGCCACCCTCTACCTTTGGGACCTGCCACAGGCCCTGGAAGACCAGGGCGGCTGGCGTGCGCGGGCGACCGCCGAGCGCTTCGGCGAGTACACACAGCTCGTCGCCGAGCACCTCGCCGACCGCGTCCCGCGCTGGATCACCCTCAACGAGCCCTGGTGCAGCGCGTTTCTGGGCTACTCCGTGGGCCGCCACGCCCCCGGCGCGCAGGAGGGCACCGGCGCCCTGGCCGCCGAGCACCACCTGCTCGTCGGCCACGGCCTGGCGATGCAAGCGCTGCGCGCGGCCGGCGTCCGCGAGGCCGGCATCACCCTCAACCTCGACCGCAACGTGCCCGCCAGCGACGCGCCCGCCGACCGCGCGGCCGCCCTGCGCGCCGATACCCAGCACAACCTGGTGTGGACCGAGCCGATCCTCGCCGGCCGCTACCCGGCGACCGAGCAGGACACCTGGGGCGAACTGATCACCGGAGAGGACTTCCGCCGCGAGGAGGACCTCAAGCTGATCGCCCAGCCGCTGGACTTCCTGGGCATCAACTACTACCGGCCCATCGTGGTCGCCGACGCCCCCTACCGCGAGCCCGACCCCGCCCAGCGCGTCGCCACGGACAACCGCTACCAGGAGATGCCCTACCCCGACGCGCGGCGCACGGCCATGAACTGGCCCGTGGTACCCGAGTCCTTCACCGACCTGCTGACCGCGCTGAAGGACACCTACGGTCCGGCCCTGCCGCCGATTTACATCACCGAGAACGGCTCGGCCGAACACGACGTGGTGGACCAGGACGGCGCCGTCCATGATTCGGACCGGGTGGCCTACCTGCACAGCCACCTGACGGCCCTGCGCTCCGCCTTGGACGCGGGCGTCGACGTACGCGGCTACTACGTGTGGTCGCTGCTGGACAATTTCGAGTGGGCGCTTGGCTATGCCAAGCGGTTCGGGATCGTCCGCGTCGACTACGACACCCAGCAGCGCATCCCCAAGGACAGCTACCACTGGTACCGCCAGTTGATCGCGGCGCACCGGGACTGACGGGACCGGCACCGCGCGCATATGCCCTCTGCCGTTTGCGCGCGGAAATGGGCGGCGTATGCGCGGGCATGATGTGCCCGCCCTCGGGCAGGTGCGGTCTGCGCGGCAGATTGCCGTGCACGGCCGTGCCGGCCACGCCGGCCGTGAGCGCACACGCTGAAGGAGATACGGCCTATGACACAAGGCGAACCGGCCACCAAGAACCCGGACAAGGGCTATGTAGCGCTACTTGGATGGAGTCTCAATGCGGTGGAAGCCCTAGACCGGTTCGACCGGCGATACGTCGTCGTGGCCCCGGAGTGGGCCGAGGAGTACTGCGTCGAGCACGATATCCCCTTTGTGCCATGGGATTTCGAACGGCTCAACGACCGCTCCATGGAGATCGCCGAAACGCTGCAGAACGAGGGTGTGGACGTCGCGATCCCGCTGTACGAGGAGACGGTCGAATGGGCGGGGGCGATCAACTCCGTCCTGCTGGACAATCCCCGGCTGTACGGTCAGGCCATGCTGCTGCGGGACAAGGCACTGATGAAGCGCCGTGCGCAGCTCGGCGGCATCCGGGTGGGCATCTTCGAGGAGGCCCACGACCGGGACGATGTGACCCGCTTCCTCAAGCGCGTCAATCAGACGCTGCTCAAGCTGGACGGCGACCCGAACGACCCGATCCACCTCAAGGCGTTCGACAAGGCAGGATGCCTGGGGCACCGCGTCATCCGCACCCCCGACGAGGTCGACACGATTCCGGACGATGAGTTCCCGGTCCTGATGGAATCCCACCTCGACGGCTGGGAGTTCGCGGTCGAGGCGTGGATCCACAACGGGAAGATCAAGTTCCTCAACATCTCCGAATACGTCACGCTGGGCTATTCGGTGTTCGTGCCGGCCACCCCGGAACTGGAGCGGTACCGCCCGCAGATCACGGCGCAGATCGAGAAGCTCATCAAGACGTTCGACATCGAGTTCGGCTTCGTGCACCCGGAGTATTTCGTCACCAGTGACGGCGAGATGTACTTCGGCGAAGTCGCCTACCGGCCGCCGGGCTTCAAGGTCTTCGAGCTGCTGGAGCGGGCTTATGGGTTCAACGCCTACCAGGGGCTGGTGCTGGCGTTCGACCCGAAGACGACCGAGGAGGAGATCGACGCCTTCTTCCCGCGCGAGGTCGTCGACGCGTCCGGGACCGCCGGCTGCTTCGGTGTTTACCCGCGCCGCCGCGTGGTCAGCGAACTGGAGATCCCGCAGGAGACCGAGGACGACGACTACTACAAGTCGCACGACCTCTCCACGCCGCTCGAGGAGACCGTCACCAAGAGGACCGCGTTCGGCACCCACTGGGGCCTGGTCTACTTCTTCGGTGAAGACCCCTACCGTATGCGCGACCTGTTGAAGAAGCAGGAAGAGCTCGACTTCTACGTCTGACGATTCCGTGGACGCAGGAGGCCAACCCGAGGGAAACCCATTGAAACCGACCGTCGACGTCAACGGTGAGGACACGACGCTGAACAAGCGTCTGACCTCACTGGACGACGCCACCCAGGCCATGGCCGAAACCCGCGACTTCGGCAAGCACACGAAGCTGCGGCGGGTCCTGGAAGCCTTGCGGCGGGTGCTGATGCAGCCGGGCGGGGCCGCGGCGATCCAGGCCAGGGCGCAGGCCCTGGAGGAAGCCGGGATCTTCCAGGGCACGGACTGGGCGACTCCGGAGATCCTTGTCCCCGCGCTGGTCGGCCCGAGCCTGCACAGCGGAAACGCCGACACCGTCGTCATGGAGGCGACCAGCGAGCTGCGGATGCTCGCGGTCGCCCGCGGCGACTTCGCGCACCCCACGCTGCCCGCCGAGGACGCCCGCCAGTTCCTCTCCCAGGTCCTGGCGACCAACCTGCAGCTGCTGTTCTCCGCGCCCAGCGAGGCGGAGCGCACCCAGCAGGGCCGCACCGCACAGCTCATCCGGGACCTGTTCCGCCATCTCGCCGACGAGATCGGCTACGACAGCGTCCTGGACAACCTGGTCGACGAGATCTGGCGGATCCTGCGCCAGCGTCCCATCCAGGTCGAGACGGTGCAGGCCCTGATCACCCGGATCGCGGTCTACCGCAGCGATCCGGACGTCGCGCTGGGCGTGGCGTCCGGGCTTGGCATCGACCGGCTGATCACCAGCCTGTTCGGGACCACCGAGGCGTGCCGGGACGACCCGGGCCTCGAGGTGTTCCGCTCCCGGCTCGAGGCGATGGACACCGGCGGCCTGCAGTACGAGGCCACCGGGTTCGCCCGGGCGATGCACGACACCGGTTTGGTCTCGCCCTACCACGCGGAACTGCTCCGGTTCCTGATGCGCGATGGCGACTACCTCCTGGGGGAGGCGCTGGGTCTGTCCGACACCGGACGCAACTGTCTGCTGCGCTTCAGCGAACTGGTGCACCGGCTGATCGAGGTGGCCGTCCATTCGCAGACCGCGCAGAGCGTCTACGGGCTTGCGCTGCTGCTGGACCGGGGCATCCTCTACGAGCCGCCGGTGGTCCCCGCGCTGTGGCGCCAGCTGGCCCTCGAGCTCTCCCCGGCCGCGCGCGAGCGGTTGACGACCGTGTTCGGCGAGGAACCCGGGCCGCAGGCGAGGCTGGTGGCGGGCGTGCTGTCGATGCTGGGCCAGCCGCTGGGCGTCGGGCAGGGCGACAACCCCACCTGCCAGTCGGCCCGCGCCCTGTCGATGTGGTCCTACAACGACCCGGACTACCTGTTGCAGATGGTGGTCTGGGCGGCCCGCGACGACGAGATCCTCATGCACTTCGAGGGACAGCCCATCTCCTCCAAGGACAGCGCGAGCGGAGTGGCCAGCACGCTGCCGATGGACCTGGACCCCGTATCCCTGCTCCTGGTGCCCCACCTGGACCGCATCTACGGCGAGATGGGCCGGCGCTGCGCCGAGCGGCCCGGAGACCCGCACCGGTGGATCAACCCCGAGTTCCACGGCTGGTGGGCCTGCCGCGGCTTCCACATCAATGTCGACGTCGCCACCGGAAACCTGATCGACCTCGACGACTTCCTGCGGCAGTTCCACGCCAGCTACCACCCCACCTACAACGGCGGGCAGCCGCTGATCCATCCGCAGCCGGCCGGCGTTGCCGTCACCGACAGCGCAGCCCGTTACGTCGGCTGGCACGCGATCACGATCCTGCGGGCCGCACCGGACCCCCAGGACGTCATGCGGGTGTACTTCTTCAACCCGAACAACGACAGCGGCCAGGACTGGGGCGACGGCGTCGTCGTCTCCACCGCGGGCAACGGCGAGCGGTTCGGCGAGGCATCCCTGCCCTTCGACCAGTTCGCCTCACGGCTGTACATCTTCCACGCCGACCCGCTCGAACACGGCGAACCGGAGCGGGTGCCCGCCGAAGACATCGCGGGGATCATCGGCTACATCGAGCGCAGCTGGGGCAACGACCGGCTGCCCGGGGGAACGCTGCAAGCCCTCGAAGGACCCGCGAGCCTGTAAGCCTGACAAGTCCGTGAAGGGCGGGCGGTGGCACGTCGACACCATGACCGGCAATCATGGTGTCGACGTGGCTGGAAACCGGACACGTGCCCGAAGCAGGCCGATCGCGGTCCGGCACCGCCGTGTCTTTCACCGTCACCGGCTGACCGCTCCGTTCGCCGGGACAGCGGCGCATCGGGCGACTCGATGCCGGTCAGCCGTCCGTGTCCCCCAGGGCAAGGCGCACTCCACAACGGCAGCAACACTCCATCTCCCGAAACCGCCCTCACTGTCGCGAACATGACGATAATGACGGGACTGGGATGACGGGGGACCGGCATGGACGCACCAGACCTGGCGGCGACGGCTGCGCAGGCTCTGTCCGCCGCGGTGTCAGGCGCCGCCAATACGGCGGTGTCGGATCTCGTACGAGGCAGACTCAGCCACTCCGCACGCGGGCGGGCCGCCCTGGACGAGCTGAATACCGCCCCGGACGATCCCGAGGCCTGCAGCCGTGTGCAAGCGGCCCTTGCCGAAGAGATCAGGAGCGATGCCGAGTTCGCCGGACGGCTCGCGGTGCTCCTGCACCCGCCCTCACACCAACATACCGGCAGCGTGGTCATGACCGGCAGCAAAGTTACGCGCAGCCAGATCGCACTCGGCCCGCTGACCATCAACAACACTGGTGCCGGGCGCGCTTCCCTCGTTGCGGGCCTCGTCCTGGCAGTGCTGCTGCTCGTGCTCGCCGTCTACGGGGGTGTGCGGTTGTTCGGCACCACGGACGACTCACCGCGCAACGCGTCGCCAGAGCCCGGCAAGACCAGCTCCGGCAACCGGGCGGCTGCTCTGCCGCCCACGACCGAGACGGTCCGCCAGATCCTTCCGGATCGCGACAGCATGGACGTCCGCGAGTATCCCTGGGTCGGGACACCGAAGGTCGATACGTCAGCAACCCGCCTTACTCTCTGCCGGGCAGCACCGACCTGCCAGAAGGCCACTGCGGTCGGTGCGGTGCAGTTCGCCCGGGGGGAGAACGAAGGCGAGAACCGAGCCGAGTTCCTCGTCATGACGTTCCGCGACGCTGCCGCCGCCCACCAGGCGTACGTCGACATCGTGCAGGACATCGGCGAGGCCGACCCCCGGGTCAAGAAGATAGAGCTGGAGCAAAGGGGCGACGAGAGCCAGGGAATCGACCAGGACGGTACCGACACCAAGAGCAACCCGACGGAGCTGCACATCAACCGCTCCCTGATCTTCCGGCAAGGCGCCTTCATCGGCATCGCGCACCAGATGGACGATCCGACCGAGCAGCGCAGCACGCGCATCCTGCGCCTGTCCGCCATGTTTGCCGACCGCCTCGCAAAGGCCGACGCCGGCAAGATTCCGTAGCGGATGCCACGGCGCCGGGCCACGGAGGGGGCTTTTCACCCCGGCTCCGTAGGGTGGCCAATTTCGTTGTTGGCCTGTTCCTGTCGCCTCTGGGACGAGATACTTGATCTTGTCGCGGCCACTCGGTCCGGGGGCATGCACCGGTGGCGGCAAGAGCGAGGTTGTATGCGGCCTCCTCCTGCGGCGCCGCGGACCGCGTACGGGACTGGGTGCGTTCACGTTCACCACGCACCATCCAGGAATCAACAAGGGGGAGAGTTATGGGCACTTCTGGGGATTCTTCATCGGCCTCGACCGCCGGGGCGGGGGATCTTGAGCGATTGCTGACAGGGGCCGCGGATCTGGCCCGAGCGGGCCTGGACGATTTCACCGAGTTGGCCTCGCCCTCGTCCGACGAGGACCCGCCGCCGATGACCGGCCCGACCCCGGAAAGCACCGAGCTGCTGAACCGCACGTTCACCGACAAGCCCCCGAGGGAGATCAGGACCTCGTTCACGACCGCCGACTCCTCGATCGTGGTCGACGAGGGGATCTCGGAACGGGCCGCGGGGGCTGCCGCGGCCTGGATGGCCGACATGCGAGCGGTTTACGCCCAGTGCACGGCGTGGACGGTCAGCGTCGGCGATCAGGATTTCCCCGTGGAGGTGGTGGATCCGGCCGGCGATCCGAGCAAGCCGCTCGACGTGGAGCGGAGGTTCGGCGACGAGGCACTGATGCGCACGATGCTCGCCGGCCCGCCCGGGCAGCAGGCCCAGATCGCCACTCTCCTGGTGCGCGACGGGGAGCGGGTCCTGGAACTGACGTTCCGCAGCGTGGTGTCCGAGCCCGGTAGCCCGGAGACGGCCCGTCTGCGCGGCGCGATGTCGAAGTTCCTCGACCTGGCTCCGGCGAAGTTCCTGGATCTACCAGTCGACTAGAGATCCGCCTCTCATCGGGGCGGCGCCGGTTTTGGAATGCGGCAAGTCGCGCATGGCGCAAACCAGTTGATGCTCTGCTGTTATCGCCGAATGGCATCGGTACGAACGAGCCCCGACTTCCCGATACTCATCCCGACCGAAGGCCGCGCACCCGCTGGCTCCGGTCCCGGGATCCCGGGCACCCCCGTGCCCGGGAGTTCCCGGCCATCCAGGCCACAGGACATCGGGAAGGGACACACCCCCGTGAACAGATCCCGCACCAGCCTCCTCTCCATCCTCGGCGCTGCCGCTCTGGTCGGCTCGCTCGCCGCGGCTCCCTCGGCGTTCGCGGCGCCCGCGCCCGACGCGGTCAAGTCCGCCTCCACGAACGCCACGGCGGCGTACGCGGGCTCCGCCGAGAACGAGGCCGCCAACCGGGCGTTCTTCGACGCCGTCATGAAGTCGGCGCTGAAGAAGCAGGCGGCGCAGCCGGGCATCCAGGCCGTCACCGTCCGGTACCGCACGACCCGGGCGCCCAGCTTCCGCAGCCAGATAGCGCAGAGCACGCAGATATGGAACTCCTCCGTCAGCAACGTCAAGCTCCAGGAGACCAGCTCGACGGCTGACTTCGAGTACCGCGAGGGCAACGACTCGCGCGGCTCGTACGCCTCCACCGACGGGCGCGGCCACGGCTACATCTTCCTGGACTACCGGCAGAACCAGCAGTACAACTCCACCCGGGTGACGGCCCACGAGACGGGTCACGTGCTCGGACTGCCCGACCACTACTCGGGCCCGTGCAGCGAGCTGATGTCCGGCGGCGGCCCCGGCACGTCCTGCACCAACGCCTACCCGAACACGCAGGAGCGCCAGCGGGTCAACAGCCTCTGGGCCAGTGGCATCGCCACCCTTCAGGACAAGGGTGAGCTGACGAAGGTCCGCTGACCCCGCACGCCGCCGACGGGCGGACGGTCGCCTACCGCGACCAGCTTGCCTGCCACCCCGGTCGCGTGCGGCGCACTCTCCTCCTGCGTGGGTACCTGCGCAGGAGGAGAGTGCACGGGTGAGCAGCAATGGCTGCGGCTCCGGCTGCCGCGTCTAGCAGGTGCCGTCCGACACCTTGAGACCCGTGCCCGCCCCCGCCGTTCTGCCCACGATGGCAGGCACGCAGGCGGCCTTGTCGAGGGAGTGGGCGTAGGGGATGCTCACCGTGGTGTTGGACGTCGGGTTGGGGCCGGCCGGGTTGTACTCGTCGTCGGCGGCCGACCAGGTCACCTGGTCGAAGGTGTTGCCGCTGACCTGCCAGTAGCCGGCCGCGTCGGTGTAGAAGGTGCCCAGGACGTCCTTGGAGTTCTTGAAGTAGTTGTTGTCGACCCTGGCCTTGGCTCCGGCGCGGGAGTTGATGCCGGACTCGTTCAGGCCGGTGTAGTAGTTGTTGTAGATGTGGGCCGTGCCGCCGCGCAGCAGGGGCGTGCGGGAGTCGATGTTCTCGTACTTGTTGTGGTCGTAGGTGATGTAGCTGTTGGAGACGTCGCTCTCGCTGGACCCGACGAGGCCGCCGCGTCCGGAATTGCGCAGGATGCTGTAGGACAGCGTCACGTACTGCGTGTTGTTCTTCATGTCGAAGAGGCCGTCGTAGCCCTCCGACTCCCCGCCCGACGCCTCCAGGGTCGTGTGGTCGACCCAGACGTTGCGCACGTCGCTCTCCATGCCGATGGCGTCGCCGCCGTTGGAGGTGGGGGAGCCGGACTTCTTGACGTTCTTGACGGTCACGTTCCGGATGACGATGTTGCTGGAATCGCGTATGTGGATGCCCAGTTGGTCGAAGACGGCGCCGCTGCCCACGCCGATGAGCGTGACGTTGCTGATCTGCTTGAGCTCGATCACGCCGGCGGCGGTGTTGCAGCTGTCGCCCGACACCTTCGCGGTATTGGCGTGGTTGATCGTCCCCTCCACCTCGATGGTGATCGGGGTGTCGTCGGCGGCCCGGCTGCACAGGGCCGTGTGGATCGCGGTGCCCGTCGTGGCCCGTACCGTCTGGCCGCCCGCGCCGCCGGTGGTCCCGCCGTTCTGCGTCGCGTAGCCGGTGGCACCGGCGGCCGCGGCCGTGGGCTGCGCCGACGCCTGTGGCAGCGTCAGCACCGCGCCACTGGCGGCCGTGACGGCCAGCGCGGCCAGCGTGACCTGCAGTTTTCGTGTGCGTGCTCGGCTCATGGTCGGCTCCCTGTTGTTCGGCGGTGAATGCCGGGTGTCGTTGTCCCGCGTGCCGTAGTCGCCGCGGTGGCTCCGGGGGTTGCCGCCTGATCGACGTGGTCTTCGCCGTTGCGCCTCGGGTGGTGAGACGCCCACGCAGCCGCCGCACAGTGACCTGTATGCCTTCTTGCCGAAAGTGCGGTCACGGCTGCTGTGGGTGGCTGAACGCCCTGAATGCCCTGAGTGGCGCACGGCTCTACACTGCGGTGACGCCATCCCCATGTGCCGGGTCTGTCGCCGACGGCGGCCCGCCGGCCTCGACCCGTTGGAGCCTGAGAGCATGACTGACCCGTCTCAGGATCCCCGCTTCCTTGAGAACCGCCATCCGGCCCGGGCGGCCACGCCACCCACCTGCCCGGTGCGGCCCGTACCCGCCGCCTCCGGCGGGCACCCCGGTTACCTGGTCACCGGCTACGCGGAAGCCCGAGAAGCCCTCGGCGACGTGCGCCTGTCCAAAAACACGGCCGCCTTCTTCGCCGGCAAGGACTCACGGCGCCGCTTGCACCCGGCCATCGCGCAGAACATGCTGGCCAGCGACCCGCCCCAGCACACCCGGCTACGCAAGCTGGTGACCAAGGCCTTCACGACCGGGGCCGTGAACCAACTGCGCCCCTTCATCGCCCACGTCACCGACGACCTGTTGCAGCAGTGGCCCGCCGGCGAGCGGTTCGACCTGGTGGCCGGCCTGGCGGTACCGCTGCCGGTCATCGTGATCTGCGAACTGCTCGGAGTTCCGCACGCGGACCGGAGTGATGTCCAGCGCTGGTCCGCGGCGCTGTTCGCGGCGGGAGAGCCGGACGTCATCGACGCAGCCTCGCATGCGATGGGCGACTACATGACGGACCTAATCACCGCCAAACGCCGGAGTCCCGGCAGCACTCTTCTCGACAGGCTCATTTCGGCCCGCGACGGGGACGACCACCTGAGTGAGGAAGAACTGGTGTCCCTGGCCGTGCTGCTGCTCGTGGCCGGACACGAGACCACGACCAACGCCCTGGGCAACGCCACCCTGGCGCTGCTCCAGCACCCGGCCGAACTGGCGCGCCTGCGGGAGAATCCGGACGACGTGTCCGCCGCGCTCAACGAACTGCTCCGCTTCGACTCCCCGGTCAGCACGGCGACCTTCCGCTACACCACGCAAGCCATCGCGCTGGGTGACACTGACATCCCCGCCGGGGCCCCCGTAACCGTCGCTCTTGGGGCAGCCAACCGGGACCCGGCGCGCTTCTCGGCGCCGGACCTGCTCGACCTGGACCGCGACGCTGCCGCACACCTCAGCTTCGGCCACGGCATCCACCGCTGCGTCGGCGCTCCCCTCGCCCGGGCCGAGCTGGAGATCGCCCTGCGAGCGGTGCTCACCCGATACCCCCAGATCCGGCTTGCCGTCCCGGCCGGGCAACTGATCTGGCGCCGTACTCGTCTGGTGCGCGGCCTCACGTCACTGCCCGTCCTGGCGTAGCAGCCGGGGGCGCAGCGCACCCGCACCTAGCGTCCTCGCGCGCGTTGGGTCCGTTCGCCGCACGGCCGGTACTGCCGGTCTGTACGGGGTCCTCGTACACCAGCCGGCGTGTCTCGGACACGAGCGTGGGCACCGGCTTGCCCGGGGGCAGGACCGGCGCGAGTGCGTCGAAGACGTCCCGCACACGGGCGTCGGTGTAGGCGTGGATGCGGCTTGTCGCCTTGAGCCAGGCACCGCCGCCGGGAAGCGGGGTCACCTCCGCGAAGGCTCCGCCGGCCTGCAGGGCGGCAACGCCGCCGAGGGCCGTGACGACGCCGGGGGAGCAGACGGTCAGCCACCCGTACCCGCGCAGTGTCGTTTCCAGCTCGGGCAGGGTGTCCTCCAGGAGCAGGCCCAGACCGTCTTCGAGGGCCGTGCGGCCCGTGATGTAGTCGCCGTCGTCGGCGACGGAGGCGTAGAGAACGCTGCGGTGGTGTTCAACCCGGTCGCGCAGGAAGGACTCCCAGCGCTGCTGTGCCTCGTCTGTCGTCGCCGGGTCCTCGAACTCCTCCGCCGTTCGCACGGCGATCAAGGACACCACATCCGGCGTGTCGTCGTCACGGGTGAGGGAGACCTCGAGCCAGGGCTCGCCGGGCTGGCCCTCGGTGTCGAGCAGTGCCAGCCGCAGTTGCGCCTCGCGGGGCCGGTACCCGAGCTGTTGGAGGAAGTCCTGCCAGTTGGCGGGGCAGAAGTAGGTCTCGACCAGCTGCTGGCGTCCGCGGGTGGTCTCCCAGTAGACGAAGGAGGCCCAGAGCGTTCCGGGTGCCCCGCAGGGGCCGACGCCGTCGTTGGCCAGGGCCTGTGCGGTGAGGTCCAGGCCGTAGTCGAAGCCGTCACCGAGCGCTCCGGAGAGGAGGTCCACGGCCCGGGTGAACCAGTCACGGGCCAACTGCCGGTACGCGTCGCCCTCGGCGGGGCAGGGCAAGTTGATCTCGGCCCGGAGAAGCGGGTTCAACCGGATGCTCGGCTCCGCCGTCATGCCACGCCCTTTCGATCGGTTCGGGAACCGGGGAAGCCTACCGCCACCGGATGATCACGCCGGAGCGCTGTGCGAGCTGTCGAGAACTGCCCCGCGGCTCCGACGTCACCTCAGGAAGGCACCCGACGGAGGGACGAGGTCATGAGCAGGGTCATTGCGGGCATCTCGATGTCATTGGACGGGTTCGTCACCGGTCCGAACGTCTCCGGCGAGCAGCAACTGGGCGACGGCGGAATGCCGTTGCACCGGTGGCTGCACCAGCCGGACCCGCGCGACATCGAGCTGCTGGAGGAGATGCGCGCAGGGCTGGGGGCGATCCTGATGGGCCGGGTGTCCTACGACCTGGCGGCGGGCGACGGCGGCTGGGGCGACGGCGGGCCCGCCGGGTCGGCGCCGTGCTTCGTCCTCACCCACAAGGCACCCGCTCCGCAGACGGTACGGGCCCCCTCGGTCTTCACCTTCGTCACCGACGGCATCCACGGTGCGGTGGCCCGGGCGAAGGAGGCGGCGGGCGGCAAGGTGGTCGCCGTGCACGGCGCGAGCGCGGCTCAGCAGTGCCTCGCGGCCGGGCTGCTGGACGAGATCCAGATCCATCTGGCCCCGGTCCTGCTCGGCAGCGGCACCCGGCTCTTCGAGCAGCCGGGCGGACAGTACCGGCTGGAGCGCACGAAGGTGATCGAGACACCGAACGCCACCCACCTGCGGTTCAGCGTGATCCGCTGACCGGCTGCGTGTCTGCGGCGCGAAGGTCTTCACTTGCCCCGGGTCGTGGGGTGGGGGTGGCTGTCAGCCGAAGTCGTCGGGGACGATGCGGAGTTTGTGTGCGACGCGGGCGAGAGCTTTCTGGTCGGTCGTGTTGAGCGAGTCGAGGACGATGCGGCGTACGGAGCGCAGGTGTGTGGGCGCTGCCAGGTGCACGATGGCGAAGCCGGCGTCGGTGAGTTCGGCGAGGGTGTACCGGCCGTCGTCCGGGTCAGGTGTGCGTACGACCCAGTCGCGCTGTTCGCAGCGTTTGATGACGTTGGACAGGCGGGAAAGCGACCCGCTGGCGAGGAAGGCGAGCTCTCCCATCCGCAGCTTGCGCTGCGGGGCCTCGGAGAGGTGGCTGAGCACGAGGTACTCGAACAGGGTCAGGCCGTGTTCCTGCCGCAGCGGCGACTCCAGCTTGGCGGGGAGCAGCAGGACAAGGGAGATCAGCCCTGTCCACGCCGCCTTCTCCTGCTCGTCGAGCCATCGCAGGTCCTCGTCGTCTTGGTGTCCGCCCGTGTCGCTCATGGTTCCTCCCATGCTGCTCGTGGATCTGTGTGCTCCGTCGGCGGAGCACGCAGTCACTTTACGCTTGAAGCCAATGCTTGCTACTATTACTTCAAGCGTGAAGTCATACGCGAGGAAATATGCCCCTGTGGACTGGAAGAGGGAACATCATGAGCACCGTCACCTTCGGCGTCACTCCGGGCTTCGGCGAGAAGCTGCACAAGGCCCTCGGCTACAGCGGGGCGGTCCGCGTCGACGACCGGGTCGAGATCTCCGGCCAGGCCGGGGTGGACGACGACCTGGTCATCCCCGACTCGCTGGAAGACGAGATCATCCAGGCTTTCGACAACGTCGAGCGCACGCTCGCCACGGTCGGCGCCACGTGGAAGGACGTCATCCACGTCAACTCGTACCACAAGGTCGAACCGGGAGATGACGTCATCGGCGACGACCACAACCAGGTCATGGCCGAGCAGTTCCGCCGTCGCCTCGACGGCCGCGCGCCGATCTGGACCGAGACCGGCGTCACGGTCCTCGGCCTGGCCGCCATGCGCGTGGAGATACGCGTCACCGCCATCGTCGGCTCCGGAAGCTGAACCGCCGCCTCCAGTGACCGAACCGTCGCCGCCAACCATCAAACCGGACGGCCCGCCGCCCGCTGCCCGCCGGATACCGGATAACAGCTGGCCCGGGGCGCTTGCTCCCGGCCCGCTCGGCGCAGGGTCGGCGAAAACGTGGTGCGCGAGGCCGGCGGAAGCGGGTAATGTCCTGGACATGTTCTTCCAGACGCTGATTTACGAGTGAGAGCGTGACGGGCCCCTGCTGGCGTCCTTCCGATGTCGCCGCGCCCGTCCACCCGCCGATGAATCCGTAGATCACTTCACATCATTCCGGGAGAACCCGTGAGCAAGAACATCAACAACCCCGTGGGCATGGGCGGCGGAAAGCGCAAGAGGCTGTCCCGCGCCGAACGGCAGAACAACGGCCCCCACCGCAACCTCGACCGCCAGGGCGCCGCCGACCAGAAGGCGGAGCTGGTGCGCAAGATGCGCGAGAAGACGGGTGCAGCGGGAAACGCTGAGCAGACGAACGACGAGACCGCACAGAGCTGACGCACCGCCGCCGCAGGGCGGCACCGCACGAGGCAGGGCCCGGACCGCGACGCGCGGTCCGGGCCCTGCTGTTGTACTCCGTAGTGGGCTCCATCGAGCTGACGGCCGCGACAGCCTGGAAGCCGGAGCCGGGCGGTCCGCTGTGTTGTGCCTGGCGGCGGTGATCCAAACTGCTGCCTGCCTCCGGACTCAGCCACGTAGGGTGCAGGCGGACAGGGAACGCGGAACATCCTGGAGGGGCGCCATGGTCGGTGTTGAGGACGTGGAGAGCGCGGCGGCGCGGATTGCCGGGCATGTGGTGCGCACGCCCACGCTGCCCAGCCCGGGGCTGAGCGCATTGCTGGGGGTACCGGTCACGGTCAAGCTCGAACTGCTGCAGCGCACCGGCTCGTTCAAGGCGCGAGGAGCCGTCGCCAAGCTGCTGGCGATGACCGATGAGCAGCGCGCGGCCGGCGTGGTCGCGGTGTCCGGCGGCAACCATGGCGTCGCCGTGGCGGAGATGTCGGCCGCGCTGGGGGTGCGTGCGACCGTGGTGATGCCGCGCAGCGCACCGGAACGCTCGGTGCGGGCTGCCCGGGCCGCCGGAGCCGACGTGCGGCTGACCGCCACCATGGCCGAGGCCTTCGCGACGATGGACGGGCTGGAGACGGAGGGGCTCACGCTGCTGCATCCCTTTGCCGACCCGGTGGTCATCGCGGGGCAGGGCACCGTGGGACTAGAACTCGCCGCCGACGCAGGCGAATTGACGGACGTCCTGGTTTCCATCGGCGGCGGTGGTCTGATCGCCGGTGTGGCGGCGGCGCTGCGGGCGCGCCGGCCGGACGTGCGCGTGTGGGGCGTGGAGACCACCGGCGCCGATGCGATGTCCCGGGCACTGGCCCACGGAGGGCCGGTCCAGGTGGAGGTGGATTCGCGCATCAGCACGCTCAGTGCGCCCACGGTGTCCCCGCTGACCTACACCATGGTGCGTGACCTGGTCGACGAGGTACTGGTCGTGCCCGAGGCGGAGGCCTACACAGGCGTGCTCGAGCTGGCCGAGCACGCCCGCGTATGGGCCGAGCCCGCGGCGGGCTGCCTCCTGCCGGCCGCCCGCCGCGTCCTGGCCAAGACCGGCGAGGCAACCCGGCTAGGCCTGGTGATCTGCGGCGGCAACGCATCGGTTCAGGACGTGACCGCGTACACGGAAGCGATCCTCTGAGTCAGGCAGGTCCATCCATACGTCCATTCACGGGCGTGGGCTGAGCCGCCCCGTGGGGGCGGGCACCGATCGCGCTCGTGACCATGGGCGTTCTTTCACGCGCTCATGTCCATCAAGTCGAAGAACACATCACCGCGGACCACTTCGAAGGGCGCATCAAGCAGTCCGGCCAGCTCCGCGATGTCGCTCGGCGTCCAGCTCCAGGCGTTGATCGCCGCGGCGATGAACATGGGCTTCGACTCGTCCCTGCCTTCGATGTGGCGCAGCAGTCCGTCGCGAAACTCCTTGCCCTTGCCCTGCGGGTAGAAGTTGCCGATCACGGGAAGCCCGGCCGGCCTGATCTGTAGATCGCCTGTCTCCCAGGACTGGATGATCCCGCGCAGCGGCGTGTTCTTCCGGTACGAGCCCGCGACGCGCTCGTCGAAGGGGAGCCAGCCGTCGTTCGCGGCGTTGCGGGGGTTGTAGGCGTAGGCCAGGTCCATGCCGGTGCGGCGCAGGAACCGGCCGGAGAGTTCCGTGTAGGCGTCCAGGTCCTTGTCGGGCCAGGATCCGGGGTAGGTGTAACCCGCCCCCGAAGGGCCGCAGATGAGCAGATCGTTGGCGGTGGCGGTCTTCTGGTAGTAGGCGAGCAGAGCGGGGCCGATGTCGGCGAGCAGCGGGCTGACCGTCCAGTTCACGGGGACGCTGCCGCGCTTGGGGTCGTCCCAGATGTCGCGCATACGACGCTGGCAGTACTGCACGTTGTCACCTTCGCCCACGGTGAGCGTGAGGTAAACGCGGCTTTGCAGCTTGGCCTTGGGAGGGCGTCGGACCTTGCCGGAGACCTTCGCGGGGACGCCCGCGTGGACGGTGCCGTTCATGTAGAAGTCAGCGGGGACGACCTCGATCCCGTGCTGTGAGGCACGGTCCACGCCGCCCCACTCGCCTGCGACGTCGTTGGAGAACCAGCCGGTGTAGGGGGTGGTGGGTTCAAGCCGGGCGAATGTCTCGTCGAGGAGTTTGCCGGTGTCACCGGACGGCGGCAGCCACAGCACCATGGCTTTGCTCGCCACCACGTAGTCCCGGAAGTAGGGAAAGGGCTCGACGCGGGTGGGTGCGGTGCTGGTGGCGGTGACCAGATATTGGTTCCACAGGTCGACCTCGATCACCAGGTGCTGTGTTCCGGCGGGCGCGGTGAGGCGGTAGATGAAGTAGCCGCCGCCGTCGCTGAACCGGTTGGACCGGTCGTTGAGGGAGGAGTTGAGGCCGTCGAAGAGGTATGGCTTCTCGGCGTCCGTGCCGGGAGTGAAGGAGGCGACTTCCTTGCCGTCCGCCTTCACCAGGACGGAGGCGACGGACGCGCCCCACCCGTCGTCTGCGAACGAGTCCTGGAAACGTACGTAGACGTCGTTGCCGCCGCCCAGTTCCGGGCTCAGGTCGAAGGTGCGCACCTGACAGTTGGACTCATCGCGGATCCGCTCGGCCTCGCGCGCCACCTGACGCCACGTCACGTCGTCGGCGGCCACGGTCCGGGTGGGCGGCAGGCCGGCGAGCAGGGCGTGGCTGCACTGCGGGAAGAGGTTGCCGAGTTGCCAGCGGTAGGTGGCGAGCACATCGTCGGCGTCGAAGCGGCCGCGCAGATCCATGACGGTCTTCAGGCCGTGCGTGCGCGCCTGCTCGGCGGTGGCGGCGACGGCGTTGTTGAGGCCGGCGAGCGTGGTGGCGATGTTGACCGAGTCGGGCACGTCCGGGTCGACAAGGACGGCGCCGCGCACCTGCTTGCGGTAGCGGCGGACCAGGTCGAGCGCGTCGTCGTGGCGGGTGACGGCTGCGCCGGTGGCGGGGAGCCACCGCAGGTCCACCTCGCTCTTGTCGAAGTTGAAGTAGAGGCGTGGCTCCTGCCGGTTGACGACGCCCTGGAGGGTCGTCAACAGCAGTTGGTCGTGGCCGTCCAGTGTGCTGACGTCGGCGACGTCGAGGCGGACGGGGCGGCCGAAGGACGGCAGGAGTCGGGTCGCGGCACCGGACTCGACGGCCCCGGCCTGCTGCTGCGACGTCAGGCCCAGCCCTCCGGCCGCGAGGGCCGCGCCGCCTGCTTGCAGGAGGATTCTTCGTGACACCATCGACGATCACTGCTCCTCAAAGCCACCGGAACGTCTGACATCGTTGTCAATCGGTGAAGTTAGGCGGTGTGATGGGGAGTTGTCCATGGGGCGGACGGACAATTCTGCGCCTGAGGGTGCGGCGGGCGGGCGGGCGGACCGTACCGGGGGAGCGGGGGAGGAGCGCGCGCAAAGAGAGCGAAGTGCGCCAAGGGACCGCGGCCGCGACTCCGGGCCCGGGGGCGGTCAGGGTGGTCTCGCAGCCGGCCGACGCTGCCCGATCGTATTAGCCCCGGGGCGTAAATCCGTGGGCCGATGCGATCGGCGTGTAGGTGATCGGTGGGCCGATGCTGCGGGGGAGGGGTATCTGGCAGCGTCGTCTCTGTGCCCGCGGGCTGGCCGCGGAGCACGCTTGACGATCCGTCACCAGGGGAGGGCCCATGACCACCACACGGTTCACCAGCCGGAGAGGCATGACGCGCCGCAGCATGATGGGAGCCGCACTGGCCGCCGGGGCCAGTGTGCCACTGGCCGGAGTTGCCGACCCCGCATGGGCCGGCCCGGTGGCAGCCGAGCCGTCCGCGAAGCGGCTGGTGCTGCCCGTGCCGAGAGGGCCACACCCGGTGGGCACGGTCCAACTGCATCTCGTTGACCGGTCGCGTCCGGACGGCATCGCGGGCCCCGGGCACTTCCGCGAGCTGATGGCCACCCTCTGGTATCCCGCCCGGGGCGTTCGGCGGTATCCGGTGGCGCCCTGGATGCCGGACGGTGCACTGCAGGCCTTCCTTGCCGACGCCGGGTTCGGCGATCTGGCCTCCCGGGGGCCGCTGACGGCCGGCCATGTGGGCGCTCCGGTGTGGCGTACGGGCCGGCAGCTGCCCGTCGTCGTGTTCTCGCACGGCGCCCACAGCCATCAGGGCGATCACACCGTCATGGTCCAGGAGCTCGCCAGCCACGGGTATGCGGTGGTGACGGTGGCTCACCAATACGACACCTACACCCAGTTCCCCGACGGCCGGACCGCCGTCCCGAGCGATGACCCGACGGCGCCGACCATGCCCGGTGACTTCGCCGCTGACCTGCGCTTCGTCTTGGACTGCGTCGAGAAGCTCGCCGCCGAGTCCAACCCCGACGTCGATCAACGTGATTTGCCCGCCGGGCTGTTGGGCTCCCTCGACCCGCGGCGCATGGGTGCGTTCGGCTGGTCCAAGGGAGGCACGGCCACCGCCTGCGCCATGCTCGCGGACGAGCGTATCCGGGCCGGGCTGAGCCTGGATGGCCCGATGCAGATGAACCCGCCGCTGGCCGGCGATCTGGACCGGCCCTTCATGATGATGTCCGCCGAGTTCACCCGCGCCACGGATCCCGCGGCCGCTGCCTTCTGGTCGCACCTGAAGGGCTGGCGGCTGGACATTCAGGCCCGGGGCGCCGCCCATGTCTCCTACGGCGACAACGAGGCGCTGTTCCCCCAGGTGGCGAAGCTGTACGGATGGAGCCGGCAGCAGCTCGAGGACGTGATCGGCACTCTCGATCCCCAGCAGGCGGTGAAGATCCAGCAGGCCTACCCGCTGGCGTTCTTCGACCACCACCTGCGCCACCGTCGCGGGCACCTGCTCGACGGGCCGTCCCCGGCCTTCCCGGCCGTGACATTCCTGCCCTGAGGACCCGGGACCGCAGCAGCGCGGCCCCTCCGGCAGGCTCGTGAGGGAGAGCAGGACGGCCGGGGCGCGCCGCGATCCCAAGAGGAGTCGTGAGGCGGCTTGTTGGACGCGTACGGGATCCGCGGTCAGTCGGGCTGTTGTACGGCTTCGCCACGTCGCTCCAATTGACGGACGACAAGGTGATCGTGAGAAACCTCGGCCGGGTGGCAGAGATCCCTTTGACGGAGATAGTCAAGGTGGAGCCGGGCTACGCGGGGACGGACTTCACGTCTCGCGGCGGCATGACGGTGCGGGCCCGGGCGGTCGAAGAGCCCCACTACGCGAAGTGGTTCCGGGCGGACCAGCCGAGCCGACCGGATCGTGAAGATCGTACGGACGGCCGTGCGCCGAGCCGGCTGAGTACCGCTGTCGGAAAGTGACCCACGCCGCTCGGAGGAGTACGAACCCGCCCTGCTGTCCCCTGATGCCTCCTACTACTCGCCCTGCCCCTCACCCTCAACGTCGCGAACACCGGGGCCTGTTGGCCCACCACGGCGGCGTCGGCATTCGACCGGCGACCCGCACGCACTGCGCACGTTATGGGCGCCATTCCTCCTGCCACAGCCAGTGCAGTTCGTAGGCCATCGCGAGTAACTGCAGGTCTTGAAGAGCGTCTATCTCGTTGCGGGGCCAGTTGGGAGCGGTGTGGTCGGCCGTGCGGATCGCGGTCTCAGCGAAACGGGCGATGCTCCGGCGGTCAGCGATCTTTTGGTGCAGGCGGTGCGGGATTCCGCACGCGCAGGGTGCCGGGCCGCGGGCGCCGGGTGGATTGGCCGCCGGGCAGCCGGCCTTGTGGTACAGATCCGCGGAGGCCGCTTCCTCGTCGAGGCGGGCGTGCACGAAGGCGGCCAGGGCGGTGAGCTGCACGGCAGGAGCTGTCCTGGCGTGCGGGAGTGTGAGGGGCGAGACGGGGCGGCTCGCGATGTCCTCGCGTCGGCGTGCGGAGAGCCACTGCTGTCGGTCGGCGCGGGTCTGTTCTGCCTGCAGTCGCATCTCCGTCGCCTCGGACCGTATCCGGCGGGCCCTGTCGATCGTCTCCCTGGTGATGCGGCGAAGCCGCTCGCATTGCTCGAAGGAGTCGGCGACTCCCCAGGTGTCGGCGGAGTTGAGCATGCTGCCTCCTCATCAGGTGCCGAACGGCAGGCCGTGTGAGCGGCCCTTGAGCGCATAGGGGCTTACGTGGCCGGTGTGTCCCGGCCCATGTTGCGGGCGGAGGCCGGTGTTTGGGGAAGATCTCGTATGGCGATGACTTCTTGGGCGACCGTGACCAGCCGTACGCGGTGGTGGCGCGCGAGGCGGCGCAGGGTCTCGAAGGCCTCGGCGGGGGAGATGCCGCGGTGGGCGGCGAGGAAGCCTTTGGCCTGTTCGATGAGGATGCGGTTGTGCAGGGCGCTGCGGAGCTGTTCGTTGAGGGCGTCGGCCTGCCGCAGGGCGCGGGCGTGGAGCAGGCCGATGGCGGCCGCGTCGGCGAACGCCTGCGCCAGAGCGAGGTCGGCGACCGGCGGCGGGTCGTGTCCTTTGTACAGAAGCAGCAGGCTGCCGAGGGTCTCCTCACGGAGCCGCAGGGGCGCGGCGGCGGCGTAGGTGTAGCCGGTGGCGCCGGCCCGGAAGGTGACGTGGTGCCAGGCGGCAGGAGCGCTGCTGAGGTGCCCGGAGGTGACGGCGGCGGTGCGGTAGGCGTCGACGGCGGGGCCTTCGCGCATGGCCATGTCGATGGCTGCGCCTCTGGCGCGATCGATGTCCCGGGTGCCGCGGGCTGCCGCTGTCGGGTCGTACAGGCGGGCTTCCGGGGAGGCCGGTGATTCCGGTGTGGCCAACAGGACGGCTGCGTCCGTGACGTCGAGGATCTCGCAGCAGCGGCGGTGCAGTTGCTGCACGTAGTTGATGACGTCGAAGTCGTCCGCCAGGGTGTCGGCGAGCTCCACGAAAGTGCGGGCGATGTTCGCTTCCCTGCTCATCCCCATCCCCCGGTGTGCCGAAGCGGGTCGAGTGCCGCGCACTGCGGTCCGACACAGGGAGGCAGCCACGTTCCGTGTCTTAAAGCCTACTCTTGAGCCGGCCGACGGGTACCGCTTCTGCTCTTCTCACCGCGGAGGACGACGGGGCTTCCACAGCCCCGGGCTGTCCTGCGTCGCCGCAGACCCGCGTGGACGATCGGCACAGTGCCTGCGGCGGCGAAGAACGATCTCGCCGGTCCGCAGATCCCTTGACGAGCAGACTTGCTGGTCGAGCCGACCGTCGGAGCGGCCGTGGCGGGCCAGAGCATCGGCCGGCCGCGGCGTGTGCCCGTCGTCGTGTGCACTCACGGCCGGTCCCCTCGCGGGGTGTTGGCCGAGCCAGTCGGCCCGGCAGGCGCCGCGCCGTGCACGGCTTGAAAGTCATCACGCCCGACCGCGGGGCCGTCTGTCCCTGCGTCGCCTTGGTCCGGGGTGGTGGTGCGCCGGCGCTGCGTGGTGCTCTTGGCCAGGGTGATGACGTCGTCGCCCGGGGCGGACTCGATCGGGCGGTACCCCGCGCTTTCGTAGAAGGCGATGTTGCGGTGGCTGCGGGAGCCGGTGGACAGCACGTTGCGACGGCACTGCGGCGGGGCGGCGTGCTCGGCGCTGTGCAGGAGCCAGCGGGCCAGGCCCTGGCCGCGCAGGTCAGGTGCCACGCCCAGGCGGCCTATGTGCCAGTCGGTGCCGGTGCGGCGCGCGCGTATCAGTGCCAGGAGCCGGCCGTCCCGCCACAGGCCGGTGGTGTGCCACTGCGCCAGCCAGGCACGTACCTGGTCGGGTGATTCGTGCAGGGCCGGAACCCGCAGGGTGTTGTTGGCGAGTGCCTCGTCCATCCAGCAGCAGCGTTGCAGCACGGTGACCTGCGCGGCCTCCTGCGGGAGCAGCCGCCTTGCGTAGGAGCCGGGCAGAGGGCCGGGCAGCGATCCGGTGCGGGCTGCCTCGCGCAGTGGCCGCAACGCGTGGGTGACCCGGATGAGTTCGTCCAGTACGCCGACCGCTGCCGCGTCACGCGCGGGATCCGGGATCACCTCGCCGCGCTCCGTGGTGTCGCTGATGCGCATCGCGACAGTGGCGCCCAGCGGTACCAGGCGCAGGGCCGTCGCTGCTTGTTTGGCGTGCTGGACGGCCCGGGTGCCGGCCGATGTGTTTCCGTAGCTGACGAATCCGACCGGCTTCCAGGCCCATTCGCCGCCGAGGTAGTCCAGGGCATTCTTCAGGGTCGCCGGCATGGCGTGGTTGTACTCCGGGGTGACGACGATGAAGCCGTCCGCCGCACCCGCTATCGCGCTCCACTGCCGGGTGTGCTCGTGCCGGTAGGTGCCGGTGGAGGGGGGTTCCTCCTCGTCGAGGAACGGCAGTGCGAGGTCACTCAGGCGGACGGTCACGAGTTCGGCATGCAACTGCGCCGCCCGGGCCGTGAGCGCCCGGGTGAGCCATGCCCCGATGGCGGGGCCGAGAGCGCCGGGGCGGGTGCTGCACACGAGGACCATGACCCGGGTCAGCGGTAACGACAATTTCATTGACATGGAAACGAACGTAGCTGCTATTTTGGTTACATGTCAACGAAATGGTCGGGCAGCACTCCGGCCTGGCTCGACCCCCAACAGGAGCGCGCCTGGCGGGCCTTCCGCCGCATGGTGATCGCCGTACAGTCCGGCACGGCACGCGACTTGGCCGCGGCCGGTCTGTCCGAGCCCGACTACGAGGTGCTCAGCACGCTGTCGGAACGTCCCGCGCGCACCAGCACGCTCCACGAGCAGGCCGCCAAGATGGGCTGGTCACGCAGTCGCCTGTCACGCCACGCCACCCGGATGGAAGCGCGTGGCCTCATCCGGCGTGCGCCTGACCCCACCGACGGCCGGGGCTGTCTGCTCCTGCTCACCCAGCAGGGACTGGAAACGCTCACCGAGGCGGCCCCCGCCCACGTCACCTCGGTCCGCCGGCACTTCGCCGACCGCCTGACCCCCGCGGATCTGACGGCCCTTGAGGACATCGCCCGGAAGCTGGCCGACGATCCGCCGCCCACCGGCAGGCCGTCAACTTGATCCGGCGCGGGCCGTGTCGAGTCGACCCGGACCACCACCTCTATGACCAGCAGGCCAATGATGACTAGCGAACTGCGGCGCAGACTCACGGAGCGGCGAGAGAAGCAGGAACTCGACCGCATGCTGCGCGACGCCTCCGACATCGCCACAGCGCGCACCCTGGCGTCCGCAGAGGTGCCCGACGGGGCTCTGGATGCCGTACGGGGATTCTGGAGCATGTCCCATGAGCCCGCCGCGGCGCTGGACCACGAGGCTCCCGGGGAGCATCTGGACGCGTGGGCGGAGGAACTCCTCGCCCGGCACGGCTTCCGCACGACGGCCTTCCTGTTCACCGGCCTCGACCTCGCACCGTGGATCGAGTTGCGGGTGCGGCCCGGCTGGTTTGCCTCGATCCGCCGGGCCAGGGAAGCCTCATGGGTCTTCCTCAGGAGTGACCTCGGCGCGGTGGCGGCGGTCAGCGAGCAGGAGCACCGATTCGAGTTCTCCGCGGTCCAGTTGACGGACCCGTGGTGACGGCAGGGGTATTCAGGCCGAGGCCGCGGAACGGCGCACGCTCGACAAGATTCCCGCACCCCCCGCCGATGTGCTCCGGGCGGCCGGGGCGCCGCGCCTGAGGCCGGGACAGATGCCCCTCTTGGAGATGCTCGGCAGGGCGCTCATTTCACCGTTGTTCTCGCTGATCGTAGGAATGCTGTTCCTGCTGTCTGGCGCGGAACAGGCAGCCATGCGAGCCCTGGGCACCAAGAGACCAGCAGGGCGGCAGTCTCCCTTCGCATCAACTGCCATGCGCCCTCGCCAACGCACCCTCCGCAGATTCCAGGGCTTTGCGGGCGGCGAGGTAGCCCGCGACCTTGAACGCCAGTTCGTGAGAGCCGAATGTGTCGGCGCGGGCGCCGCGCAGCACCACCCGGGTAGCGGTCACGATGCCGTGCTCGGGCAGGTTCAGCTGCTCCTCGATTCCCGCGGCGGCCGCCGCGAAGAAACGCGGCAAGTTGTCGGCGGGTTCGTACGCCACCGACAGCCCTCGGGCTGTTTTGAAGACGAAGCCCTCCGCTGCGGGCTCGAAGTCCACCGCTATCTCCGCGAATTGCGGCGCGCAGTTCTGCTTCAGGTGCCGCACGTGCACGCCGCGGATCGGGTAGGGCGGGAACAGGGGCCGGGCTGGCGTCATGCCGGAACGCTACCTCCGCCCGGCTGCTCCGCAGGGCCCCTTCGCATGTATGACGCCCCGCCCGGAAACGACACAGTGCGGCTGACAGCGCCCCGTCGGCGAACAACACGAGAGGATTCCCAGGATCCCGCCGCGCTCTGCCTTGCGCCGCCGCCCCCGGCCGTGCCCGGGCGGTAAGCCCCTGGGGGGCTCTGTGCGCTGCGGACAGAAAAATGCGGTGCGCCGCCGTGTGGTGATCGCTACGGTGGAGGGGTCCAGGTGCGCAGGGGCGGGCTACTTCCACTTTTAATGGGGCGGTCGCGGGTTCGAATCCCGTCGCCGGCTTCGGGCCGGCGTAGCTCAGTGGCCAGAGCACCTTGTTGCCTGCACCGATTCTGAACTCTGGACGTATGGACGTGAGCCGTCCGCCACGGGGGAACCTGGCGGACGGCTTCGTCCTGCCTTAGGACTTCTCCTCGTCCGGTGTTCCCCAGGCGAGACGCTGTCTGCCGCTCCTGCCCAGCTTGCTGAGCTCGGCCCTCCGACATCCGTGTGATCGATGGGCCGCTTCGCGTCAGGGTTCGGTGGAACCACCCGCAACCGGCATGCCTCCGGCGATCACCCACGGTCATTAACAGGGCCGGTGACATGGTGAATTGCCGACGGCTGCGCACGCGAGCCACCAGGAGGAAGAAGCCGTAGGGGGGTGCGCTGTGGCGCAGGCGCGTCTGCCAACAGGTCCGACGGGTGACGGGTCGATGTGCTGCCCGCCGATGGGCAGTTGGTTGGGTTGGGTCAGCCCAGCGACGCGCTCACGGCGCGCAGTTCGTCCAGGGCCGCCAGGACGTATCCGGCGAGTTCGTCCGTGCCGTCGCGCTCGCCCTCGGACCACTGGGCGAACCCACGCTTGAAGGCCAGGACGCCCAGTTCGCTGGCGAGGGCCGCGGTGGGGTCGGGCAGGCCGCGGGCGACCAGGGCGGTTGTCATCGCGGCGGCGAGGCTGACGGTCTTGAGGGCGTCGCGCTCCTGCAGCTCGGCGCTGGCGGCGACGGCCGCCTTCAGGCGCGGGGCGAGCTCGCGGTTCATGGGGCCCATGGTGCTGGAGGCGCGCTCAAGTCCGGCCGCGACCGCCTCCAGCGGGGTGGCGTCATCGGGTGCCTCGGCGATTCCCTCGGTCAGCAGCTGGCTCAGCGTCTCCTGTCCGGCCACCAGCAGCTCGCGCTTATCGGGGAAGTGCCGGAAGAAGGTGCTCTTGGTGACCCCGGCGCGCTCGGCGATCTGCGCGACCGTGGTGGCGTCGTAGCCCTGCTCGGTGAACAGGTCGACTGCGGCCACGACAAGGCGCTCGCGTGCGCCCGGTTCCCATCTGCCCATGAGGCCAGCATATGTGATGGGACTCTTGTCCCGTCACCCTGGTAGCGTGTGATGGGACAAGAGTCCCATCACTTGCGGGAAGGTTTCACCATGCGTGTCTTCGTCACCGGTGCCACCGGTCTGATCGGGTCCACCGTCGTCGCCGAACTGCTCGGCAACGGCCACAGCGTCCTGGCGCTTGCCCGCTCCGACGCATCCGCGCGCGCTGCCGAGGCGGCGGGCGCCGAGCCGCTGCGGGGGGCCCTCGCCGATACGGACGTCCTGCGGGCCGGCGCCCGTCAGGCCGACGGGGTGATCCACCTGGCGTTCGGCAATGACTTCAGCAGCCCCGAGGCCCTCGCGCATAACGTCGCCGAGGAGAGCGCCGCCCTCACGGCTCTCGGCGAGGCGCTCGTGGGCAGCAACCGACCTCTCGTGACCGTCTCCGGTACACCCCAGGCCCCGGGCCGTGCCTCCACCGAGGCCGACCTGGTGCCGACCGACGGACCGGTCGGCGGCCGTGGCCGCACCGTCACGGCGATCCTGGACCTGGCCGCGCACGGGGTGCGCAGTACGGCCGTACGCCTGCCGCGCACGGTCCACAACCAGGGCACTGGCGGGTTCGCCGGCCTGCTGACCCACATTGCACGCCGGAGCGGGGTGTCCGGCTACCCGGGCGACGGAACCCAGCGCTGGCCGGCCGTCCACGCGCTCGACGCGGCGGTCCTCTTCCGGCTCGCCCTGGAACAGGCCGAAGCCGGCAGCGCCTGGCATGCCGTGGCCGACGAGGGCGACCAGGTGCGCGACATCGCCGCGGTCATCGGCCGGCGGCTAGGTCTGCCGGTCGAGTCGGTGCCCTCGCAGACCTACGGTCCGCTCGGCCCGATCTTCGCGACCGACCAGCCCTCCTCCAGCGCCCACACCCGCCGGACCCTCGGCTGGGAGCCCAAGCACCCCGCCCTCCTGGAAGACCTGGAGAACATCCAGCCCTGACCGGTGCCGGTAGGCCCGTGCGCGGCGCTCACGCCGACACCCGGCAGGCTCCCCTCACCTGCCTCACGGCGCTGCGTGGACGCCGATTCCCGAACATAAAGCCCCGATCCTCAGAAGGTGGCCCACTTCATTTGCAGGCACCGACCGTTACCGATGCCTGCGGCCGAAACGCCGGCGTTGGGGTTCGGGCTCTTCTTCCTCAGGAGCGGGCTCAAGGACCTCCACCAGCTGGCTCACGTATACGCGGAACGCATGCCCCTCGGAGGTGTGGCCCGATGTGTGCCGGAAGGCCACGAACCACATGTCCTCGCCACCTGGTGAATCTCACGTGTCCCTTTACCCGTCCAGACGTGCGTACGCGCGATCTGGCGCGCGACTTCCCGCGCGTCCTCCTTGGTCCCCTGTACGTGCCGCACTTTGAGCTTGTGCTCAGTGTGATCAAGAATCACGTACCACATGTCGCTTTCCTTCATGAAGCCCCCTTTAATTCCCTCTTCGTGGCACCGTCGCACGCCACCCTGCGGCCGAGTCGGCCACCTCCGGCACCACCTGCGAGACCAACTCCCGTAGTCCATTACGGACCAGACGTTCAGTCAGCAACACGACATCACGCGCGAGGTGCCGCTGCAGGTGCGGGTCGAACTGGGTGTGTCCCGGGCGCCTTGTGGTCAATGCCGGGGATCTCGTCGCCCCGTGTCCGGGGGATCGGCATAGTGGAGTCGTTGTGGCGGTCCGGGCTTCGGGGGAAAGGCGGTGCGGGTGGGCGACGAGGAGAGCGGCGGAGTTCAGGGGCTGCGCGCGTGGGCGGCGGAAGCGGCGGAGCGGGTCAGGAAGCTGGTCCCGGCGATGGGGGCGCAGGCGGTGCCGCCGAAGGTGTACGACGATGCGATCGCCGAACTCGACCAGTTGGCCGCACTGTTGGGCCACGACCTCGGCCTGCGGGGAGCCGTGAACGTCTGGCTGGGCGGGGCGCTCGCCCTGCGGCTGTCGGCGGGGGCGGGGGATCCCGCCGACCGGGAGCGCGCGGAGCGGCTCCTGCGTGACGCGCGGGATTCGCGTACCGCCATCGGCGCCGCGACCGGGGCGCAGGAGCGGCGCTGGGCGGCGTTGTTCCTGCTGACGCTCCTGACGCCGGTCCGGTCGCAGCCTGGCGTTCCCGGGAACGTGCCCGACCTGGCGGCGTTCTGCGACTGGCTCATGCGGTCCGGGCCCGCCGGGACAATGAGCGCCGCGACGGAGCTGCATGAACTGGCCGACGAGATAGCCGAGTTGCCGCTGCCGCCCGAGTTCCTGGCTCAGTACCGGCGGATGACCGACCTGATGCGGACCAGCACAGGGCCGCAGTTCACCGCGATCCTCGCGGACCTGATGCCGCCCGGCGATCCGTTCGCACAGACGCTCCTGCAGACGATGGGGCAGATGTTCGGTGGGCAAGAGGGGCCATTGACCGAGGGACCGGTGACCGAGGGGTCGGCGAGCGAGGGGTCGGCGAGCGGTGGACAGACCGCGCCGGCGCCCTCCGCCGCCGAACCCGAGGACTGGGCCGCGCTCGGGCTCGGTGACATCCGGCGCATCGCGGCCGCCATGGATGCGGTGGGTGCCACCTCCCGGGGATTCGACGCGATGCTCCAGAGCGGGCATCCTCAGGCCCTCAACGACCTTCTGGGCAAGCTGCGTTCCGTACAGGATCAGCCGCCGCCCGGCCTCGATCCGACGGCCGAGATCGAGGCCCTGAAGGCGCTGCTCCTCAGCATCAGTCCCGGAGTCGGCGGCACGATCCAGGACCGGTCCGCGGGTCGTGCTCACATGGACGCCGTCGCACGCTACTTCGAGGGGTACGACGGGCCGCTGCCTGCGGGGGTCCGGGACCCTGCCGTCGTCGGGCGGGCGCAGGCGCTCTACGCCAAGGTGCTCGACGCGGGCGAGGCGCAGGACACCGAAGTGCTGCATGAACTCCTCGCGCAGGCGCAGGAGTTGGACAAGTCCTTCGCCGAGGGGCATCCGCTGCGCTTCGTCGTGGACCTGACGCTGGGCGCGGCCCACACCCAGCTCGGTGCCGTCACGGGCGATCTCGACCTGGTACGGCTGGGTACGCCCTTCCTGGAGAAGGGCATGGCCGGGGCCCGCACGATCGGCCCGGGGCTCACCGAGGGGATGTCCCTGCCGCACGTGCCCGACTTCGGCCTGCTGAAGACGGCGCTCGCGGGCGGTACTGCGCCCGCCTTCGACCATGTCTCGCCGCCGCCGGATGCGTCCGCGGACGAGGTGTACGCCGCCGCGCTCTCCACGGCCCTGCACTACGGGCTCACCCGCGACCCGGCCGTCCTGGACGTGCTCATCGGGGAACTGGAGCGGGTGCGGGACGCCGTACGCGAGGGGAAGGCGCCGCGGATCGCCGCCGAGGCGCTGTGGAGGCTGGCCGAGGCATACCGGGAGCGCGGCGTGCTCCGTGACGACGTCCAGGACATCAGCGCGTTGAGCGCGGCCGAGGAGGCGCTGACGGCGCTCGCCGCCGACGTGCTGCTCCAGGCCGGTGCGGAGCACGGACTTCTCGCCGCCCGCTCCGGGGCGAACCGGGGCGTGCAGGCCGCACTGTGGGCGGCCTCGCAGGGGCGCCTGCACGAGGCGGTGGCCGCGCTCGAACAGGGCCGGGCCCTGGTGCTGCACGCCGCGTCCACCTCGTCGGACGTGCCCGGACTCCTCGACGCGGGCGGGCACCATGAACTCGCCGGGGCGTGGCGCAGCGCCGTCGCGACCGGGCCCGGTGCGCAGCAGGGCGGATCCGGGCAGGAGGGGGTGCCCAGCGAACTGCCCAGCACCCTGCGCCGCCGCGCCCTCGAAGCCCTCGGCTACCGGGACCGGGACCGGGACGGTCTGCTCGGCACGCCCACGCTGGCCGACCTCACGGACGGGATCGAGGCGAGCGGCGCCCACGCGCTCGTCTACCTCGTCCCCGGGGAGGACGCGGACGCCGGAGCGGCGATCGTGGTGGCGCCCGAGCGCGGCGTCGCCTTCAAGGTCCTGCCGCTCCTGTCGGGTACCGAAATGGGCCCGCTGGAGCGTTACCTGGACGCCACCGCGCTGCGGGACGCGGCGGACTTTGACGACGAGGCAGCCCCCCGGGCCTGGGAGGAGTCGTTGGCGGGGCTGTGCGACTGGGCCCACGACGTCCTCGCCCCGGTCGTCGCCGCCCTGGACGAAGGGCTGACGCGCGGCGGCGCCGGGGCCGAGGAACCGCTGCGGATCGTCCTGGTGCCCTGTGGCCGTCTCGGCATGGTGCCCTGGCACGCCGCACGCAGGCCCACCGCCGGCGGGCATGCTTTCTTGTGCGAGAGCACGGTGTTCAGCTACGCGTCATCCGGCGGGCAGTTCCTGCGCACGGTGCGGCGCGCACCGCGCGACCCGGCGGCCGCTGCGGTCCTGCTCGCCGATCCCACCCTGGACCTGGCGTATGCCGGGGCCGAGGTCATGGCCCTGCGCACTGCCTTCTATCCGCGGGCCCGTTTGTGCGGCGAGGTCTCCGACGTGCCGCAGGACGAGCTGGTCGCCGGTACCCCGGAGGAGGTGCTTGCGCTGCTCGCCGACGGGGCCTCCCTGCTGCACGTCGCCTCGCACGGCTCGACGGGTGTTCGGCCCACCGTCTCGGCCCTGCACCTGGCCGAGCCGATGGGGCAGCCGCCCGCGGCCGAGGACGGCACGGATCCGGGCGCGCTGACCGTGACCCGGCTGCTGGACCGGCCGGCGGAGCGGCAGGAGACCGCCGACGGGCCGCTGGTCGTCCTCAGTGCCTGCCACACCGACCTGAGCACCCGCGACCACGACGAGGCCCTGACGCTCACCACGGCGTTCGTCTCGGGCGGCGCGCGGGACGTGGTCGGATCCCGATGGGCGGCCGACGACGGCGCATCGGCCCTGCTGATGGCGGTGTTCCACCACTACCTGAACACCGAGGGGCTCAGCCCCGTCGACGCGCTCCGGGCCGCTCAGCTGTGGATGCTCGACCCCGGCCGCCGGAACCCGCCATCGCTGGGCGGCGTGCTGCTGCGGCAGGCGGAACGACCGGACCTCGACCACATCCGGCTGTGGGCGGCCTTCATCCACCAGGGGCACCCCGGCCGGACCGGGACGACGAAGACGGACGCAGGGAGGGGGTCGGATGAACGCGAGGGATGACGGCGGGGTCGGCCGGGCGCTCAGGCTGATCGGGGAACATCGCACCGCTGTGCGCGCGGCACTGGGCGACCAGCAATACGCCTGGCTGCTCACCAGGCTGGAGGCGCTGGCCACGGTGGCACCCGAGGACGGCTTGGCGTTCCGCAGGGCATGGCAGGACGTCCGGCAGCTCCTGATGGGGCTGCCCTACAAGCACCCCGCACGGCTGCCCGACTCGGTACGGCTGATGGGCGCGGCGCCCGAATCGGCCGGGGTCGCGGGCGCGCAGGAGGTGCTGGCGCTGCTGCTGGCGACACCTGCTCCCGCCCCGGCACCGGGCATGTCCGACGGCACCCCGGAGGACATCCTGCGCGCGCCGGCCCTCTCCGCGGACGAGGCGCACGCCCGGTGCGGGGGAGCGGCACCGCCGCCCGAACTGATCCGGCTCGCCGACCCGCAAGGCGGCGAGCGCTACCCGCAGTTCCAGTTCCCCACCGGCTGCGGAACCCCGTACGAGATCGTCCTGCGGATCAACCGGCTGCTGCTGGCCGACATCGACCCCTGGGGGGCCGCGGCCTGGTGGCTCAGCGGAAACACCTGGCTGGGCGGGGCCCCCGCGGCGCTGCTGGGCCGACGGCGGGACCAGGAACTGGTCGTCGCGGCCACCGCGCTCGTGGAGGGGGACTGATGACCGGCCTCTTTCCCATGACCAAGCTCGAACTGCGGCCCGTGCGCCATGTGATCCCGGCCGGTACGGAGCTGTGGCGGGTGCACAACACGCGCTACGCGCCGCACCAGTTCAACCCGAACCTGGCGGACCCGTTCGAGTTCACGGACGGCAACCGGTTCGACGGCACACCGCTCGACCCGTACCACTGCCTCTACCTGGCGGACACCGCCACCACGGCCCTCGCGGAGAGCGTGCTGCGCTCCCGTCGGTTCGAACAGCCTGCCGGGCAGCGGCGCATCCCCTACGCCACGGTCGTGCGCCGCTCGCTGAGCGTGCTGCGCACCCGGTGCGACCTGATCCTGGTCTCGCTGATCGAGGCCAAGGACCTCGCCGCGGTCTGCCAGGAGTCGACGCTCCTGGAGGACGAGCGCAACTACGTGTCCGCCCGGCGCTGGGCCAGCGAGATCCGGGCGCAGGCCCCCGACGTCATGGGGCTGATCTGGCAGTCCCGGCACAACCGGCCGCAGCGCGCCCTGGTGCTCTTCCACGACCGGTTCTCGCACTGCGACGGCAAACCGCTGGACGTACGTGGTGGCCGACTCGGGGATCGCGCAACTGGACTCCGACGCGGGGATCGACCGGGCGAACGAGTACCTCGAACCGCTGCGCGCGGAGATCTCACGCCCGCGCCGGGAGTGACGCCCGCGGGCTCGCTTGTCCACAGAGAAGCGTGATGCCATGGTGAGCGCATGGCATCGCGCACCCCTGACCATGCGTCAATTCTCCGTGAGATAAGGGAAGTCCGACGCATCGGTCTGGTGCGACTGCGCGGACGTACGCTGCCGCACCTGGAGTCGGCGGCGCAAGCGGTGGCCGAAGAGGGCTCCCGCGCGCGCGGAGCGAGCATCGAGGCGCTGCTGCGCCGCGCCGTGGCGCTCCTGGACGCGGGCACCCTGCGCACGGCCGCCGAGTACACCCTGGGTCTGGCGCAGGGCACCCGGGACTGGCCGGCCTCCTCGCGCCGGGCCAGGGCCGCCTCGTTGTACGGGGTGAGCGTGGAGCGCTTCCGCAAGGACCACGAAATGATGGTCCTGGGGCAGGTCGCCGAGCACGTCGTACGCCTGGTGGCGGCGCGGGAGGAGCAAGAGGCCGCAGCGGGAGCACCACCCGGCGGCACGGGGGAGTGGGACGTCGTCACGCACCGCACGGTGCGGGTGCTCGCCGGCGGCCGACAGGCCGCGCTCACCGTGCACCTGCACCCCGTGGAGCTGCTGCGGGACGTGGACGTCGTCGTCTCTCCCACCAACGTCCACCTCGCGCTGCCCGAGCCCTACAAGTCCTCGGTCGCGGCGTCGCTGCGGCGGGCGGCGACCGTTTGGGGGGTGACCGGTGACGTGATCGACGACCCGCTCCACGACGAACTGCGCAAGTGGGCCGCCCGGCACGGCACGTCGGGCCGTGCGGTGCTGCCCGGCACGGTGGTGTCCACCGCTTCGGGTGCCCTGGCCGCCCAGGGGGTGCGGCGGGTCTACCACGCCGCGATCGCCGTGCCCCGGGCGGGCACCAACGACTACCACGTGCTGCCGGCCGACGTCACCAGGGCGGTGTCCCGGGTCTTCGCGCTGCTGGCCGAGGAGTCCGGGCACGGCGCTCCGCCGCTGAGGTCGGTGTGCTTGCCGCTGCTGGGCTCCGGCCGTGGCGGACTGCCGCAGCACGTCAGCCTGGGCGCCGTCTGGGCGGCGATCGAGGCGGAGCTGGCGCGCGGGGCGTCGTGGGACGTCCACTTCGTGGTGCACACACCGGAGGCGGCGGCCCTGGTGGAGCGGCTTGTGGCCGGAATCCGCCCGGAAGGTGCCCGGCCCGCGACCGGCTGACCCGCTGCAATAGAAGGACGCCGCTCCTTCCCGGCCACGTGCTGCAAGCGCGTGACCGGGCAGGGCGCGGCGCAGTTCGGGTTGCCGGATCAACCGTCGGGGCGTGCGCCGCCATGCGTGCGACGACGGCGCCGGCCGATGCGGGGCAGGGCGGTGAGCGAGATCGTGCAGTGGTCTGTCCGGACGGTCGTGCCGGTATCGGGGAGCGGCGCGGCGCCGACGGCGACCGGGAGTCCGGATTCCAGTCGTGAGCGCATGATGAAGCCCGCGGGGAGTTCTGTCAGCGGTTCACGGAAGGTGCCCGCAAAAAGATCTGACCTGCCATCATCATGTCTCTCTTGAAAGGGAGTTGGGCTCCTGCCGCGACCGCAGAGGCATGTCCTCGACAGCGGTCGGACCGCGGTGGTGCGCCAGGAGAAGAACGGATGACGGGGGGCTGTGATTTGTATGCTGCCTGTCCGGTGTGTGCCACTCCGGAGGACCGGCGCGATGTCTGCGCGGTCTGCGGCTGGCGCCTCAACGGCGACCTGGTGCTCGGCGCCCTGACGGCCGGGGACCTGGCCGACGCCGAGGGCGCACTGGGCGCGGCGCAACATGTCTGGGACCTGCGGGCGGCGGCCCTCGCCGCACGGGCCCCGGACGAGCGCCGCCGCCTCGAGGGCCTCGTGCGGGGAGGACCGCCCGAGCCGGACCAGGCGCCGCCCCCTGCCATCCCGCAAGCCGTCCCCGCCACGCCCGGGCGCGGCCCGGCGCTCGACGAGCTCTGCCAGGGACGGCCGCAGGAACTGTCGTTCGTCGAGGCCGCGGCCGACGGACTGCACCTGACACGGGTGGGCGTCACGGAAGCCGGGGTCCCGGCGCCCTACGACGCGGGAAGCGTCACCTGGCGCGCGATCCTGCCCGCCTTCGACACCGGCGATACACCGCGCCGCTTCCAGCTCGCGGGCGGCTGCGGCACGCTCCCGCCCGTGGACCGCGGGGAGTTCGACGCCGCCGTGGAGGAATGGCTCACCACGAGCCTGCCCGCCGGCCCCCAGCCCGTGCTCGTCCTGCTGCGGCCCCCGCAGGGCTGGGAGCTGCTGCGGCGCGCCGTCGCCGTCGTGGCGCGCACGCGCGCCGTGCGGCTCGAACTCCCCTGGGACAGCGCGGAGTCGGGCGAACCGTCCCGCGACGCCCGGCCCATGCCTGCGCCCGGGCGAGGCGGGGCCGAAGACGCCCCGGAGCACCGCGCCGCCCCGCGCAGGGTGCGCCGCCTCCTGCGCACGCTGCCGCTCCTGGCCGACCACACCCTGCTCCTGGCCCGTGCCGACCGGGACACCGGGGCCGTGCGCCCGCACAGCCACGTGCTGTTCCCCGCGGGTTCCCGGCTGGGCCCGGGCGAGACGGCGACGACCGAGGTCACCGTGTACGGCGGCACCGCGGTACACGCCCCGCTCTGCCTGCCCGTCCTCGCCGGTACGCCGGCAGCCGACGGGAGCGGCGCCCCGGCGCTGACAGGGCATCAGGTCACGGTCGGGGCGATGGAACCGGCCCGGCTCACCTTCGTGCTGCGCGGGCCGGGCGAGGTGGACCTCATCGCCCCCGCCGGCCACCAGGGCGCACGACTGCCCGAGCCCGCCGTCCTCGACGTGCCCCGGCTGCTGTCCGGGCTGCCGCGCCGGATCGTGCGTCCGCCCCGCCTCGACCTGCTCTTCACCGTCGAACTCAGCGGCGCCGACCGGGCGGAGACCGAGGAACGCCTCGCCTTCGTGGGAGAGGTCGCCGCTCTGCTGGCCCGCAGGGACCACGACGGCACCGCCGTGCGGGTCGGAGCCGTCGGCCACTACGACCACACCGACTACGAGAGCACCTGGGCCAAGGAAGGCATCCTGCTGCGCGCCCCGGTCCTCGCGCGCCCGCCGGCCGAGCTTCCCGCGGCGCTCGGCGGCTGGGAACCGGCCCTGCGGCGGCAGGACACCGTGTCCTCCCTGGAGGACGCGCTGCACCACGTGGCGTCGGTGCCCGCCCAGCCCCGCGGCGACACCGAGGTGTGCCGGGTCCTGCTGATCGTCGGCCGCCGGCCGCCCGCACCGCCCCGCCAGCACGGCCTCGTTCCGGCCTGCCCGCACGCCACGGACTGGCGCGGCGCCCTGACCCGGCTGCGCCGCAACGGCTTCCGCGTCCTGGCCCGCGTCAACGCCCCGACCGGCCCGGCGCCGGACGCGGCGAGCGCACGCGTCGGGCGCTATGCCGCCGAGGCGTGGCAGACCCTCGGCGCCGACGGGGTGTTCCGCCCCGGAACCGACTCGGCCCTGGATGTGGTCCGGGCCCTCGATCCGCCCTGGCGGCACGAGGGCCCGCAGTGCCCGCTCGCCTTCGCCGCCCCGCTCATGTGACACCACCGCCCCGCATCGTGGCCCAGCACGAGGAGAGCCCCATGACCGATCTCTACGACCCCAACCGGCACGACCCGAACCGCGACGAGCCGTCCGGCACGGCACCGGCACCGGCACCGGCACCGGAGGCCAACGGCAACGGGCCGGGCCAGCCCGCAGGACACGGCGAGGGCAGCCCCGGGCCAACGCCCCCCGAGCCGACGCGCCCATGGGCAGGAGCCGACCGGGCCGCGCAGTTCCCGCCCGTCCCGGACACCGTGCCCTCCCCGGAGCCCGCCCGCGTCCCGACCGGCGGCGAGGACGCGGACCGCATCAGAATCGGTCTGTGGGGCGCGCCGCGTTCGGGCAAGACGACGTATCTGTTCGCCCTGCCCATCGCCGCCATGCAATACCAGCGCCACCACGAAGGCGCCTGGAACATCAGCGGCATGACACCGGAGGCCAGCGCGTTCCTCAGCCAGGGCGTCGACATACTCACCCGCCAACGGACCTTCCCCGAAGCCACCATGGGCGTCCGGGATATGGCCTGGTCCGTCCAGGGGCCCAAGAAGAAGCGCAAGTGGGGCGTCGGCAGCCGACGGCCCAACTTCGTCCTCGACATCCAGGACGCGGCCGGCGAGGTCTTCGGCGACGGCCACCCCCAACAGCGGCAACTCGTCGACCGGCTGGCCCGCGCCCAGGGGCTGATCTACGTCTTCGACCCGCTCGGCGACGCCAACGAGGCGACCGAGAGTTTCAACTTCCTCCAGTCGACCCTCATCCAGCTGACCGCGCAGGTCCGCAACCGCCAAGGGCTCATCGACGGCAAGCTCCCCCACCATGTGTCTGTCTGCGTCGCCAAGTTCGACCACCCGGACATCTTCCAGCCCGCCGCCGAACTGGGCTGGGTCAAGCAGGACACGGAAGACACCGCGCTGCCCCACGTGCCCGAGGAAAAGGGCGAGCAGTACTTCCAGTGGATGTGCGACGACTTCCGCGGCTCCAACGCACGCCTCGTACGTGACGCCCTGTACACCTACTTCGACCGCCGGCGCATCTCGTACTACGCGACCTCCGCGGTCGGCTTCCGGCTCACCCCGCAGCACGTCTTCGACTACAACGACTACGTCCAGCCCGTCCAGGTGGACAAGAAGCAGCGCCTGCGCACCTCCCCGGTGCCGATCAACGTCCTGGAGCCGCTGATCGATCTGGAGGAGCGCGTCCACCGCGACCGCAGCCGCGAGCGTCGCGCGAAGAGCCTGCCCGGGAAGAAGCAGCGGTGAACGAGCACCCGGCAGCGCGACGGCTGACCGCGCACACGGCGGTGCTCGGCAAGCACCCGGGACGGACCATGGGATACGCGGTGCTGCGCAGCAGCCTCCCCGCCGGCCGCGCCGATGCCTACCTCTGGCGCGCCGCCGCCACCGGCGCGCCCAGCGGCCACGACGACCCCGACGGCGCGCTGCCCTGGCAGGTGTTCCTCGGGACGGGCGAGACCGGCACCGACCCCGCCTGCGCCCGCGTCGAGACCAGCTGGGACGGGACGTCCGACGGCACCGGCGCCCCCAGCTACACCTGGCGCCTGACCCTGCTCGACTGGACGGCGACACAGCGAGCCGCCCTGACCTGGTCGGGGATCGACCGCGCCCGGCCGGAGTACCCGCAGGACCCGCCGTCCGACGACACCCCGACCACGCTCACCGTGCCGGGCACGACCCCCGAGGAACTGGCCGCGGTCATCGACGAGGTGGGATTCGCCTGGGCGTCCGGTGTGGCCGCGCTGCTCCTGGACGACCGGCAGGTGGCCCTCACCCCTGGCCCCGGACGGCCGCTGCCGGACGGCGCCGCGCGGGTGCGGATCCTCGACGCGATCTGCGCCCTCCTGCCCTACGCCTGCCGCACCTGGCTGAGCGCCGCGACCTGGACCGGCGAGGCGGAGCACGACCTGCGGCTGTTCTTCGCGTCGGCGGCGCGAGCCGGGCAGACCACTGCGGAGTTCGCCGGGGCCCCGCCCCAGCCACCGCGCGACCAAGCCGCCGGCGCCTACCTGCAGGACCTGCAACGCCTGCGGGCCAAGACCCCCGACACCGCGACGCTGGTGGCGCACCTGCTGACCGCCGCGCAACCGGTCACGGCCGCACCCGACCCGCGCGCTGCCCTCGACGTCCTGCGCGAGGCCGATCTCCTGGACCTGGTGGTCCAGGAGATCCGCTCCGGCGCCGGACGCCCGGCCGATGTGGCGCGCGTCCTGGACCGGCACCCGCTCGCATCCCTCGACACCCCGCAACTCGAGGCCCTGACCGCCTACCTGGCCCGCGAGGCGCGCGCCGGCAACGCGCGCGCCGGCGAGCTCCTCGCCGAGCACTGGTCCGGACGGGTGTGCTCCTTCCTCGCCCGGGACGTCCTGGCCGCCGGAGCCCCGGCCCAGTCCTTCAAGCGGGCCGAAGACCACCTGGGCGGCATCCACGACGCCGTCGAGCCGCACCGGGCCGGAAGCTTCGACGACCTCTTCCACGCCCTGGTGGAGGCCGACCCGGAACCCACGCGCGGCTGGACGGGCTCGCTCATCTACATGGCCGAGAACCTGCGGGGCCGCAGCACGACCCGGGCCGACCGCCTCCTGGTGCGCGAACCGGCCGTCGCAGACGCCTGGCTCAAGTGCCTTCTGCAGCACAAGAAGCGCAGCCTCGATCCGCTCGAACGGCTGGTGAGCCGGGCCGGAACCGAGATGTCCGCCGACGCCACCCCAGGCTGGCTGCGCTTCGGGGCCGTGCTGTTGGGCGCGTCACCGGCCGGTGCCACGGCCACGGATGCCGCCGACTTCGCCGAGGCGTGCGACGACGGCTGGCGGACCACACTGGACATCGCCCGGCTGCGGGGACGCCCGCATGTACTTGGCCTGATGTGGCCCGGGCTGTGGCGTGTCGCCCGCCTGGAACGCGGTCTGGGCGACGCCGTGGGGCTCCTCGTGCCGGTCGACGCACCGGTCCCGGGTGCCGTGGCCGCCGACGCGGACCTCTTTGGCGCGGCCACCCGGGCCGGCGGCGAGCCGGGTATGCCCCGCCTGGAACGCCTGGCCGACGAAGCCGAACTGCGCTCCTACGCCTACCAGTTGGAGGACCGCATCGACTCGGACGGGGAACTGCGGCGGCTGACCGTCGACGCGCTCCTGCAGGGCACGCCGGGCCCCAGCGGCTGGTGGGTCATCGAGCGGCTGACGCGCGACCTGCCCGACAGCTTCCGCCACGAGCTGTGCGGGCGGCTGTACCGGAGGCTCACCGGCCAGGACCATCCCCTCGATCACCGCGGCGTCCCGCCCTACCTCATGGATCAGGTGAGCCGGCGCCACGACATGGCGTGGCTGCGCTCCGTGCACGCTTTCCACACGGCGGTGCAGGAGCCCGATTCCTACGAGGCCGCGGCCCGTGTCCTGCTGGCCGCCGCGCCCGACGGACGGCTGCCCGCGCAACTGTCCGATGCGGTCGCGGACTGGACCATCAAGCAGGGCCCGTACTGCCTGGAGCAGGTCGCCCACTACATGGACGGCCTCGCCACGGGCCTGCCGGGGGTGCGGATGTACGGGTTCCTCGTGCGGGGCGACCGGCACGAGGGACTGCGCCGGCTGCTGGCCGACTACAGCCGGGATCAGCAGACCTGGCACACGACCGTCCTGGCACACCTGCGACAGGCGTCCAACGCGCCGCGGCCCACGGCCGTCGGCGGCGACGCACGCCGGGACAGCCGCAGGGGGCTGGGCCGGCTCCTGCCGCGGAGGGACCGATGACGCCGCCCGCCGCTCCCGCCATCGCCGTCGACGTCGGCTCGCGCTTCCTGCGCGTGGCCCGGGCCGACGCGGAGGGGCCACCCCGGCTGGTGGACCTGCCGGGAGGAGTGCCAGGGCAGGGCCTGCCCACCCCGGCCGCGCTGCGCGAGGACCGCGACGCCGCCCTGCGCCTGGTCTGCGCCGCCTACCGCGAGCACTGCGGGACACCCCAGAGCCTGGTCCTCGTCGTGCCGCCAGGGGAGCAGGAGCGCCCGGCCCCGGACGTCGGGGCGCCGCGCCCCCGCCTCCTCGGCGCGCCGCACGCCGTACTGGCGCTGCTGCGCGATGCCGGCGAATCGCCCGCAGGGCCGCTGCTGATGTGTGATCTGGGCGCGTCGGGGATCGACATCGAGCGGTGCGCCCCGCTGGGCACGATGGTGGCCGTCTCCCGGGTGACCCGCTACGAACCCGGCCCCGCCGGCTACGGCGCCGCGTTCGACGCGGCGGTGCTGGAGGGGGCGGGCCTGGCCGACGACCATCCGCAGGTGCTGCGCGCACTGAGCCTGGCCAGAACCGAAAACGCCCGGCGGACGGAGGCCGCGCTCGACCAGATGGCCCGGCGCCCGGACCGCGCGGAGCGGTTCGCGGACACCGTGGTGCACGAAGTGGCAGGCCGGGAGATCACCGCGGGCATCGTGCACCGTGCCCTGTCCCGGCTCACCGGGGGACTCGACCGGGCTCTGGCCGATGCCCGCCCCGCCCCGGACCGGCTGCCCGTGATCGCCGTGGGCGGCCCGGCCCGCTCGGGAACACTGATCCGTCACCTGACCGAACGCCTGGGCCCGGCGCTGGCGCTGCCCGATGGCACCGACCCCGCCTGCGCCGCGGTACTCGGCGCCGCTCTGGTGGCGGCCGGACGGACCGACGCCGCCGACCGCTACCCCTACGCCGTCGCCGCGCGCGTGCACCGCACCGTCGCCGGACGACCCCGGGACGGCGAATTGCTGATCAGCCCGCCGAGCACGCTGCTGCCCGGCGGAGCCACCGTGTTCGCCGAGGACGGCGGGCAACGGGTGCGGCTCAGGACCGCCCCGGCCGCGGGCGGCGGCCCACGCGAGGTCAGCCTCGTGGTCCGCGACACCGGAGCGGGCAGCGCCGTGCCCGCGGCGACGGTGATGGTGCCCGCGATCGCCGACGTGTTCCTGCACGTAGGACTGCGCGTCACGGACGACGGGACCGCCCGCCTGGTCCTGCGGCCGCTCGGACAGAGCCAGGACGACGCGCACCCGCCCGCCCCGCCCACACCCCAACTCACGCCCACCGAAATCCCGTTGGGCGCCCTGCCGGTCGACGCGCGGGCCGCGCGGACCGACCGCCCGCCCGACACCGGAGGAGTCCGCACGTGAAGCCATTTACCTGGTCACCGCGAGCCACGACCGCGCTGCGCCGCGCGGCGGCCGTGACCGCCGCCCTGCTGGTCGGCCTGCCGGCGGCGGGCGCCCCGGCGACGGCCGCCGACGGGCCCAGCCGGGACGAGGTCTACCGGGAACTCGGCGTGGCCGAACAGCCCGTCGACTACGTCATCCTGGTGGACACCTCCGGTTCGATGAAAGCCAAAGGCCGCTACGACACCGTGCGCAAGACCCTGCGGACCTTCCTCGGCGGGCTCAACCGCACCGACCACGTCGCCCTGGTCACCTTCGACGACCGGCCCGAGGCGCGATACATCGGATCGGCCGCTGACCCCGCGGCCATCGCCGCCAAGCTGCCCGACAAGCCCGACGCGAACGGCGGCACCGACATCGGCGCCGCCCTCGACCAGGCCCTGCGCGAACTGAAGCGGGACGACGCGGCGCGTGTCGCCTCGGTGGTCATGCTCACCGACGGCAAGCACCAGCCGCCGAAGCGCACCGCCTACCCCAAGTCGTCCGGCCCGCCCTGGAAGGCCCTGCACAAGCGCGCGGAGGCTCTCGCCAAGGGCACCGAACTCGCCGGATACGCACTGCCGCTGGCCTCCGGAGCCAGCGGCGCCGACCGGCTCGGGGACGTCGTGGACAACACGACCGTCCTGCGCCCGGGCAGCATCCAGGACCTGGGCCGCTATCTCCAGCGGGCCGGGGACAACACCCGGGCCCGGTCGGCGGCGAACCTGCTCGCCGAGGACAAGGGCAAAGGCGTCACCGCGTCCTGGAAGCCGACCGGCACCCGCGACCTCACCGACGGCTCCGCCACCGCTTCGATCACCTTCCGCTCGGCGACCGCCCGGGTGCCGCTCACCGTGAGCGACACCCGCGTCTCGGCGGCCGGTGTCGCGCTCGACGTCAGCGGGGTGCCGCGGCAACTGACCCTCAAGCCGGGCGAGTCCCGGACCTATCCCGTACGTCTGGAGGGCAAGCCCGGCGGGGGCGGGCCCTTCCGGCACACCGAAGAAGCCTCGGCCGCGCTGCGGGTGAGCGGGCAGGTGTCGACACCGTGGCGCACGGCCCTGGCACCCGACGTGGACCTGAAGGTGCCCGCGGCGGCGGGGATCACGGGCGACCCCCTGCGCGTGCGCGCCGACGTCGGCTCGGCCCTCCTGCTGCCGGGAATGCTGCTGGTCCTCGCCGCGGCCCTGGTGCTCGGCGCGCTGCGCTGGCGCAGCGTCAACCGCCCCGCCCTGACCGGCGTGCTGGCCACCGCACCCGTCTTCGGAAACGGCATCCCCGAACAGATCCCGCTCACCGGGCGGCGCGTGACGTTCCGCCCGCGCGGCGGCGGACACGGCACCGTGCACGGACACCGCCGCCGCACCGACCGGGGACCGAGGGTGGACCTGATGATCCGGTATGTGCCGGACGGTGCGAGCGGCCGACCGGACCGGGTGGTCTGTGCGCCGGGCGCCAGGGCCGTGGTCGGCGGCCTGTCGTTCACCCACCGCCTCGACAGCCCGGCAGCGGGACCGAGTTTCGCCGGCGTCCGTCCCGAGGGCCCGCGGTGACCGGGCAGCAGCCGCTGAACGTGGCCGCCACCCACGTGGGCACCCGGGCGCTGGGACCCGGAGTGCGTTCCGTGGTGTGGGTGCAGGGCTGCCCCTTCCACTGCGCGGGCTGTCTCGCCCCGGAGTGGATCCCCGACCGCCCGGCCCGCCGGGCGGACCCCGAGGACCTGGCGGCCGAACTGCTCGCCGATCGCCGCGTCACCGGAGTGACCCTCTCCGGCGGCGAACCCATGGCACAGGCCGCAGGCCTGGCCCGCCTCGTCCGCCGCGCCCGGCAGATCAGAGACGTGTCCGTGATCTGCTTCACCGGGCACCGCCTGGAACGGCTGCGCACCCGGCCGCCCTCGCCCGGCGTCACCGAACTGCTCGCCGTCGTCGATGTCCTGATCGACGGCCTGTACGTGGCCGCCCGCAACGACGGGCGCGGTCTGCGCGGCAGCAGCAACCAGCGCGTCCATCACCTCACCCCGCGCCTCCTGGACAGCGGCTACGACTTCCAGGGCCGCGCACGCGACGTGGAGATCGCGATCGACGGCCGCGAGGCCCTGCTGGTCGGGGTGCCGCCGCGCGACCTCCCCGCCGCCTTCGAGCGAGCGGTCGACACGGTCCGCGCCCGCACGACGGGCCCGGACCCCCATCGTTCCGGTGCACATCCGCAGGAGTCCGGTGCACATCCGCAGGAGAAGGGGCAGTCATGAGCGGCAGGAAACTGATCCAGATCGACCAGTCGGAATGGCACCGTCTGCAGCACAGGGCACGCCAGCTCCAGGCCGTCAAACGGGACATCCCGCGTCTGGTCAAGGACGTGCGCAAGCAGACCAAAGCCGATGTCGACAAGGCGTTCTCCAGGGTGCGGGCACAGCAGCGCCGCCAGGACGAGGCGATCGGCAAGCTCAGCGACCGGACCCGGCAGATGGAGGCCGACACCACCCGCAAGCTGAGCGAACAGGCCGAACGCCTGCACCAGGACCTGCAGGAGACGGCCGGCCGCATCGAGGAGCACACCCGCCGGCGCCTGGAGGAACAGCGCCGGGAGACCGAGCGCGCCCTCGCCGCGGAGCGCGCCGAACGACGGGCGGAGACCGCGCGCCTCACGCAGGACATCGACGTGCTCAAGGCCGACCGGGCCCACGCCGAGGACACCGCGCGCACCTGGCTCGCCGACGCCGACACCATGGCCGCACTCATCGAGGAGGCACTGCCCCACGACCGCTACGCCCCCGGCCGGCTCGACGGGCTGCGCCGACGGGTCGCCACCGCCCGGGGCACGGCGGGCGAGGGCCGTTTCGATGCAGCGCTGGCCGTCGCGCAGGAAGCCTTCCACGAACTGAGCGACCTGCGGGTGGAGATCGAGCAGCGGGAGCTCCAGCGCTGCCTGGCCCAGCAGGAGGCCGTGGAGGCCCTCGTCCAGGTGCAGTCCCTGGCGGAGGACAACCGGCACCGCCCCGTCATCGGACCCGACGCGCAGCCCGTCGCCGGGTACTCGCTGGATGTCGTGCACTGGTCCCGGGGCGAGTTCGACCAGGTCCTCGCGGACACGGCCGCGGCGCTCGACCGCGCCCGCGACCCGCACACCGACGTGACGGACCTGCACGTCCTGCGCGACGAGGAGGCACCCCGGCTCGAACGGGGCCTGGGCGAGGCCGTGGAGAAGGCCGGGATGCGCCAGCTCGCCTCGCAGCTGCGCGTCAACCTGGCCGACGTCGTGGCCCGCACCCTCCACGACATCGCCTACTACGACCTCGTCGAGGAAGAGTCCGGGTACGCCGCCGACGACCCCCGGGAAGCGTTCCACGCCCGCCTGCGCAACACCGCCTCCGGCAACGAGATCAGAGTCGAGATCGCCCAGGCCGACGAGGACTCGGACCGGACCGTGATCCGGGTCGAGTCCAGCGACCACGACACCACCGCGGAGGCCGAACTCCGCAGCCGCGCCGATGCGGTGTACGCGGCGCTGCGGGAAGAGGGCGTGCCAATGGGGGTGGAGCCCGCGCGGCCGGTGCCTGATCCGGGCAACGGGGTGCCTGATCCGGGCGAGGCGGTGCCTGTTCCGGGCAAACCGGTGCCCGTTCCGGGCCAGGGGGAGACCGATCCCCTCCCGTGGCAGCCGGCCCGCGGCGGCGGGCAGCCCGACCGGGCCGAGCAGGAGCGCCCCGCCCCATGAACGCGTCCCTGACGAAGGACGCCCCCGTTGTCGCATGCCCACCGGGCACCGAACGGCTCGCTCCGCAGAGCGTGCGCAACGGGGAACCCTTCACGGTCTTCTACGGGCCGGGCGTGGGCGACATCTTCGTCGACAGCACCGGCCGCATCCGCTCCATGGAGCAGTCGATCTGGCGCATGCTGCGATCGGCGGGGTTCGAGCGGATCGTGTTCAGCACCCTGCATGACCCGGTCTACTTCCGCGACCGGGCGTCCTGGGACCGATCCCGCCGCCCCGCCCGCCGCACGGCGGAAACGACCGGCCGCTCAGGGACCCGCGGCATGCACCACACCGGTCTGCGCGGCCCCCTCGGCGGGACGCAGCTCCTCAATGCCGCGCCCGCCGCGGAACCGGCCCGCAACACCGCCACGGGATCGGGGGCCGCCCGCGCCTCGGGGATCTCCGACCCGTTCGGCGTGATGACGCTCACCGCGCACCTGCGCAGCACCACACACCGTACGGCCGTGGTGTTCCCGCACGCGGACGAGTTCCTGCTGCACAACCGGGCTCCGCGCCAGCTGGCCGGGGCCCTGGCCGAGTGGGCGGCCGACGGGGTCGAGGGCAACCAGTGGATCCTGGTGTTCAACAGACCGACCCTGGGCCGGGTGGCCGAGTTCCTGACCCAGCTCGGTCACTGCCCGCAGCTGGAGACGTTCGTCACCCAGCGGCACGACGAGCCCGCACGCGGCGGCACCCACCGCATCGAGCTGCCCAAGAAGCCGGAATTGGAACGGCTGGTGCATTCGCTGCGGCTGCGCAAAGGACTGGGGGTCGAGTGGCGGGACCTGGACCGGGTGGTCCGGGGAATGGCCGGGCAGCCCCAGACCGCCCGGGTCTGGCGAGAACGCCTCGGACAACTACGTCTGGAGGAGAAGACCTTGAACCCTGACTCGGTACGGCAATGGCTGGGCGGATCCATCGCCGACGAGCGCACCGCGTGGGAGAAACTGGCCGCGATGCCGGGCACGGAGGAGCTCGTGCGACGCTTCGACGGCCTGCGCGCGGAAGCGGCGGCGAGCGAGGAACTCGGGTCCCGGGGCAGAGCGTCGCGAACCGAACCGCCCGCCCGGCACTTGGTGTTCACGGGGAACCCCGGCACGGGCAAGACCACCGTGGCCCGCCTGGTCGGTGAGATGTACCGCGACGTCGGCGTGCTGGAGCGGGGACACTGCGTGGAGGCCCAGGTCAGTGACCTGGTGGCCGGGTACGTCGGGCAGACCGGGCTGCGCACGAACGAGCTGATCGACCGGGCCCTGGACGGCGTGCTGTTCATCGACGAGGCGTACGGACTCAGCGACCAGCGGGACGGCTTCGGCAGTGAGGCGATCGACGTGCTGCTCAAGCGCATGGAGGACGACCGGGAGCGCCTGGTGGTCGTCATGGCCGGCTACCCGGACAAGATGACGGAGTTCCTGGACGCCAACCCGGGCTTCAGGAGCCGCGTTCCCGAGACCAACATCGTCCCGTTCCCCGACTACGGCCCCGACATCCTGCAGACGACCCTCCTGAACCGGCTGTCACAGCGCGGCCTGACGGTCGAGGAGGACACGGCACGAATGCTGCGGCAGATCGTGGAGGGAATGCACCGGACTCGCGACAGGACGTTCGGGAACGCCCGGGAAACGCGGTCCTTCGCCGACGCCATCCACTCCCGGTGGTCCGTGCGCGTCGGGCGGGACGTGGAGCGACCCGTGAACGCCGACGACATCCCCGAGACCTACCGCACGCACCTGCCCCGGCCGGCACCGGACCCCCAGCAGCTCCTCGCGGGACTCGACCGGTATGTGGGACTGGGGCCGGCCCGCCGGGAGTTGACGGGTCTCACGCAGCGGCTGCAGATGCGCCAGGAGCGCGAAGCCGGGGCCTTCGACCCGCCGCACCTGCTGTTCACGGGGCCGCCGGGAACCGGGAAGACGACGGTGGCCCGGCAATTCGGGGAGCTCTTTCGTGCGCTGGGCCTGTTGCGCTCCGGCCACGTCGTGGAGGTGACCCGTACCGACCTCGTCGCCGGCTACACGGGGCAGACCGCGGGCCTGGTCCGTGCCGCGGTAGAACGGGCCCTGGACGGGGTGCTGTTCATCGACGAGGCGTACAGCCTGGTCCGGGACGCCGGCGGGAGCGGCGGATTCGGCCCGGAGGCGGTGGACACCCTGCTGCGGGAGATGGAGCACTGGCGCGGTCGGCTCGTCGTGGTCGCGGCCGGATACCCCGACCACATGGAGCGGCTGCTCGACTTCAACGACGGACTGCGGTCGCGGTTCACGGTCAAGGTGCCGTTCCCCGAGTTCTCCCTGGACGAACTCGAAGAGATCCTGCGGCGGCTGGCGACCGAGAACGGCTATGTGATCACCGATGCCGCCCTGGAAGCCGCCCGGCAGTGGCTGCAGGAGAAGCGATGGGCCCACCCGGGGTCGTTCGGCAACGCCCGGGAGGTACGCAAGCTGTTGGAAATCATGGAGGGCGGCAAGGCCGCCCGCTGGAGTGCCGGGGACAAGGGGCCCGAGCTGCTGCCCCAGGACGTACCGGAGCCCGAGGAAGGGAAGGACGGCGGTGCGTTCCCGGAGGGCGGGGGGCGACGGGTGTGGACCGGGTCGGAGTCCCGGCCCGGCTTCAGGCCGAACCGCTCGTGATCTTCGCTTCTCCGTCGCCGTCCGCGGTGTCCTGGTCCGCCAGCGCGCGGCTCAGGGCCCCGTCCGCTTCGGCAAGCCGTCGCTCGACGCTCTCGGTGAGCGCTACGACGTCCTCCAGGGACAGGCCCTGATCGCCCGCCGGCCCGGCACCGTTCGCGGCTGCCGCCGCGCGCAGGGCCCGCGCCAGCTCCCCGTCGGCCCGGGCGTGACGGGACAGGGCGGCGAGCACCGGACTGTGCTCGCTCCGCACCTGCTCCAACTTCTGGCGCAGCGAGGCGAGGTCACTGGCGTGCTCGTTCATCTCCCGTTCGGTGTCCGCCAGAGTCCGTTGCGCGGCAGCCACCTGTTCCAGGGACTGGCGGGTGCGCGGGGCGAGTACGGCGAGCTGCTGTTCGGTCAGGCGCAGCAGGGATTCGGCGTCGGCGCACAGCTCCCGGTCGCTCGTGTCCGGGTCCAGGGCGCGCAGCTCCCGCAGCCTGCCGTCGATCTCCGTGCGCTGCACCTGCAGTGCGTCCAGCTCCGTCACCAGCTGTTCGAGGCGGCGCAGTTCGTCGGCCTCCTGACGCAGTTTCTCGTGCTCCGCGCGGCGACGGCGCAGCTCGGTCTCTCGCGCCTGCAACTCATCCAGCGCGGCCCGTTCCTGCGCCACGTGCTCGGCCGCCGACGTGAGTTCGTCCATCAGGTCCCGCGTGCTCTGCCCCAGCCGCTCGCCCGCCCGCGCCGCTTCGAGCAGTCCGGGCAGCGCGTCACTGAGGGCGCGGGCATCGCTCAGCGCCTCGTCCAACGCGTAGAGGGCGGTCAGGGCGTCGGCTCCGTCGGAGGGCTGCTGCGGGGCGTCCTGCGCGGTCTCGCCCAGCGTGGCGGCGGCCCAGCGCACGGCGTGGCCCAGCACCAGCAGGGCGGTCTCCCGCTCGCTCGGTCCGGCGTCCGTCAGCGCGTCCGCGATCCCCTGCCTGGCTTCGTGCACGGTGCCCCCTCCTGGAGTACTCGACGGGGGCGCCGCGCGGCGCCCCCGGGCCGTACTGATCGCCAGCGTATCGCCGGGAGCGGAGATGGAGAGGTGAGTCATGACTGACGAGACGCCACGCGGAGAATACGGCGCGGACGCCGCCCGGCAAGCGGCGGCACGGCAGGATCGCGCGGTCGAGGTCGTCCATGCCACGCATCAGCTCATGGAGGAGACGGACTGGTCCGACGAAAGCGCGCTGACCGACGGAATCCGCAAACTCGCCGCCCTGGAGCAGGAGTTGATCGCCCGCAAGGAGGATTTCGCCCTGGTCTTCATACAGCTGGGCCTGCTGCAGGGCGCGCGCTGCCACCTGCGGCGCGAAAGCAAGGGGTGCGACCCCGACGAGCGGGCGGAGGCCATCCAACGCCTGCGCTGGGTCGACCGGAACGGGCCGCTCGACGGCTCTCACGCGGTGCTGTGCCGCATGCTGCTGATGTTCCTGCTCGTGCCCTGGGCCCTGCCGCGGGCCGACGGCACCTATACCGCATTGCAGAACGCGCTGCTCGACGCGGGAGACGGACGGTTGCTGACGGACGCGCTGCGTCGTGACCTGGGCGAAGCGAAGGAAGTGGTCGACCGCATCGCCCGGGCGCCCGGCGACGAGGAATTCCGTTTGCAGACCGCGAGGAACAGGGAGGTCATCGAGCGGATGCTCTCGGCTGGCGAAGCCGCGCCCACGGAGGAAGGCAGGTCCACCCGGCATCCCGGATCCGCCACCTCGGACCCGGCACAGGACACACTCCTGCATGCCGTCAGCGGCTTGACGGAGCTGGCCGCCACCTGCAGCACGGCCCGGTACACCCGCGTCCTCGTATGGCTGTTCGTCGAGCTCTCCGGGTCGGGCCCCAGTGCCGTGCCCGAAGACCTGGGACTGGGCACGGACGTCTCGCGGCTGCTGGGTCAGGCGGCCGCCGGCAGCGCGGCGGGCGCCGAGGGGGTGCGCCGCGCCGCGGACCTGGCCCTGGCGAGCCTGCGTGCGCTGCCGCCGGACACCCCGCAGCGGGGCCGGGTGGCACGACTGCACGCTTTCCTGCTGCTGGTCCTGGAACATCTGACGGGGGAGTACACCGACTGGGCCGAGGTGGAACGGCCCGCACCCCTGGCCGACGGTGACCGTGCGGAGCGCCTGGCGGACTGGCCGATCCGTACAGCCGTGGATCCGGGACTCCACTCGCATCTCGACGCCCAGTTGCGGAACCTCATGGAGTACACCGGCATCCGGGAGCGGCGCATGGCGGCCAACCTGCATCAGCTGCTGGCGCACCGCACGGGTGACATCGGCTATCTGGACGACGCCGCCCAGTTGCTCCGGGATGCGATCGACGCGAGCCCCGCCGGCTCCTGGTGGGCCGTGTCCCTGCAGGCGGACCTGGTCGGCATCACGGACCACGCCGCCGACCACGGCGGCAGCTTCCACGACTCCGACACCGCCCTGGCCACCTTGCGACAGCTCCGCACCGCCTTGGAGCGGGAAGGTTCGGTGCCGCTCGACGCACCCTTCGCCATGGATCTCGCACTCTCCGCTGCCGCCTGCGAACTGCGCTATGCCCAGCGCACCGGGAACCACGGCGCACTGCCCGGCCTGCACGAGGAACTGCGCGGCCGGTACGACGCCCTGTTGCCGGATGACGAGCGGCGCGGGGCGCTGGAGGAGCGGATGGCCGAACTGGACGCGCTCCTGGCACCCGCGCAGCAGGACGGGCCGATGTCCGAAGGCGGCTTCGACCTCACCTGGCGCAAGGAGCCCGAAGCGGCGATCCTGCATGCCGAATTCTCCGTGCTCCGCCGCAGCCTTGATGACCCGCAGGCCTACCACGAGCAGGAGTACGACCGACGAAGCGCTCTCGGCCTGCGCATGCTCTTCGACGTGGTGCGCGGGGACATTTCCGGGGAACTGCTCGACGAGGCCATCTCCGAACTGACCCGCGCCCGCGTCCTGCTCGCCCGCGGACGCGGCCGGGCGCACGGCGCGGACGTCCTGACCAAACTGGGCGAGGCCCACATCATGCGCGCCGCGCGCCACGGCCCGAGCGCCGCCGACGACCGGCACAAGGGCGTGGAGATGTTCCGCGCGGCGCTGGGCGAGCTGGCCGCCGACGTCCTGATCCAGGCGGGCGCCGACCACGGTCTGTCGGCGGCACTCAACGCATCCGTACTGTCGTGGCGGCTGGCACACATCGCCTTCCTCGTCGGCCGGCCCGCGGACGCGGTCGCCGACCTGGAGCGCGGCCGTGCACTGGTCCTGCAGTCGGCCGCCGCCACCCGCGACATCCCCACACTGCTCGAAGCCGCCGGACACCCCGAACTCGCCCGCCAGTGGCGGACCCAGGTCCCCGTCCGCACCCCGCGCCCCGACACGACCGATCACTCCGGCGCCGCGGCAGCCCTCGAGGTCGCTGACCCTGCGGGAAGTTCACCCATCCCCAGCGGGCTGCGGCGCAGGGTGCTCGCGGCCCTCGGCGTAAACCGGGGAGCCTCTGAGGGGTCGGGCGCGCAACGGCTCCTCGGCACCACCGACCCGGCCGAACTGTCCGCGGGGCTCGCCGCCGCGGGCGCCGACGCGCTGGTGTACCTGGTGGCGGGCATCAAGACGGCCGATGGCCTGTTCCCCGGTCGTGCGCTGATCCTGCGCCCCGGCGCGCTCCCTGTCACCCTCGACCTGCCGCAGCTGCGCTATCCGGGCAGCCCACCGCTGGACCACTACCTGGACGCGGCGGCGGAGCGCTCCCGCGCGCTCACCGATCCGGCCATGGAACCCGCGGAGCTGGACGCCCGCGAGGAATACTGGACACAAGCGCTCGCCGCGCTGTGCGACTGGGCGTGGGACGCAGTTCTGGCTCCGGTGCTCGCCGCCCTGCCCTCCGAGCCCGCCGGCCGACCGCCGCGGATCGTCCTGGTGCCGTGCGGTCCGCTGGGCGTCGTCCCCTGGCACGCCGCACGCAGCAGGGACGCCGGCGGGCACGGGCATCAATACGCCTGCCAGCAGGCGGTCATCAGCTACGCGCCCTCCGGCGCCCAGTTCCTGGCCGCATCGGCCCGGCGCCGGATGCCCTTCGCCGCCGGGCCGCAGGTCCTCGTTGCCGACCCCGAACTTACCCTTCCCTGGGCCGAGTTCGAAGTCGAGGCGCTCCGCTCCGGCTGCTACGACCAGGCCCTGCGGTACGGGGAGTTCCTGTCCGCCGACGGAGAGCGGGACGCCGAGGGAACGCCGCAGGATCTGCTCACCGTGCTGCCCGGCGGCACGACGCCCGCCTCTCTGATCCACCTGTCGTGCCATGCCGTCGCCGCGCCCCGGCCCACCGACTCGGAGCTCCGCCTCGCGGTGCCGCCCGGTGCCGGACCCGATGGCGGGCGGCTCGCCGTGGCAGACGTGCTTGACGCCTGCGCCGACCGGGGACGGGACATGGCGGGACCGCTGGTCGTCCTGAGCGCCTGCGAGACCGACCTGAGCACGGGCCACCACGACGAGGCGCTGACCCTGGCCACCGCACTGGTCACCGGCGGAGCCGCCGACGTCGTGGGCTCCCGCTGGGCGGTGCGTGACGGTCCGACCTCGGTGATGATGGCGGTCTTCCACCACCACCTCACCGCCGGCGGACTTGCCCCGCCCGACGCCCTGCGCGCCGCCCAGCTCTGGATGCTCGACCCGCACCGCAAACCGCCGCCCACCCTCCAGGGCCCTCTGCGGACCGAAGCCACCAGGCCCGACCTCCACCACCTGCAACATTGGGCGGCGTTCACCCATCAAGGCAATCCGGCGCCGAGCGGCCGATGGGGAACACAGGAGAGCGCCCGGTGCACCGATAGGGTCGGGCGGGGTGATCATTCGGAATGATCGTTCGGGATGAGCAGCTGAGGGGGACGGCGCGGTGGGCGGCGATTGGATCACCTTGGCGGCCGCTACGGCCGGTGTGCTGGGCACGCTGGGAGCGGCTCTGCTGACCCAGCGGCGGGCCGATCAGACCAAGCGGATGGAACTGCAGGCTCTCGCCGCTTCCCAGCGGGAGGAACGCCGGCACACCGAGCGGGTACGCCGGGCCGAGCACGCGGAGGCGGCGCACCGCGAGCTGCTCGCACTGCGGCGTGCGTGCTACATCGCCTTCAACACCGCCGCACGCCAGTACCAGACAGCTCAGGTCAACCTGTTGCACGCGTTGCGCTCCGGCACCGAGGTCGACGCGTGCAGGGAGCAACTCGAGACCCAGCGGCTGGCCCATCGGGACAGCTATGCGGAGGCGGAGATGATCCTGCCCGCGGCGGTGTTCTCGGTGGCGCGGGAAGCCAATCAGCAACTCAACGCCAGCTACGGACGGCTCAAGCAGATCGAGGGCCAACTGGAGACGCGTGAGCGGGAACTTGACGACTTCGACGTGGACATCGAGGTGTCCTGGGCGCTGCTGAGCGGACTGCGTCATGCCATGCGCCACGATCTCGGCGTGGACCAGGCTTCGCTCTGATCCCGCTGCCAGGTCGTCCACCTTGAACGACGCGGCACCCGCCCCTCGGTCCGTAGCGTGACCGAGCGGCGGGTGAGAGGAGGGCCTATTCCTCCGGCCGGGGCGGCTTCGGCGCGCCCGCGGGCGGGGCGATCTTCGCGTACTGGCGGGTCGTGGTCGGGGCGGAGGTCTCCTGGGCCTCGAGGGTCTCCCGCGCGGTGGGAGGCAGGAGCTTGTCGCGCCCGGCTCCCGGGTCCCAGCCGGTGTCGACGACCTTCTTCTGCCAGGCGATGGCGGCGACGAGGATGACGACGCCGATCAGCAGCATGAGGACGATGCCGGCCACCGAGCCGGCCTTCGCCGCGTTACCGATGATCAAGCCGAACCAGCCGAAGTCGGCGTCCCCGAAGGTGGTGTTGGCCGAGCCGAACGAGCCCAGCACTCCGAGCAGGAACGCCGGCAGGAGGGTGATGATGACGCCGTTGAGGAACGCGCCGACGGCGGCGCCGCGCCGGCCGCCCGTCGCGTTGCCGAAGACGCCGGCCGCGCCGCCGGTGAAGAAGTGCGGGACCAGGCCCGGCAGGACAAGGGCCGTGCCGAACGCGGGGTTGAGGACTCCGGCCAGCAGCCCCAGGGTGACCAGGCCGCCGGTGAAGGAGCAGATGAAGCCGACCAGGACGGCGTTTTGCGCGTAGGGAAAGACGATGGGTGCGTCCAGGGCGGGGATGGCGCCGGGCACGACCTTCTGGGCGATTCCCTGGAAGGCGGGGACGAGTTCACCCAGGATCGTGCGGACGCCGAAGAGGATGACGGCGACGGCGATGCCGAACTGCAGGCCCTGGCCGAGGGAGGACATCAGGTAGTTGCCGATGCCGGTCGAGCCGGGGTCACCCTTGCCCGAGGAGTACGCCTGGAATGCCTCCGTCCTGCCGGCCTTGGCCAGGAACACAATGGCCATGATCATGTAGATGAGGACCATGGACAGGGCCGTTGCCACCATCGAGTCGCGCAGGAAGCGCAGGCCCTCGGGGAGGTTCATCTCCTCCGTGGAGCGGCTCTTCTTGCCGATGGCCTGACCGGTCGCGCCGGAGACGATGTAGCCGGCCGTGCCGAAGTGCCCGACGGCGACGGTGTTGTTGCCGGTGACGCGTTTGGTCCAGGGATGGGCGAAGGCCGGCATCGCCACCAGCATGATGCCCAGCAGGACACCGCCGGCCACGACCACGACCCACGAGGTGACTCCTGCCGTGGCCAGGACCATCGTCAGCAGAGTCGCCATGAACAGCATGTGATGGCCGGTCAGGAACACGTACGAGAGCGGTGTGAAGCGCGCCAGGAGCAGGCTGACGAGGAACCCGAGGATCATCAGCCACGCCACGCGCGAGCCGTACTCGGCCTGGGCGATGCCGACGATGGCCTCATTGGTGGGGATGACGCCGTGCGAGCCGGTCGCACCGGTGATCATCTTGCCGAGCGGTTCGAGCGAGGCGGTGACCAGGGTCGCGCCCGCGCCGATCAGCAGGAAGCCGAGCGTCGCCTTGATGGCGCCGCCGACGACTTGGCCGGCCGACTTCTTCAGGGCGATGAGGCCGACGGCGGTGATGATGCCGATGAGATAGGCGGGGACGGCGAGGATTTCATTGACGATGAATTTCGCGATGTCGACAAGGACGTTCATGGGGTTCCCGGGTTTTCCTGGAGGTTCGGCGGGGAGGGGCGCGGTGCGGGGGAGGCCGCAGGCTCAGACGTCGTAGAGATCACGCAGTGCGGCGTCGACTTCCTTGGTGTTGGTGAAGTCCTCGATCACCCGCACCGGCACGCCCACGTCGCCCAGCGCCCTGGCGATCTCACGGGAGGTCAGGATGGCGACGGCCTCCGAGGCCTTGCCCTTGGCGGAGATGGTGTCGGTCGCCTCGGTGTTGATGTAGCGGGACCACTTCCAGCGGTCGAGTACCTTGTCGAGCGTCGACTTGAGGAACAGGCTTGTCCCGACGCCGTTGCCGCAGACGGTGAGGATGGTGTGTGTGCCGCCGGAGCCGCTGGCGGCCTTGGTGGCCGCGGGCTCGGCCGGCTCCGCCGCCTCGGCCGGCTCCTCGGCCCGTACGAGGATCTGGCGCACCGACTCGGGGGTCGGCGCCTGGTCCAGGGCGTCGACCGTCTCCGGGTCGGCCAGCAGCCGGGCGAGGGCGCCCATCGCCTGTGTGTGCGCAGAGGCGTCCGTCGCGGCCAGGGCGACGACGAGGCGGACCGGGTCATTCGACTCGTGGCCGAACGGGACGGGCTCGACCAGACGCACCCAGGACATGCCGGTGTGATGCACGGCGGGCGACGGCCGTGCATGGGCGAAGGCGAAGCCGGGAGCGACGACGATGTACGGTCCGTTCTCCTCCACCGTACGGAGCATCTCCCGGGTGTACACGTCCGTACTGACGCCGTTGGCGACCAGGAGGTCCCCGGCGGCACGGATGGCGCCCTGCCAGTCGGGAGCGGGGGCGTCGAGGCGGATGGCCTCGACGGGGAGCAGTTCGGTGAGCTGGGGCATGAGGCAGGGATACCTCATCGGGGCCCGAAACTGATGAAGATGCAGTCGGGGTCCCGGGGTGACGTGTCGCGGCCGTCGTCACCTTCTCCGCTGGATGGCCCTCGGTACGTCCTCTGCCGCGCGGCACCTCCCCGCTCACGTGCGGCGGAGGCGGATCGTGGGGACGCTGCGTCGATCCGCTCCGCGCCGGACAGCGTCTGCAGCCGCGTGGCGAACGGCACCCGGGCGTGCCCCGGCCCGGCCGGGGCACGCCTGAGATCCGGTGTCAGTCCCGGCGGTACTGGGCGGGCGACCCCTTGGTGTCCTCGTCCTCGTAGGACCCGGCCGTGCCCCGGTCGACATGGAACGTCGTCAGGGTGCTGACGGGCGAGTGCGGGTCCCGGCGGTCACCGATGACCCGCATGTGCGCGCTGAAGCGTTCCGGTGTCACCTCGTACACGTCGTAGCCGTACCGGTTGCCCTCGAAGTACTTCAGGTGCGGATTGGCCTGGCCCATCAGGGGGCCGTTGGCCGCGTTCCAGTCCGCGGAGTACGCGCCGGAGGTCACCGAGTGCGCGGTGAACTCCGTTCCCAGCAAGGGGGATTCAGGATCGTCGAAGTCGGTGCGGATGTCGTCGACGAACGCCGAGTGCCAGTCACCGGTGATCACGACCAGGTCCTCCAGGCCGCTGTCGTGCACGTGCGCCAGGACCTCCTTGCGCTCGGCGAGGAAGCCGTCCCACTGGTCGGTGAACATGTACGAGCCGCCGGGACGGCCCCTCAGCTGGCTCAGCATGATCGAGTTGGCCCATACGTGCCAGGCGTCGGGGGCGCGGTCGACGGTCTTCTTCAGCCAGGCCTTCTGCTCGGTGCCCAGGATGGTGCCGTCGGGCAGGTTCTGTGCCGAGCGGTAGGAGCGCAGGTCCAGGACGGCGAGCTCCAGCAGGTCGCCCCAGCGCCGCACCCGGTGGATCTCCGGGTCGGGCAGTGCGGACCCGCCGAAGGAGTCGCGGTGCGGCATGTGCTCGAACCACGCCTGGTAGGCGGCCGCGCGGCGCCGCATGAGCGGGGCGCCGCCGCCGGTGCCGCTGTAGTCATTGACCACCTCGTGATCGTCCCAGGTCAGGAACCACGGGTGGGCGGCGTGTGCCTCGCGCAGCGACTTGTCGCCCTTGTACAGGGCGTGCCGCTTGCGGTAGTCGGCGAGCGTGAGGATCTCCGGGCCGTCGTGGTCCCGCACGTGCTGCTCGGGGACGCCGCCGACCTGGCCGTGCTCGTAGATGTAGTCGCCCAGGTGTATGACGAAGTCGACGTTCTCGCGGGCGATGCCGCGATGGGCGGCGTAGAAACCGTCGTGGAACGCCTGGCAGTTGGCGGCCGCGAAGGTGACCTTGGAGACGCGGCCGCGCGGCGCCGTCTTCGTACGCCCGACGCGGCTGGTTTTTCCGAGTGCCTTGAACGCGTACCAGTAGTGGCGGCCCGGGGCGAGGCCGTTCACCGGGACGTGCACGCTGTGGCCGAGTGTCGCGGAGGCCGGTGCCGTGCCCCGGGCGACTATGCGGCGCAGCCGGGGGTCCTTGGCGACGACCCACTCGACCTCGACGACCTCGGGAAGTCTCTGCTCGGCGGCGAGCGGTTCGGGGGCGAGTCTGGTCCACAGCACCACGGAGTGCGGCTGCGGATCACCGGAGGCGACGCCGAGGGTGAAGGGGGCGCGGTCGTACTCGGCACCCAGGTTCTCGGCGGCCTCGCGGGCCTGCGCCGGGGTCAGGCCCGCGGCGAGCGGCCAGGCCAGGCTGAGCGCGCCGGCGGTCGCGGCGGACTTGAGCAGGTCACGGCGGTTGACGGTCATCGGCGGGCTCCGGTGGCGCTGAGGGTGAGGGAAAGGGCGTCCGCGTAGCCGTCGTTGGAGGTGCCGCCGCCGCTGCGCGTGAAGACGAGCAGGATGCGTGCCGAGCGGGCGGTGGGCGGCACGGCGGCCTCGGCCGTCCGCTCCAGGAGCCCGGTCTTGTTCTGCCGGTCGGCCGCGCTGACGGGGCCCAGGACGCTGAGGGCGAGCGGGGTGTTCTTGGCGTCGCGGAACTCCACGGACAGGCGCGCGCCGTCCTCCTGCCCGGCATAGCCGCCGAGCCAGCCGGCCAGTGTGTAGCGGACCTTGCCCGCGTCGACGGCGCGGCGTCCGGTCGGGCCGCCGCCGGGCAGGTCGATGTCCTGCACCAGCGCGGTGCGCGGGCTGTTGCCGCCCGAGAAGAAGCGGCTGCCGCGGCGGGCCGGTCCGGCGTCCGACTCGGTCGGGTAGCCGCCGCCGAGGCTGTAGGCGATGAGCGCCGGGGCTCCCTGGGCGACCTTCCAGCCGCGGACTGCCGGGACGGGATCGGCGCTGCCGCCGGACCCGCTCTCCGCGTCGCCGTTGACGACGAGATTCACGCATGCCTCCTGTGATCGGTGAGTTGAGCGCGGTCAGCCCACCAGCCCCGCGTGAACCAGGAGAAGCATTCCGGCGAATTCTGTTACCGCCGGGCACCGCCGGACGTCGCTGCGCATCGCCGTACGCAGCCGGTTCAGTCGCGGGTGCCTCGAGCGTTCCGCGGTCGGGACGTTTCGCCAGAGGTCTTGACAACTCGATTGGTCTGGACCAGCTTTGCGCACAGTAGCGGTGGCCACCGACTCTCACCGTCGTCCTTCACCTCTTTCTGGAGGCATTTCGTGGACCGTGTACGTAAGGGCAGACCCGGCGTTCGCCGGAGAATCGGCACGGCGATCGCCGTCGGCGCGGCCGCAGCTCTCGCCGTCACCGCGCTCGCCGCGCCCGCGCAGTCGGCGGACGCCAAGGCGGACGCCGCGGCAGCGGACGTCAACGTGGCCAAGAACGCCGGGTTCGAGTCGGACCTGAGCAACTGGACCTGCGCCGCCGGCAGCGGCGCCGCCGTGACTTCCCCCGTGCACGGTGGCACCAAAGCGCTCAAGGCCACTCCCTCGGGCCAGAACCACGCCGAGTGTTCCCAGATCGTCAAGGTGAAGCCCAACTCGACGTACAAGCTCAGCAGTTGGGTGCAGGGCAGCTATGCCTACCTCGGCGCCCGCGGCACCGGCACCACCGACGTGTCGACCTGGACGCCGGGCACCTCGTCCTGGCAGCAGCTCTCCACCAGCTTCACCACCGGCGCGAACACCACGTCGGTCACCGTGTACACGCACGGCTGGTACGGACAGAGCGCGTACTACGTCGACGATGTGAGCGTCCTCGGTCCCGACGGGGGCGGCGGCACCGACCCGGTGGAGATACCGGCCGTGCCGGCCGGCCTCAAGGCGGGCACGACGACGTCCACGTCGGTGGACCTGTCCTGGACCCCGGTGTCCACGGCCACCGGATACACCGTCTACCGCGACGGCACCAAGGTGGCCTCGGCCGGCGGCGCCTCCACCACCGTCACCGGTCTGACGCCGGACACCGCCTACAGCTTCCAGGTCAGCGCCTCGAACGCGGCCGGTGAGTCCGCGAAGTCGACGGCCGTGTCCGCACGGACCGCCAAGGGCGGCGGCGGAGACGGCGGCACCGTGCCCAAGCACGCACTGACCGGCTACTGGCAGAACTTCGACAACGGCGCGACCGTGCAGAAGCTGCGCGATGTGTCCGCGCAGTACGACATCATCGCCGTCTCCTTCGCCGACGCCACCACCACGCCCGGCCAGATCACCTTCAACCTCGACCCGGCCGTCGGCTACGCCTCCACCGCCGACTTCAAGGCGGACATCGCCGCGAAGAAGGCCGCGGGCAAGTCCGTCATCCTCTCGGTCGGCGGCGAGAAGGGCACCATCTCGGTCAACAGCGACGCCTCGGCGACCGCGTTCGCCAACAGCGCCTGGGCGCTGATGCAGGAGTACGGGTTCAGCGGCGTCGACATCGACCTGGAGAACGGCCTCAACCCCACCTACATGAGCAAGGCGCTGCGCCAGCTGTCCGCGAAGGCGGGCCCGAACATGGTGCTCACGATGGCGCCGCAGACCATCGACATGCAGTCCACGTCCGGCGGCTACTTCCAGACGGCGCTGAACGTGAAGGACATCCTCACGGTCGTCAACATGCAGTACTACAACAGCGGTTCGATGCTGGGCTGTGACGGCAAGGTCTACAGCCAGGGCAGCGTGGACTTCCTGACCGCGCTGGCCTGCATCCAGCTGGAGGGCGGCCTCGACCCCTCGCAGGTCGGCATCGGCGTCCCGGCGTCCACGCGCGGCGCGGGCAGCGGCTACGTGGCCCCGTCGGTCGTGAACAACGCCCTGGACTGCCTGACCCGCGGCACCGGCTGCGGCTCCTTCAAGCCGTCCAAGACCTACCCGGCGCTGCGCGGCGCCATGACGTGGTCCACCAACTGGGACGCGACGGCGGGCAGTACGTGGTCGAACTCCGTCGGGCCCAAGGTGCACAGCCTTCCGTAGCGGACGGACGGACGACACGGGCGGCCGAGTCCTTCCCCCCGGCCGCCCGGAGTCCTGGCAGTGCAGTACAGCCAGTACTGCCCTGCCAGGGCCCGGCGCGGGAACCCCACGAGCCGGAGCCTGGCGAGGGTCCGGCGCGGCTCCACCGGCTGGCCCGTGAAGTGAATGTGAATACCCTGTGGATTTCGTGTCGGTGGGTCCGCCTATGCTGCACCGGACGATCACGCGGGACCAGGGGAGGGCGCGGCATGCTCGGCAAGCTGTTCGGCAGGGGCCAGGAGAGACCCGAGGCGGATCCGTACGCCCTTCCCGTCCCGCGCAGGCAGAGAAACGGGACCTACACGTTGCGGGCGCTGGGGGACGTGCGGGTGCTCGCGCTGGTGGAGGCGGCCGAGGCCGGTGACTGGGCGGCGGTCAAGGCGGCGCTGGCGCCCTTCGATCTCGGCCGCGACCACCACATCCTCGGCGAACTGGCCGACCTGGGCGGCGTGCAGGACTGGATCGGCCGCGCCGTCGCGGAGGACAAGGAAGACCGGGCGACCGCCCTGCTGATATCCGGGGCACGGCACATCAGCTGGGGCTGGGAGGCGCGTACCGCCGATCGCGCCGTGAACGTCTCGCAGGACCAGTGGCGGGTGTTCCACGAGCGGCTGCGTATCGCCGAGGAGCAGCTGTTCGAGGCCGCTGAGTTGCAGCCGGAATGGGTCACGCCGTGGCGCCGCCTGCTCACCTCCGGCCGCGGCATGTCGGTGGGCCACGCCATCAACGAGACCCGCCTCCATGCCGCCCTGCGCCGCAACCCGCTGGACCTGGAGACGCACCTCGAATGGCTGTCGCAGATGCAGCCCCGGTGGGGCGGCGAGCCGGGCCAGGCCCTGGCGTTCGCCCGCGACGCCTTCGCCCGCGCCCCGCAGGGACACCGTCTCGGCTGCGTGATCGCCATGGCGCACATCGAGGACTGGGTCGAGTCGGACAGCGGGGACTGCCTCGAAACCCCGCAGATACGCGACGAGTTGCGCGCCGCGGCCGACCGCAGCATCCTCCACCCCGCCTATGTGCGCCGCCCGGGCTGGCAGGGCGACTTCAACATGTTCGCCATGGCCCTGTCGCTGGCCGAGGAGCGCCACACGATCCGGCGCGTCTTCCAGACGCTCGACGGCGCCTACACCAGCTGGCCGTGGGAGTTCCTCGCCGAGCCCGAGAAGCGCTTCGCCCGCCACCACCGCCACGCCTGAAGACGCGCTCTTCCCGGCCGGCCTGCCCGCCAGCACCGCCACGCCTGAACGCGCCGTTCCCGGCCAGCCTGCCTGCCGCCGCCACGCCCGGGGGCCTGCCGCTCCCGATCTGCCCGCCCCCTGCCGCTCCTCCCACTCCGGACTGCCGATGACTCTGCCCCACACCGCCGCGACCCCGGTCGGCGCCGACCACACCTTCCAGGTGGATCTGCGCGGCCTCGTCGACCTGCTCTCCCACCACCTCTACTCCAGCCCCCGTGTCTACCTGCGCGAACTGATGCAGAACGCGGTGGACGCGCTGACCGCCCGCCGCGGTCTTGAACCGGACGCCCCGGCCGAGGCCTTCGGTATCCGCCTGTACGCCGACGGCGCGATGGTGCGCGTCGAGGACGACGGCGTTGGACTCACCGAGGCCGACGTCCACACCTTCCTCGCCACGATCGGCCGCAGCAGCAAGCGCGCCGAGCAGATCGCCGAACAGCGCGGTGACTTCATCGGCCAGTTCGGCATCGGGCTGCTCTCCTGCTTCCTGGTCGCCGACGAGATCCACGTCGTCAGTCGATCCGCCCGCGCCCCCGACGCGCCGGTCGTGGAGTGGCGGGGCCGCGGCGACGGCAGCTACACCATCCGCGCCCTGCCAGCCTCCGCCCGCCCCCGGCCCGGCACCACCGTCACGCTGACGCCGCGTGCCGACGCGGGCGAGTGGACCCGGCCGGCGCAGGTGCACGCGCTGGCCCGGCACTTCGGCTCCCTGCTGCGCCACCCGGTGACCTTCGACGACGGCACGGGCGGAGCACACGGCCCGGGCGCCCGCGTCAACGCCGAGCCCGCACCCTGGGCGCGCACCTACCCCACACCCGGAGCCCGCTCCCGCGCGCTGGCCGCCTGGGGCGAGGAGGTCTTGGGGTTCACGCCGCTGGACACCATCGAGCTCGACCTGCCGGCCGTGGGCCTGAAGGGCATCGCGTGCGTGCTGCCCGAGGCGGTGCCGGCCGGGCGCCGCCACGGCCACCGCGTGCACGTCAAGGGCATGCTGCTGTCCGAGCAGGCCGAGGAGATCCTGCCCGAGTGGGCGTTCTTCGTCCGCTGCGTCGTCGACGCCGAGAGCCTGCGCCCGACGGCATCGCGCGAGTCCCTCTACGAGGACGACACCCTCGCCGCCGTCCGCGAGGCCCTCGCCGAGCGGCTGCGCGCGTGGATCGCCCGGGCCGCCGCCAGCGACCCCGACCTGCTCGCCCGCTTCCTGCAGGCCCACCACCTGGCCGTGAAGTCGCTGGCGGTGCACGACGACGAGATCCTGCGGATGCTGCTGCCCTGGCTGCCGTTCGAGACCAGCGACGGGCACACCACCCTCGACGCCTTCGCGCGCACCCACCGCACTGTGCTCGTGACCTCGAGCGTGGAGGAGTTCCGGCAGATCGCGGCGATCGCCTCGGCCGCCGGCCTGGGCGTCGTCAACGGCGGCTACACCTACGACCGTGAACTGGTCCACCGGCTGCCCGAGATCAGGCCCGAGGTCAGCGTCGCCGACCTCGACCCGGCGGTTTTGACCGCCCACCTGGACCCCGTCGACCGCGAGACGGAACTGGCCGCCGCGGCCTACCTCGCCCGGGCCCGCGACGCCCTGGCCGTCTTCGACTGCGACGTCGCGCTGCGCACCTTCCAGCCCGCCTCCGCCCCCGCCCTGCTCATCGACAGCCGCGAGGCCCGGCACGAGCGCACCCGCTCCCAGCTCGCCCGGGAGCAGGAGGGCGGTCTGTGGGGCGACATCCTGGGCGCCCTGCGCCAGGAGGCCCCGCGAGCCCAGCTGATCCTCAACCAGCTCAACCCGCTGGTGCGCACCGCCGTGGCCATCGACGAGCCCGAGCTGGCCCGCACCAGCGCCGAAGCCCTCTACGGGCAGGCCGCGCTGCTGTCCCGGCGCCCGCTCCGGCCCGCCGAATCGAGCCTGATCAACCGCTCCTTCCTCGACCTTCTCGCCCACGCCCTGCGCAAGGACAACTGACGATGCCGACCGCACCCCAGACCACCGACGCGCTCTACGAGGCGCTCCAGGAGAACGACGAGCGCCCCTACGGCCGCACCCGGACCGTCAGGGCCGAGGAACTCGTCGACGCCGCCGAGCAGTTCGACCAGCCCGTCCCGCTCGTCCACGCGCTGCTCGAACTCCAGGAGGCCTACACCTACGGCTCCGAACCCCGCAAGTCGCCCGTCGTCTTCGCCCGCCTGCTCACCCTCTTCGACGAGCAGCCCGACGTCTTCGACGAGCGCCTGCGCCACCTGCTGTTCTGGCGGTTCAAATGGGTGGCCCACGCCCTGCGCGCCCTGCCCGAGATACCGCTGTCCAGCCTGCGCCAGTGGCTCACGGAGATGCGCGACCGCTACACGAAGGCCGACCTGGGCCTCCAGCCCTACTACGGACAGGCCTACCAGCTCGCCGCCCACCTCGGCCAGGACACGCAAGCGGCCTACGAGCTGTGGGCGGGCCGCACCCGCACCCCCTTCAGCGACTGCGAGGCCTGCGAGATCTGCTCCCGCGCCCGCCACCACCTCGCGGCAGGCGACGACGAGCGGGCGCTGCGCGCCTGGGAACCCGTCCTCGCCGGGAAGGAATCCTGCCAGGAGGAGCCGGCCCGCTCCATCTCCTACGCGCTGTTGCCCCTGGTGCGCACCGGCCACACCGACCGGGCCCGCGCCCTGCACCTGACCGGCTACCGCGGCTGCCGGCGCAACCCCGCGATGTCCGGCGACATCGGCAGGCACCTGGAATTCTGCGCGCTGACCGGCAACGAGGCCCGCGGTCTGGAACTGCTCGCCGAGAACCGCAACCTGTTCGAGGAGGTGGAATCGCCGCTGGACCTGTTCGACTTCCTCACCGGCGCGGAAGTCCTCCTCAAGCGCGTCGAACTCCTCGGGCACGGCGACCTGCCCGCCGCCGGATACGCCGGACGCACCTGGACGGTGGCCGGCCTGCGCGCCGAGGTGGGCAACCGCGCCCGGGACCTCGCCGCCCGCTTCGACGCCCGCAACGGCACCACGGCCCACACCGACCAGCGCAGCGCCCGCCTCGAGGGCACCCCGCTCCTGGACGCCCTGGAACTGACCCTGCGCACCCGGGGCCTCGACGACATCGCCCCGGCCGCGCCGCTCGCCGCACCCGCCGCCAGCCCGGCCGCCGCCGTCCCCGAGTCGCTGCCCGACCTCATCCTCCACGCACGGGCTCTGGACGAGCAGGCACACCCGGACGCGGGGGCCTGCTGGAAGCAGCTGCGCACGCTCGCCGCCGCCCGCTCCTACACCCACCCCCAGGACCCGGCCGTGGGCCCCCTCGCCCAGCTGCGCGCGGACCTGCTGAGCGACGAGGCCAACCGGGCCGGACAAAAGGACCAGTACGCCGACGCCGCCGCCCTCAACGAAGAGGCCGCCGGCCTGTACGAGGACGCCGGCGCACCGGGCCACGCGGCGCTCGCCCGCGCCTGCGCCCTGCTAGCCGCCGCCGAAGACCCCGCGCAGGACGCCGGGGAGACGGAGGCGAAGACGACCGCGCTGACCGCCGCCCACGTGACCATGGTCGGCCTCCACGAGCAGACACCCGGTTTGGCCCCCTACCAGGAGGCCCGCCTGCTGCGCATGCGGGCGGCCGCGCTCTGCCTGCGCCTGCAGACCTCACGGAGCCAGGAGCACGCCGAGCCCGCCTTCGCCGAGATCAACCTGCTGCAGGACTTCGCCACCCGGCACGACCTCGCCGGCCAGATCGCCAATGCCCAGCTGCTGCGGGCCAGCACACACGCCCTCTCCGGCGCCCTGCTCGCCGCCGTCACCGAGGCCGACGCCCTCCTGGACCGGCTCAACACGCACGGCCCCGCCTGGCACCTGCCCCGCACGCTCGGCCTGCGCGGCCGCATCCAACTGGGCCTGAACGACGCGCAGGCCGCACACGCGGACCTGACCGAGGCCCTGCGCCTGGCCGCCGACTGGCCGGCCGAATTCGTCGATGCCACCCGCCTCCACGGCGATCTGGCCCAAGCCTGCATGCGCCTGGACCGCCCCGACGAGGCACTGCGCCACCTGACGCGGTCGGCGGAACTGGACCTGCGCCTCGGCAACCGGACCGACGCGTTCTGCACCTACAGCAATGCGGCCCAACTCAGCCTCGATCTGGGACGCATCGAGGACTGCATCGCCCTGCTCGACTCCCTGCTGGCCGAACCGGATGTCGCCGGCGGAGAGCTGGACGACCGGCTCGCGGCCCAACTGCGCCTGATCCGCGCCCGTGCGCTGCACGCGGGGGAGGACCTCAAGGCCGCCACGGCAGAGTTCGTCGCCCTCGCCGCCGAATCGGCCGGCTGGGACGACGACCCGGCAAGCCACTCCATGATCGCCGGCGAGACGGCCGTACTCCTCGGTGAATCCGGCGAGTTCGACCAGGCCCGCAAAGCCGCCGACCAGGCGCTCGCCGCCCACGCCCGGGCCCCTCGCTACGAACAGCTCAGCAACTGCCTGCGCGAACTCGCCCGCCTCCAGACCCGGCAGCAGGGCCCCGACGGCCTGGCCGACGCCCTCACCTACCTCGCCGACGCCGGCCGGATCGCCGACGAGGCCCGCGCCGCCGCCCACACGACGCACGGCCGCTCCCTGGACACCGCGCTGGCCTACGAATACGGGCGGGTCAACGCCCACGCCGGTGAGTACCAAGACGCCCTGGCAGCCCTGGAGAAGGCCCTGACCCTGCTCGGCGAACCGGCAGCGGACGATGAGGGCCGCGCCGGCGAATGGGCCGAGTGCGTCCGTCTCGCGAGCGCGGTGGAGGGCATCTACCTGGAACGCCCCGCCCCCGCCCTCACCCGCCTCGACGAGGCAGTCGCCCGCCTGAACGCCCTGGGCCACACCGAGGACACCGAGCCACTCACCTCCCTGGCCGCCCGACTGCGCGACGAGGAGTAACGCGGCGGGGCCGGCACCGGGGGAGAAGCGGGCCACCGGACGTAAGCGCGGTCACTATCCACTGAGTGAGGGCTGTTGCGCGTCATAAAGCTCAGTCCGCGCCCGGGCGTCTGCGCCGTGCGCGCTCGGTGAGCGACGGCGGTTGCCTTGCAGCGTCGGCCTGATAGAGGGGATGGCGGGCGAGGCCGTCGTCCCTGCCGTGTGCGGCCGGGCTTCAGCGCGCGCGCTGTTCCGCCAGGTCCAGCCAGTGGTCCACGTCGGTGGGGGAGAAGTGGCGGATCGCCCAGTCGACCATGCGCAGACTCATGTGGGCCCAGGCTGATTGCAGCAGGTCTTCGGGCAGCGCATCGAGGACCGCGTCGAGATGCCGGGTCACCCCCGGCTCGGTGTCCGTGGCGTGGATGCCGAAGCGCAGGGTGACCAGGTCGAATCGGTGATCGCCGCGGGCGGCCCCGTCCCAGTCGATGATTCCTGTGATCGTTCCTCCGGCGGCCAGCATGTTGCCGGGGTGAAAGTCCGTGTGGACGGCGTCGGTTGAGGCCAGGAGGGCGGGAGGGCCGCTGCCGACCGCGGTGATCCAGTGTTCGAGTGCGGCGGTACGGCGGCTGTGCCGGAGCAGGGGCTCGTGCAGGCAGTATCCGGGGCCGTCTTCGAGCAGGTGCAGGTCCATCGTGGGGATGCCGGTGCGGTGGGCGAGCATGCCGCGTTGCATCTGGTTGAGCGCGATGGCCTGCTCCAGGCCGCGGCGGTCGAAACGGCCGATCTGTGTGCCTGGCAGGAGTTCTTGCACTATGACCGCCGCATGCCCGACTTGGGCGACCAGTTCGGTGGCGGGTGCCGGGTAGCCCGCCAGCCGGAGTGCTTCGGTCACCGCCAGCGGCCCTGTCTGCAGCCCGCGGCCCGGCATTGCGGTCTCCACTTGAGGACGGAGCGTCGGCCATCAGGCCAGCGCACATAGGCCGCACCCACCTGCCCGCCGGGACAGGGACCGTCGACTCGCAGGCGGACACCGGTCTGCGCATGGAGAGCATCGGTCATCCGGCGGGCATCCAGCCGTTCGGCACGGGCCCAACTCTGCGGTGAGGAAGTCACCGTGCCGATTAAAGCCGCTCGCCGTCGTCACAGGGGCCTCTGGTGGTGGGCGGTCTCCGCCGGCTTCGGCATCCCGTGGCGCAGGCTGTGCGGCTGCTTCCGGCACAGGGACGCGGCTACCGGCTGTACCTACTGGTATGTACAGTGATCAAATTACATCGCAGACCGATCCTGGAGGCAACATGCCACTCGTCCGCATTGACGCCATGCACTGCGACGCACAGCGGTTGAAGGCACTGGGACGGGCCGTCCACGAGGCGCTCGGCGAGACGATGGGCTTCCCCGACGACGACCACTTCCAGATCCTGACCGCCCACGACGGAGAGCACGGCGTGCTGCGCCACGGCACCTATCTCGGCGTGCAGCGCGAAGAGGGCATCGTGTACGTGGCCATCACGCTGCGGGCCGGCCGCCCGGACACGCAGAAGCAGGCCCTCTACCGGCGCATCGCCGAACTCGCCCGGGACTACGCAGGTACCGAATCGCGCAACATGTTCGTCGTGCTGACCGAGAACGACAATGCCGACTGGTCACTCGGCAACGGCGAGGCCCAGTACCTCCAACGACAGCAGTGATGAGCAGAAGCACGGCAGTTGTCACATGGGCAGGTTGGAGGCCGCCCGGTCGGTTTCCCCGGGCTGGCCGCTCACCGGCCTACGGCACCCAGCTCACCCAGCTGCCCCGGCACGCCAGTGTCCGCTGAGATACGTCAACGGACACCGACCCGCGTGTGCGCTTACCGGCTCCAGGAGCACTCCTCAGTGCGCCGTGGGATTTCCTGCCCACACCGCAGGGATCCGGCCCGACCAGGGGCTTGCCTGCTCGAGTTGTCCGGCAAGGCGGAAGAGGCGGCCTTCGAGCCCGTACCCGGCGGCGAACTGCATGCCGATCGGAAGCCCCGTTGCCGCGTCGGCCGTCACCGGCACCGACATGGCAGGCGTGCCCGCGACATTGAACGCCGCGGTGAACGGCGAATGATCCAGGAGATGCCGAAGCCAGCCGAGGCCGTCCAGTGTCTCCGCGCCCGTCCCATGAGTGCCCAGGAGCAGGGGAAGCTCCGGCACGGTCGGGGTGAGCAGCACGTCGTACGTGTCGAAGTACCGAGCCAGGCTTCGGGCGATGCGGTTGCGGATCTCGAGAGCGGTCACGAACTGGGCGCCGGTGACCCGCTGCCCGTACTGATAGCTGGCCAGGATGGGCGGTTCCAGGGTCGAGGGGTCGATGGGCCGGCCGAAGGCGGCGGCCAGCTCGTCGACCGAGGCCGTGAGATTCGCCGTCCACTGACGGGCGCTGGCCAGGACGAACTCCTCCCAGGTGACCCCGAGATCGACCTCGACTTCTTCCACCCGGTGGCCGAGTGATTCGAGCAGGCGCATGGTGCGGGAGAGCGCGTCGGCCACTGGCGCAGTCGTACGGTGCCCGCCCCATGCCTGGGGCAGTACGCCGATCCGTAGCGTGCCCGGGTGGCGGGTGACTTCCTCCGCGTACGGCCGGGACGGCTCCTGGGCGAAGTAGGGGTCACCCGGTTCCGGGCCGCGGATCTGGTCGAGCAGTGTCGCGCTGTCGCGTACGGTGCGGCTGACGCTGCCGTGCACGACCAGGCCGTTGAAGAGCTCGTCGAAGTAGGGGCCCACGGAGACCCGGCCGCGGGTGGGCTTCAATCCGAACAGGCCGTTGTGGGCGGCGGGGACGCGGATCGAGCCGGCGGCATCGGTGGCGTGCGCGATCGGGACCACGCCGGCCGCGACGGCCGCGCCGGCGCCCCCGCTGGATCCGCCCGCGCTGCGCGCCGGGTCCCACGGATTGCGGGTCGCGCCGTACAGCACGGGTTCCGTCGTGTTGCTGTAGGCCATCTCCGGTGTCGCGGTACGCCCGAACGTCACGAGCCCGGCGCGACGGAAGCGCCGCATCAGGGAAGAGTCGGCGCCGGAGACGTTGCCGGCCGCGAGACGGCTGCCCAGCTCCATCCGCTTCCCGGCCATGGCGACTGCGATGTCCTTGATCAGGAAAGGAACCCCGGCCAGCGGTGCGCTGCCGGGGGTGGGCTCATCGTCGGCCGGCCATGTCTCCACGATGGCGTTGATCTGCGGATTGACCGCCTGAGCGGCCTCCCGTGCGGCTGTTTCCAGTTCGGCGGGGGTTACCTCGCCTGCGGCCACCAGCTCCGCGAGCCCGACCGCGTCGAAGCTCACGTACTCGGGAATTCTCACTGTCACTCCCATTGGAACGAACGGTACCAGTCGGTTCCGGACGATACCCAACGGTATCGTCCGGGACCGACTGGTACCGTAACAGGGGAATTGAGGGGTCCCGCAACGGACCGGAAGTCAGGGAGTAGTCATGGCGGCAAGCGTCAGCAGACCGGGCAGGGTGGCCAAACTGCCGCCTCGCGAGCGCATTCTCGACGCCGCGGAAGAGCTCTTCCAGAGCGAGGGGATCCGGCGGGTGGGTGTCCAGACGATCGCCGAACGGGCCGGGACCACCAAAATGGCGATCTACCGGCACTTCGAAACCAAGGACGCGCTGGTCGCTGAGTGGCTGCGGATCGTCGCCGCCGACTACCAGGCGGCCTTCGACAGGGTCGAGGCCGAGTACCCCGGCCGGCCCATGGACCAGATCCTTGGCCTGGCCCGCTTCATCGCCGAGGGATTGCCCGCGATTTCGCACCGGGGCTGCCCGTTCATCAACTCCATCGCCGAACTGCCCGACCGCTCCCACCCTGCACGGCAAGTGATCGAGCAGCACAAGGCCCACCAAACCCGCAGGCTGGTCGGCATGTGCACCGGGGCCGGGCTGCGCGATCCCGAGCTGGCAGCGGCCGCGATCACCTTCGTACTGGAAGGTGCGCAGGTCAGCACTCACAACGGAAGCATCGATCAAGCGGGGGACCGCCTGATGGCAATCGTCGAGGGAATCCTGGCGCAGTATCGCCCTCCCCTCGACGCACCTCATGCAGCCACCGACCCGTGACGTTGTCTCTGGAAGAGCAGCAGTGGGGCGACGTGGCGGGCTCGCTCGTAGACCGGTTCGGGATCAGCTGGATGTTCAACATCACGGCCAGGCACGGCTGATCGACCACCCGGTGCGGGGATGTCCGGTCGCGTCGTGGTGTACGGCCGGGTCTCTTCGACGGGCCGGGAACCTGATCCTGCTCCCGGGTGGCTCGTCTGGTGCAGGGGGTTACTGGCCCGGGTCAGGCGCGGTTTCCCGGATCATGTGCGGAGCCAGATCATGAGGGCTGCGAGGGTGACGGTTCCGAGGTGGATGTATCCGCGCTTGCCATAGCGATTGGCCACGACCCGGGACCCCGATGCCCCTCACTGCAGGGCTCCTGCGCGGCGGCCCTCGGTGAGCAGCGCTTTCACCAGTTGCGATTTCACGCCCGGTGCCAGGAACGTAAGGGGTTTGGCGGTCTGGTTCCGGCCGATCTCCATGCGGTGCGCTCCCATGTAGAGTTCCACGACCGTTGTCTGCTGGATACCGGTCACGTCGCTCCAGGCCACGGAATCGGTCACCCGGCCGAAGCGGTTGGTCACGGCCACCCCCTCCGCCAGGAGGTAGCACCGGTTCATGCCGAGCCGGGCGGTCAGCAGACGCCAAACGAGCGTCACGGTGTAGACCGCGATCACCACCGCGGTCGTCCAGGCGAGGTTCCCGTCGACCTGGTCAGGGGTGAACACGGTGAAACCGGCCATGACGACCCAGGCGATCAGCAGGAATCCCCGGAGTATCTGCAGCAGGGTGCCCGCGAACGGGGTCATGAGGGCGTAGTCCCCTCGGATCGGACCGAGGCCCAGTCCGGATACGCGAGTGCGCACGATTCCCCCATCAGCCAGATCCGGTCCGAGCCCTGACGTGCGGTCGGCAAGGCAGGGCATACCCCTGCGCACGGGGGATCGAACGGGCTTGACCTGGATCGTGCCGGCTGGTGCCGGCGCAGGGGTACGGAGGCGGGACTGGCCGACGCGGTCGTCGCGGGCATGACCGTGTTCGAGGTCGCTGACGACAGGACGGTCGCGAGCTGGGCCGGGCCGGCCCACCCCGGCAGGATGCGGGCGCAGCCACGGGCTGCCGGGCGGTCAGGTGCCGTGACCGTCACAACCGTTGCGCAGGCGGAGAAACCGTCTCTCAGGACTGTTCGGTGAGGAAAGCCACGACGGCGTCCAGGAATTGAGCCTGCCCCTCGACGTTCGCCATGTGCACCGTGGGCAGAAGGGTGAACCGCGCGCCGGGAACGGTCGCGGCGAGCTCCCTGCCATGGTCGGCGGAGGTGACGGTGTCGTGCTCGCCCGCGATGACCAGCGTCGGGTTGGGGATGAGCGTGGCCGTGCGGCGCAGGTCGTAGTCGCGCACCGCAGCCCAGCTCCCGGCCACGCCCTGGCGTTGGGTGGCGAGCAGGGTGCGGCGGAAGCCCTCGACGACCTCGTTGTCGCCTTGCAGCATGTGGGCCGGGAACCAGTTGTGCAGGAACATGTCCGCGGTGGCCTGCATGTCGGGGGCTGCCAGGAGTTCGGCGATCGGCTGATCCCACTGACTGGCCGGGCCCAGGGAGGCGGCGGTGTTGGAGAGAACCAGGCGGTCGACGCGCTCCGGAACGTGGATCCCCAGCCACTGTGCGACGATTCCGCCCAGGGACAGGCCCAGCACGTGCACCCGCTGCAGGCCCAGGGCATCCAGCAGCTCCACCACGTCGCGCCCCAGCCGGTCCAGGGAGTACGGGCCGTCGGGGACATCGGAGGCACCGTGGCCGCGCGCGTCGTAGCGCAGCAGCCGGAAGTGCTCGGTCAGAGCCGGCACCTGGCCATCCCACATGTACAGGTCGGTGCCGATGGAATTCGAGAGCAGCAGCACCGGCTTGTCCTCGTCACCGTCGAATCGGTAGGCGATGCGGACGCCGTCGCCGGTGGTGATGGCAGTAAGGGTCTGAGAAGACATGTCAGCTCCAGTGATCCAGAGATCTAGTGATCCGGTGATGCAGCGGCTATGCGCTCAGCCTAGGAACACCACCCGGCAGAGTGCTATTACAAAGACCGGACGAGCCCTGTAGGTTCTCTGGACAATGTCGAATTTCACGCTCCACGAGTTGCAGTGCTTCAACGCCGTGGTGCTCGACGGCGGCTTCCAGGCCGCCGCCGAGCGGCTGCACCGCTCGCACCCTTCCGTGTTCGCAGCAGTCGCCAAGCTGGAGCGCCAGCTGGGCCTGGACCTGCTGGACCGCTCGGGCTATCGGGTCCGGCTCACCGAGGCGGGGCACGCCTTCCACCGCAAGGTGCGCTTCTTGCTGCACGAGGCAGAGGAGCTGCAGACGTACGCCGAGCAGTTGGCGATGGGCGAAGAGGCCGAACTGCGTGTCGTGCTGGGCGACTTGTGCCCGCTTCCGCCGGTGCTTCAGATGCTCAGCGGCTTCTTCGCGCAGTGCCCGCAGACACGGCTGCACCTGCAGTTCGAGACGGTCACCGGCCCCTGGGAGCGGCTGCTGGAGGACGAAGCCGACCTCATGGTGCACCGCGTGCCCAAGAGCGATGTGCGGATGGAGTGGATCGATCTCGGCCGCGTCGCGCTGGTGCCCGTCGTGGCGCCCGGTTTCCTGCCTTTCCCTCCGGACAGTGACATCACACCGCAGCGGATGCAGACCTTCACCCAGTGCGTGGTGCGGGATTCAGCGCGGCATCCGTCCGAACCAGGCCACTTCCTGGTCGAAGGCGCGCCCCGGAGCTCCGTGCCGGACCACCTCATGAAGAAGGAGCTGATCTTGCACGGCATGGCGTGGGGACACGTGCCGCGGTTCATGATCGAGACCGAGTTGCGTGACGGAAGACTGCTTTCCATCGCCGGACGGCACTTCCCCGGTGTGGTCGAGGACCTCTCGGCAGCCCGCCGGCGCGACCGGCCGCACGGGCCGGTCGCCGACCAGCTGTGGGACTTCTTGCAGCGTCATGCACCGGTACTGCGGCCGGCGCTGGGCCGTGTCCCCGGCGCGAAGAAGCCGCCGCAACACCCACACCGCAGTTGACGGCGGTCGGTCGACGAACCGGCCCCCGCTGCGGCGGGCAAGAGCCCTCGGTCAAGCTCTCCTGCATGGACCGGTCGATGCTCGATGCCGGCCGCCCGCGGCTGTGCAGCTTGTTGGTACGGCCCGGGCGCCGAGGCTGCCCGGACCGCGCCGTGCCGCCCCACGTCGGGCGGGGCAGGGGAGTGTTATGGCTTTCGTGCCACGCCGACCCATCCGGCCCGGATGGTCAGCGTGCCGGGCATGGCCGCGTCCGGCTTCCACTGCGGCCAGGGAACGAAGCCGGGATCGATGAGTTCAAGTCCGTCAAAGAGCGAGACAGTCTGCTCCGGGCTGCGCAGAATGTAGGGAATGGCGCCGGAGTTGTTGTACTCCTCCTGCACGCTGCGGTGCAGCTCATCGTCGGCATCGGAATGACTCAGCGAGGCATAGCTCCCGGAAGGAAGCCCCGCCAACAGGCCGCGCACCAAAGCCAGTACGTCTTCCCAGGGGTCTATGTGACCCAGCACATCATTGATCACAAGACCGATGGGCTGAGACATGTCGAGCGTTTTCGCCGCGCCCTGAAGGATCTTGTCGGTGTCGCGCATGTCCGCCAGTACGTAATCGGTGGCGCCCTCGGGCGTGCTTCGCAACAGCGTGTCGACGTGCATCAGGACGATCGGGTCGTGGTCTACGTAGACCACCCGGCTGTCCCGCGCGATGCGCTGGGCGATCTCGTGCGTGTTATTGGCGGTAGGCAGCCCGGCACCCACGTCGAGGAACTGTCTGATGCCTTCCCGGGCCATCCACGTCACCGAGCGGCGCAGGACATCGCGTGACTCCCGGGCCATCGGGACGATCAGGGGGAACTTCTCCTTGTAGGCGTCACCGGCCCGTTGGTCGGATTCGTAGTGGTCCTTGCCGCCCAGCCAGTAGTTCCATACACGCGCGCTGTGCGGAAGGGAGGTGTCTATCTCGTGGAGGTCTGCCGGCTCACTGCTCATTATGGTGCCTCTCTCAAAATGGTCAGGGCGGGGCAAGGACAGCGGAACCGTCCCGTCTGCTCGAGGCAGGCTGTCACCCCGTGTGCCCAGGCGCAACGCCGGTGCGGACGGACACGCCTGCCCATGGTGCTACTTCAACGTCCCTGTCATTGTTGCGAGTTCGCGCTCCAGGCGCGCATGCGGGTGCCGCGTCGGATGATGCGCGGGCAGAAGGTCACCGGGTTCTGTGGACGTTCCACAGCGGCAGCTGCTCGAACACGGTGACGGCCTGTTTGTTCCAGTGGCGGTGCCAGGAGGCAGCTTCCTCCGCTGCGGCCCGGGCGTAGTGGTCGATGGACTTCTCCAGGCGGGTGTGGACGTGGTGGCGGTGGGCGATGTCACGGATACGATCGATGGTCTGCGGTGTGCAGCGGGGGGTGCCGAGGGCGGCTTTGACGGTGGCGTGCTCGTCTCCGCTGGTGACGGCAAGGAGCTGGCGGGTCAGGTAGGTGAGGCGACCGGCCCGCAGGTCGGCACCCCGGGGTTTGCCGGTGGCGTCGGGGTCGCCGAAGAGGTCGAGGTAATCGTCGCGTATCTGGCCGCTGAGGCCGGCCAACTGCGCATAGCGGCGCAGGCTCTCCTCATGTTCCGCCAGGTCCTGGCCTGCGGCCAGCAGTCCCAGGCGCAAGGGGGCCAGGATGGTGTAGCGGGACGTCTTGTACTCGACCACCGTCTCCAGCAACGCCTCATCGGACGAGGGGTGTACGTCACGTTCGAGGTCAAGGGCCTGGCCGATGACGGTGTCGGTCGTCACGCCGAGTTGGACGTCGAGCAGGGCCTGTTTGCTGTCGGCGGGCAGATCGGCCCCGAGCAGGACGCGCAGGGCCAGGAAACCGGCCAGGTCGCCCACCATCATGGCCAGTCCCAGCGCGGCCTGCGGGTGGTGCGGGAGGTCTTCACGGCAGGCGTAGTACGTCGAGAGGCCGCCGCGCCGTGTCGGCGAGTCATCCATGATGTCGTCGAGGATGAGCGCGTGGCTGTGCAGCAGCTCAAGACTCAGCGCCGCCTCCGCCAGCCCCGCCACCTCCTGGCCCGTGACGAGGGCCGCCGCCTCATAGAGCAGGGCGACCCGGACCCGCTTCCCGCCACGCAACGACAACTGCGCCAGCAACTCCAGGCAGCGGGGCGGGAAACGGCCCAGCTGTGCACCGTTGAGATCGCCGGGGAGATTCGCGAAGTACTTCTCGAAGGCCGCATTGAACCGCTGTTGATGGCCGGCGGCACGCTCCAGGGCGCTGAGAGTATTGCTGTTCATAGACTTCCGGCTGGCCTTCCCATATGGACGTATGGACGCGAGTGGCCAGCTTGCCATTTGACGTAAATGCGGCCGAGACCGGTGGCAGACAATCGAGATCACCGGAACTGTCCGAAGCCTGCAATCGCCGTTGTCCGTGCCGTCATGGGATACAGCCGGAGGCAGTCGGCGGCGGAGAGCAGCTCCACTGGCGGAAGTGGCTGGTTCGTCGGTGCTGGGGGTGCGGGAAAACAAGGTCCGTGAGGAGGTCCCGCGGCTACCCTGGAAAACCGGGCGGCGGCGGCCGTGGGGACAGAGCGCGGGCGACGGCGGCCGGAGGCGCCGCCCTCCCTGCGCATCTGCGTCCGCGCTTCCCTGCATTTCGGTGACCGAGAGTTGAGACGACCCGGGGGGTCATGCCTGATGCGGGCAGCGGAGAGGGGAACGTCAGTGTTGAAGTCGGGGGTCAAACGGCTCTTGGGGCGCGCCGGATTCGACATCGTGCGCAGCACCAACAACCGGGGTGGAGTGGACGACTTCCTTCCGTTCGAGGCGACGATGCGGGCTGCGCGGACGGCCGGTCTGTCGGTCGGTGACTACCTCGACGAGGTCATGAACGGCACACCCGGCGCCACCCAGTCCACCATCGATGAACTGCGCACTCTCGGCGTCTTCGCGGCCGGCCCGGACACCGTGCTGGAGATCGGCCCCGGGTCCGGACGATATCTGGAGAAGACCCTGAAGGAGTGCTCACCAAGCCGCTACGAAATCTACGAGACGGCGGCGCCCTGGGCCGACTACCTGGTGGACGCATACGGTGTGGTCGCCCAGCCGACCGCTGAATGCAGCCTCACCCCGACCCCCGACGGCAGCATCGACCTCGTGCAGGCCCATAAGGTCTTCAACACCCTGACCTTCCTCGGCGCCTGCCGCTACTTCTTCGAGATGGCACGCGTCACGCGACCTGGCGGGCGGATCGTCTTCGACGTCATGACAGAGACCTGCCTGGACCCGGCCACGATGCGCGCCTGGGCAACGCAGGGCGGGGTGGGGCACGACTCCTACCCGGCCGCCGTTCCCCGCCGGACGTGCGTGGATCTCTTCGCGACCCTCGGGTGCAGCCTGGAGGCCAGTTTCCCGGCACCCTTGGGCTTCGCCTCCACTGAAGTGCTCGTCTTCGCAAAGGCGGCTTGACCCGCAGAAAGCTTCCGCACGGCGATCGGCGGGGCTTCCCGGCAGCTCGCAGTTGTGCAACTCAAGAGGACCGAGGAGGCCCCGCCGTCCGCCGTCGCAGTCCTGCGTGAGCACGGCTGCCTGCTGCGGGGGGTTGGGGGTCCGTCCACTGCGAGGGCGCACTCGGGGCGGCGGGCGCCATCGCGTCGTCCTCGTCACCGCCGCCCCGGGCCTTTCGGATCCCTCTCCACAATGAGGCGCAGCGCCCTGGCGAAGCACTGCTAGCTGGTGCAATGCGACCAGGTGTCGTTGTAGTGGGTGGGGACGATCGATCCGTTGTCGTTCTTCAGGACGACGAAGGACCAGCGGCCGTTGGTCCCGTTGCGGTAGATGTTGAAGCTGTGGAGCTTGCCGTGGTACTTGGCCTTGATCTGGCCGGTGACGGAGTCGGTGCTCAAGTACTGCAGCTTGCCGCTGTATACGCCGCTGCCGTCGGCGTCGGGATGGTAGACCCGCTTCTCGTCCAGCTTGCCGAAGGTGTTGTTGCCGACCATGCCATCGGTGGTCAGGCCCCAGCGCTTCTGCAGGGTTCTCGTGGCGAACTTGGTGTTGCCGCCGAAGGCGCCGTCGATGTCGGAGCGGTCGATGACGGTGCCGTTGGCCTCGGTGGCGCCCTCGGCGTAGAGGACGTTCTGCCAGAAGCAGGCCAGGTTGGATCTCGCGTACGAGGATGTGGACAGCGTGCCTTCGTCGCCGAGGTCGTCGTAGATGGAGCCGGCGCCGCGGATATAGCCGTCGGACGCGGCAGCCGAGGCCGGCGTCGCGCTGATCGTTAGGGTGGCGGCAGCCAGGGCACCCATCGCTGCGGTGGCCGTACGGCCTCGCGTGGTACGGAAGTTCATGGAGTTCCTCCCCGTTGGTAGACGACGGTGCCTGTGGGCCACGCGCCGTGTTGAACCTGAGCAACTTAGATCGCAGACCAGGTGAAACAGACTCTAGAAAGCGCTGTCGACGACGGGCAATGCGCACGGTGCGCAGCTGCGGGGGTGTGACTGTTCACGGTGCACGGCCGGTGATGCGCAAGGCGTGGACCAGGTCGTGGGTGCCGGGGCCGGGAGGCAGGAGGCTGCGCTCCAGGAGCTGTTCGGCGGTGCGCAGGCGGGCACGGACGGTGGCGCGACTGATGCCGAGGTTCCGGGCCGTTCGCTGGGCATCGGTGCCGGCCTCGACCCAGGCCCGCAGGGTCTGGTGCACGCTGTGGTCCGTGCCGGCCCGCAGGGGTTGGAGGAAGGCGTGGGCCCAGGTGACGGCCGCCCGGGTGGACAGCAGGCTGTCCGCCGAGGGCGTCGGCGCGGGCCCGGCTCCGTCGTTGCTGTCGGGCAGCGGGAGGCCGGTGACCGCCAGGGCCAGGGCCAGGTCGGCGCGGCTGAGGGGGTCCTGCAGGTCGACGCCGAGGGCGTCTTGGACCCGTGCCAGATGGGCGGTGACGGTGTTGCGGCTGATGCCGAGCAGCTGCGCGACACCGGAGCGGGGAAAGTTGAGGGCGAGGCTGGTGATGTCGAGGGTGAGCCGGGCACCGGTGCTGATGGGCTCCAGGAAGGCACGGGCCCAGGCGACGGCTTGGTGACGGGGGAGCAGCCCGGCCAGCGGCGGCCGGCCGCGGTAGTGGGCAAGCCGTTCGGGCGTGTGGCAGGCAACAGCCAGAGCGTGGCGGGCCTGGTCGTACGCCTGCGCGGTGTCCTTCAGGGGTACTGATGCGCTGATGCCCAGCGCGTAGTGCGGATTGTCTTGCACCAGGGCGCGCACAGGCGTGGCCAGATCGCCCTCCGCACCGTCGCCCTCGTGGTCCGGGGGCAGGAGACAGATGAGGTGCTCGTCGTAGACGGGACAGCGCACCATCAGGCCACGCCCGTGATAGCCCGACGCATCCTCGTGGGCATGGATGAGCCTGCCGCGGTCGGCGGGCGGGCAGCGCAGCAGGTGGACACGCACACGTTCGGCGTCCAGCAACGGCGGAACAGCGCCGGCCGTCATCCGGCGGGCCAGCGTCAGTTCTCCGGTCATCAAGGCCATGAAGACCGCCAGGCGCAGCCGCGCAGCCGACTGCCGGGAGCGCAATGCGAGGTCGTCGGCCTGCCGGACGCGTCGCAACACCTCGACCACGGCGCCGGCATGAGACGCCAGCGTCAGGGCTTCCCGCGTCAGCGGCGTCGGGCTGACCACCACCAGCACCGGACGCGGCACCTGCCCGCCCAGCACTTCGCACCGCACATGGAACACGCCCGCCTGCGAGGCGGCAGCGGCCAGCTGTCCGCTGGCCAACTGCGCCAGCATCGGCTGGAGTTGCACGAGGAGGTCTGGCGCGAAGCGGGCGGTGGACACCTCCACCTCGCCTGGCCGGCCCACGAGGGCGATCTGTGCGCCGAGCTGCCGTCCCATCCAGTCGACCAACGCCTGCGGATCAGGATCACCACTCCGCCAGACACGAGACCTCAGCTGGCGCAGCAGCTCATCCAGGACGTGGGGTCTGGCCACGGCTCTCCTCCGCCGGCCCTCCGGCGGAGGCGCAAGGGTGCGCCACCGGTGAAGGCTCGTCTCCACCCTTGCAGCGCGCCGTAAATGAACGCTGAACGGTTTGGACCGTGGACCGGGCCGGAGCCGTGTGGTCAGGAACTGTCCACTCAACGGCTCGTCAGAAACCTACGTGGGTGCTGATCACTGCTGGCGTACGGTCAGTTGAGCAGGAGGCGGTGGCCCGGGAGGGGATGGCAGTCGGCCCGGCTGCCACGGCGCGTGCGATGTCCAGGTCTGTGACCCGTGCGTTGTGGTGTGTTGTGGCGGGACACCCGGGCGTGCTCGGCAGAAGCGATCCCGCCACCGAGGGCTCCGCTGCCCTGCTCCGTCGTGCGAGCCCCGAACCCCGAGCCGCCGGGCGAGCCGGGTCGGCTGCTTCCCTTAGGCGAGAGGGCCGAAGATGTTGTTGGCGGGTGAGCGGGGATTGTCGCCGTAGAAGAACTCGCATACGGCTTTGTGGTATTCGATCCGGGACAGGGTTCCGGAGGTGTCGAGGTCGAGCGCGTTGAACACTTCGGCACACTCGTCGTCGGCGGCCCGCCCGGTGCTTCCGAAGATGTGCGTGAACTCGGTGAGGCTGATCGCGTCGTCACCGTCGGCGTCGGCCAGGTCGAAGAAGCGGTCGGCGACCGGTCCGAGTTCCTCGGCGTAGTGAGCGCGATTGGTGAAGGTGGCGGCGAACGCCTGCGTCAATTCCCCTGCGGTCACCCTGTCGTCCTTGTCGGCGTCGGCGGGGGCGATCACGGACTCCCAGAACCCGTGCATGGTCTCGTACATCTGCCGTGCCTGAGGGGAGTCGGGGAGGAGGCCCCTGGCCTGGACGTAGCGTTCGCTCATCGTGACGACGTCCTGCCGGGTTATCGCGCTGTCGCCGTCGACGTCGGCGGCGTGGAACCACCGCTCGTACTTGCGCTTGCGCAGCTCAGTCATAGGCGCACGGTAAATCCGCGTCAGCGGCTCGGCCAGGTCTATTCTCGGCCGCCGTCGTGGATCGGGAGGAGTGGCGGGCTGCCGCATTTTCAGCCCTGGGCCTTCGGCCCTTGTAGGTCACGGGCGCTGTCCCCGTCGGCCGATGCCGGGTTTCCATCGCCGGCGGCAGGGGCGGTCTCCGCCCTCGCCCGCCCTGCGCGTGCTGCCGTGCAATTCGCCCGTTCCGCCCTGGTCACCCTGGACGAAGGCAGCGCAGCCCGCGGGGGCGCCCGGTGTCACCGGGCCCCGGCTGCGCAGGCGTGATCCGTCGTGGCGTAGATGTTGAGGACCTGGTCGGCGCCGGTGATGCTCAGCAGGTGCTGAAGCTGGGGCTGCGGTGCGGCGACGCGCAGTGTGGTGGTGTGGTGGAGGGTGATGAGCAGATTCAGGGCAGAGGAATCCGCGAACGTCACCGCGCTGAGGTCCAGTACGAGGGTGGGCACTGCCTCGGCTGCCGCCTGCGTGGCGCGGTGCAGCGGGTAAATGGAACTCGCGTCTACCTCGCCCCGGACGGCCACGACCCAGGTGCCGTCTCTCGCGTGCTGTTCCAGGGCGAGCGGGGGGCGGCTGTTGCTGGGCATGGGGCAGCTCCTGACGTGCGGGGTCCGGGCACGCGGCAATTCGGTACTCGTCTCCTCATCTGTGCCCATTGCTGCACGGGCTCGACCCTGTGTGGCATTTCTGCTGCGTGAGGCCCCGCGGGCAGCGGGGGAGCGTCCGCACCTGCCGGGAGGATTCCCGTCCCCTGCAGTCACTCCAACGTGGCTTGTCCTGTCCGCGATTGCGGTTCGGGTGCTGTGCGGCATAGCGGTCTTTGCGGCTGCGCGGTCGGCAGGTATCTGTGCGAGGGTTGCGCGCTGGCGGGTGAGATACGGGATCATGCCGTTCCCGCTGGCGCGGTGGACGCGGGCCAGGAGACGCGACTGCCCGCCTCAGCCTGCCCTTTGAAACAGTCCGGCTCTAGGACCGGCGGCTTCCTGGTCTTTGAAACGAAGGGAGCCCCGCGGGTTGGCGTCTTGGATTGCAAGGCAGGAGGGGTAGCTGAGTGAGGCACGTGTGGCTTGACCGGACGCCGGACGCCGGACGCCGGACGCCGGACGCCGGACGCCGGGCGGCAGGGCACAGGGCGCACCGGGTGCTGGCGATGGCATGGCTTGCTGCCCACGAATACACGCAACGGACTGGTCGGCAAGCTCGACAGGCTCTATGTGCCTGCCGCAGCGGATCTGGGACTCGGCTGACGCACCTCGGCGCTGCTGCCGGGTAAGCGACCGCGCGCACACGAGAGCACCGTCAACGGAGATATCGTCAACGCCCTGTGGATCGGGGTGGGATGCCGCCTCCCCAAGGCCGGGTCTTCGTGGTGCGGCCCGTGCGTGTGATTTGCGAGAGGAGTGGGAGCCGATGTCTGCTGCGATCAGTCTGGCCAAGGTGGAGGCGAGGGCGCCGGGTCTGGTCAGCCTGTACAAGAGTGCCGCTGTCAGTCTGCGCAAGAACCGCCTGGAGGGGGAGCGGGCCGCGGTCTATCTGGTGCTGGACCGGTCCGGGTCGATGCGGGAGTACTACCGGGACGGCACGGTCCAGCGCCTGGCCGAGCAGGTGCTGTCGCTGTCCGCGCATCTGGATGATGACGGCGTGGTGCCGGTGGTGTTCTTCTCCACCGACCTCGACGGGGCAGCCGATCTTCATCTGGACAACTATGCGGGCCGGATCGAGAAGTTGCACCAAGCGCTGGGGCACATGGGCCGGACGAACTACCACTGGGCCATGGACGCGGTGATAGATCATTACGTGGACTCCGGCAGCACGGCGCCGGCTCTGGTGGTGTTCCAGACCGACGGCGGGCCCACCAGCCGCCCCGCCGCGGAACGCTTCCTGTGCAAGGCCGCCCGGCTCCCGTTGTTCTGGCAGTTCATCGGCTTCGGCGACCCCGACGAGAACGAGTTCCGCTTCCTGCACAGGCTCGATGAACTCGCCGTGCCGGGCAAGCGGGTCGTGGACAACGCCGACTTCTTTCACGCCGGCCGGGACCCTGGGGCCATGAGTGACGGAGTCCTCTATGACCGGCTGCTGCAGGAGTTTCCCGACTGGCTGGCCGCTGCCCGCGCTGCCGGAATCGTCGATGCGAAGGTGTGAAGAGCCGTGCCGATGTCCGGGGGAGGCATGCGGCACGCAGCCTTGAGGACCCCGGCGTGCTCACCGCCGACCGGCTCGAGGGCACGCCGGTCGGCCATCCCAACGGCCACAACGGCGGGTCCGGTCAGGAGACCGGTCCGCCCGCGCCGGTGCTGCGCGAGAAGAGCGGCGGCGGGTTCCTCACCGAGGGCAGCCGGCCCGCCCCGGACCGACAGGTCTTGTTCGGGATCCTGTACGTGCTGCACACCGACATCCAGCGAAAACACCTGTCGAGGGAGCTCGCCGCTCCGGCATGATGTGCTGGCGCCGACTGCGGGACGGGAACGGGGCGCGGCGTTGCTCCTTCTGGACTTGGAAAGGCGGCCGGGTGGCCGGGGAATCCCTGTTGGTGTGTACGGAGCGATCCGATGCCCCGCTCTACGAGCAGATCAGTGCCGCCATGGAGCCTTTCGGCGTCATGGGGGCCGGGGAGTGGCGAACCTGGTGGATCGGAGAATCCGGCTGTGAGTTCTTCGTGCAACCCGGCAGTGAGAGTGACCCCCGGCTGCTGAGGGAATCTGTGAACGCGCGCGGGGACCTTCGCGGCATTCCCCCGTATCTGTGCGACGGGGGGCCGGTGGGCCTGCTCGATCTGGCGGCGCATCGTCTCCGCGCTGCTGAGAAGGCCCGCGAGCTGTGGATGATGTGGCAGGGGCTCGTCCGGCAGTTTCCGGCCGTCCGCACGCTGGCGGAGTTCATGGAAGAGGACCCGGAGGCCACGGACATCCGCCCCGGTAAGGCGTGGGTGCGCTACCGCCGAAAGCCGCTCATGGCGCATGTTCTGGCCCGACCGGAACTGCATTTGAGGGTCGGCGACGACGCCGTGGCCAGATTCAGTATCGGGCTCGAGGAGTACATGGCCCAGTGCGCGCGGCGGGTGTTCGTCGTCGATTCCCTTCTGACCGCGGGCGGGGAATGGGTGGCAGTGGACTCCCTGCCGACGGATGAGTACTACGACTTCTTCTGCAGGAGCATCGAAGCCCTGGAGCCGGACAACGGAATCGCGTTTCTGACGTACCGCTGCTGAGATGCGGCACGCGTTCCTGCCGCATCATCAGAAGTAGCCGTTGTCGTCTTCCCGCTCTTCCTCCGGCGTCCGCCGGATACGCCACACGGCGAAACCCGCTCCCAGGGCCCCACCCGCGAGAGCAGCCGCACCTCCCGCCAGATCGCTGCGCGAGATCCCCGTGACGAGCAAGCCGGCCAACAGGGCACCGGCCAGCAGATACATGAAGACGATGAAGCCCGCGGCAAGGTGTCGGTCTCTCAGCGGCGGCAGCCCTCCGCTCATCGGCCCGCTCCCGCAGCAGCGCCCGCATGGAGTGCCGCGTCAGCGCACGGGCCCATGGGGGCGTGAGGGGCAGTGCTCACCTGGGTGAAGTGCTCGGTACGACAGCTTCGTTGCATGAGGTCCTCGATTCCTAGCCGGCCCGCCTTCCTGCCGTATGACCCAAAACGGCCGCGACAACCGGAAAAGCACGTTGAGCGGGTTCCCGGGTAACGCGAGTGTCGCCTCCGCGTTTTCGGCATGCCCCTCGGCCTGTTCCACAGCCTCGGTGTACTGGGACGCTTGCTTCCCACGTCGCGTCGACAGCGGGGGTGCTGTCCGGAGTGCGGTTCTCGGCAACGACGTTGTGGCTCACTGCGGGAAGGCCATCGCGGGCAGCGGGACGAACAGGCCGAACCACGGCAGGAAGGTCCTCACGCATGCGGTTTTCGATACGCTGACGATATGTGCCACCTCGTAGCCTTGAGAACATGCGTGTCTTGATCGTCGAGGACGAGCCCTATATGGCAGAAGCCATCCGCGATGGCCTGCGCCTGGAAGCGATCGCGGCCGACATCGCCGGTGACGGCGAGACCGCTTTGGAACTGCTGAATATCAACACCTACGACATCGCCGTCCTCGACCGCGACATTCCCGGCCCTTCCGGCGATGAGATCGCCAAACGCATCGTCGCCTCCGGCAGCGGCATGCCCGTCCTCATGCTCACCGCGGCCGACGGGCTCGACGACAAGGCCTCCGGGTTCGAACTCGGCGCCGACGACTACCTCACGAAGCCTTTCGAACTCCTGGAGCTTGTGCTCAGGCTCAGAGCCCTTGATCGCAGGCGCGCCCACAACCGGCCGCCGGTGCGGGAGATCGCGGGCCTGCGCCTCGATCCGTTCCGTCGCGAGGTCTACCGCGACGACCGCTACATTGCGCTCACCCGCAAACAGTTCGCGGTTCTTGAAGTCCTCGTCGCCGGCGAAGGCGGTGTCGTCAGCGCCGAAGAGCTCCTGGAGCGCGCGTGGGACCAGAACGCCGACCCGTTCACCAACGCCGTACGCATCACGGTCTCCGCCCTGCGCAAACGCCTCGGCGAACCCTGGCTCATCGCCACCGTGCCGGGCGTCGGCTACCGCATCGACACGGCACCGGGCACCGGGCGCGGGAGCGGTGATCGTGGATAGGGAGTCCGGCCTGAGCGTCCGCCTCAAGCTCACCCTCAGCTACGCCGGATTCCTCATGCTCGCGGGAGCCCTGCTGATCGGCGCCGCGGGGCTCTTCCTGCTGCGCCGGGGATGGTTGAAGACGAACGAAGAGGGGGCGTGGCAACAGAGTCCGGGCACCGAGCTCGTGCGCGGGTTCGCGCCGACGGCGGCTGCGGTCATGGTGTTCCTCCTGTTCTTCGGCCTCCTGGGAGGATGGCTCCTCGCCGGCCGCATGCTCGCGCCCATGGACCGCATCACACACGCCACCCGCGCGGCCGCGGCCGGATCGCTGTCCCACCGGATCCGGCTGCCAGGACGCAAGGACGAGTTCCGCGAACTGGCCGACACCTTCGACATGATGCTCGCGCAGCTCGAAGCGCACGTCGCGGAGCAGCAGAGATTCGCGGCCAACGCCTCGCACGAGCTGCGTACCCCGCTGGCGATCTCGAAGACCCTCATCGACGTCGCCCGCGCCGATCCGCACCACGACACCGGCGAACTCGTCGAGCGCCTGCACACCGTCAACACCCGGGCCATCGACCTCACCGAGGCCCTGCTCCTCCTCAGCCGCGCCAACCAGCGGTCCTTCGCCCGAGAGCACGTCGACCTGTCCCTCGTCGCGGAGGAGGCAGCCGAAACGCTCCACCCGCTGGCGGAAAAGCACCGTGTCACCCTGGAGACCAGCGGCGACATCGCTCCCACGACCGGTTCGCCCGCGCTCCTGCTGCAGCTCACCACGAACCTCGTACAAAACGCGATCGTCCACAACATGCCGGAAGGGGGCACCGTCTGGGTCCACACCGGCGTCCACCCCACGACCGTGGCACTCACCGTCGAGAACACCGGCGAGCAGCTCACCCCACAACTGGTCGCGACCCTCACCGAACCCTTCCAGCGCGGCACCGAGCGCATCCACACCGACCACGCGGGCGTCGGCCTGGGCCTGGCCATCGTCAAGACCATCACCAAAGCCCACGACGGAACCCTCACGCTCAGCCCACGCCCTGCCGGCGGGCTGCGTATCACCGTGGAATTGCCCGCGCCATCCGGAGGATGAGCCCTGAGCCACCAAGTGGCAACCAGCCGGGGCCTCTTGATAACCCCCGGCCGGGGTGACCGTCAGAGGGTGGTGGCAGCGGGCGCCGGGTGGCCTGTCGGGCGCGGAGTTCGCGCACCGTCCGGACAACGCACCGGCCGCCGCTCGACTGGAGGCTGACGCGTCGGCCATGCTCTGTTCCCGCAGACCCGGAGAGGACCTTCGTGAAGATCGCTGTATTCGGTCTGCCCGGCACCGGGAAGACAACCCTGGCCCGGGAGCTGTCCGTACGCACCGGCGCCCGCGTGACCAGTCTGGACACCGTGCTCTTCACCCCCGGCGGCGCGCTGGCGCTGGATGACTTCCGTTCCGAGGCCGCCCGCATCACCGGGGAACCGGCATGGATTGTGGAGGGCAACTACTCAAAACTCGCCGACATCGTGTGGCACCGTGCCGATGTCCTGGTCTGGCTCGACTACCGCCTCTCCGTGATCGCGTGGCGCATCCTTGTGCGGTGGGCCCGCCAGGTCACGGGCCGTGAGCCGAACCCCAACGGCCTGACCTTCGGCCGTACGTTCACTGCACGGCGCTCTGTGTGGCGCAACGCCCGGCGCAAGTACCGCGCCAACCGGCCCCGCTATGCCCGCCAGGCCGACGAGGCGGCCGCACTCGGCGTACACGTGCTGCGTTTTCGTAGCCCTCGCCAGACCCGCGGATGGGTGCGTCGGCTCAGTACGAGCGGCGACGTCAGCAGGCCCGGCAGGGCAGAGCTTTAGCGCTCGAGGCCGCGGCGCGATGAGACGTGCGGGACGGTCGAAGTGCCGGGGAACGTTGCCGGCCTGCGAGGGGAAAGACGGGCGAGGGCGCCGGCTGCTGCTGTACAACGATCGCTATGAGCTGGGTGGCGAACGTGATGGTCTCAGTTGACGTGGCCGACATTTCGGGTGTGGAGGCGTTGAGCGAGTGGTTGCGGACGGATGCCCCTCGTCGTGCTCAACCAGAGGCCCGGGGGGTCGGCTACCTGAGGCCGCTCACCAGTCCCGGGACCAACCAGTGGGGTGGCTGGAAGCACCCCGGGTGTGAGGTGTGGGCGGGGGCGTTGAACCATGCCGACCTCGACGCCCTCAAGCAGCGTGTGTTCGAGATGCCGTGGCGCGAGCCGAACCTGGTTCAGCTCCTGGTCATGGATCAGGAGGAGGGGTTCTTCCGCCTGTGGATGATCCGGGGCGGTGAACTGCGCCAGTTCGCGCCGCTGCAGCCGAACGAGGGGGACGAGGGTTTCTACCGGTATTGACGATCTGCGCCCACGGCCCACGCCGGGAGGAACGGCTCTGTCAGATGCGGGGTTGCCAGGTGCAGCGTGGTGGCGGTTTCGCGGTCGAGCATGCGCTGTCTGGAGTGCCGGGCGGTCTCGGGGTCGGCCTCGTGTGCGTAGGCGAGGTGGGGGTGGAGCAACTGGAGTGCGTGGACCAGGAGGTCGCCGGTGACGAGCGCCGTCTCGCGCCCGTGGGCGACCAGCACGCTCTGGTGTCCGGGGGTGTGGCCGGGCGTGGCGATCGCGCGGCCGGTGCGCAGCGGGGTGTCCCCGTCGAGGAGGCGGAGTCGGCCGGCGGCCGTGAGCGGGTCGGTGAGGGTCTCGCGCAGCTGCGGGTTGAGCGTGTCGATGGCGTCGAACTCGGCCCGCTGGAGCAGGTATTCGGCGTTGGGGAAGTAGGGGCGGCGGCCGCCGGTCGAAGCGTTGGTGTTCGCCGGCCCGCCCGCTGAGGGGACGGCGGCCTCGGTCACGACTGCCCACCCGACGTGGTCGGTGTGCAGATGGGTGAGGACCACGGTGTCGACGTCGGCCGGGTCGATGTCCGCGGCGGCCAGCGATGCGGGCAGCGCACCGGGCACAGGCGCCCACGATCCGGCCGGGCTGTCCGCCGGGCCGATCCCGGCGTCCACGACGGTGAGGCCCTTGTCGTCGCGGATCGCGTACGCGCGGAACTGGAGCCGCCAGCGGCCCTCGGTGTCGACCGCGCCCGGGTCGTAGCGGTCAACTTCGGCCCACTGGGCGGCCGTGGCCTGTGGGAAGGCCTCGGCACGCGGGGAGAAGAAAGGGCCCTGGCCGTCGGCGAGGGCGATGATCTCAGTCGAGCCGATCTTGAGGCGGGGAACGCTGAGGGGCATGACCGTGATCCTGCCATGCCTTCCCGAGCGCGGGGGATGCCTGGGGGAGGCCGGAGCCCGTCGGGTGTAGGGCGATGCCAGTTCCATTTCCATCGGCCCGACGGCGGATCGTGCGTCTCAGGGACGTATCAGCGGAATCCCAGAAGAGGACGGCAGGATCGGTCTCACCGGTGCACGGGGCGACACGGCTGCGGGATATCGAAGGGAGAGGAACGCGGCTCGGCCCAACGGGGTTTCGGGCAAACCCGGATCGAGCTCATGCCCTCGCAGGTTCGAATCCTGCCCCCTCCGTGTCGGGACACACACTCCCCGGCCACCCGCACCGCGATCGGTGCCCGCGGGGCCTGTCCGCCCACTGGAACCCGCGAACGCCGACGCTGCCGCAGCTGAGATCACTGACGTGCTGGTGTGCGCCGCGGCAGACTCCGGCGATTCCCGCGCTGCGTGCTGCACCGCGTTCCTGATCACACCTGCTCACGCACGGCAGTGGATGCTGCCGCTGTCTGACGACCTGAAGGGAGAAGTTCGCTTCATGGAGCCGACCTACCTTGTGTGCCTGCCCTTTGCCGGTGCGGGGGCATCCTTCTTCAAGGAGTGGGAGAAGCAAGCACCGGAAGGGCTGAATGTCCTGCCCGTACAACTGCCCGGCAGGGAAGAGCGCTTCACCGACGCGCCCCACACTGACGTCGCCCGGGCTGCGGAAGAGGCATCCTCCCGGGTCCTCGAGCAGATCGGTGGTGCTGCCCGTGTGGCTCTGTTCGGACACAGCCTGGGGGCAGTGCTGGCCTACGAGCTGGCGCATCGGCTCAGCAGTGCGGACGGGGCGGAGCCGGTCAGGCTCTTCGTGAGCGGTTCGCCGGGGCCGTGGAGCGGCAGGGAGAGCCGGGCCACCGGACTGGACGACGAGAGCTTTTTGGCGCAGGTGCGTCGGTTCGCCGGCTACTCCCATCCCGCCCTCGAAATGCCGGAGATGCGGGAGTTGCTGCTGCCGGTGCTGCGCGCAGACGTCGAGATGCACGAGAGCTACCGGCCGACGTCCGACAAGCCGCTGCCCGTGCCGATCACCTCCATGCGGGGGCGCGACGACGAACTGGTGGACACGGCGCAGATTTCCCAGTGGGAGCAGGCCACCACCGCCGGGCTCACCACGGCCGAGTTCGACGGCGGCCACATGTACTTGGCCGACGGCGCCGCCTCCCTGCTGCGGCTCATGGATACCGCGCTCGCGGCGGAGGAAGCGCGATGACGCAGCGCTTGTCCGGCAAGACCGCCGTCATCACCGGCGCGGCCCGCGGCCTCGGCCGGGCCAGCGCGCTGGCGTTCGCGCGAGAAGGAGCAGATCTCGTGCTGCTCGACATCGCACAGGATCTGTCCGGCGTGCCCTACCCCCTGGCTTCGGCCAGCCAGTTCGAGTACACCGCGGATCTCTGCCGGGAGTTCGGTGTCTGCGTGCTGGCCCGGCAGACGGACGTACGCGACATGCGTGAGGTCACAGCGGCGGTGTCCCTGGCGGTCGAGCGTTTCGGCCGGATCGATGTTCTGGTCAACAACGCCGGCATCGCTGCGCCGTCCGGCAAGGCGGCGCACGAGATCGGTGAGGACGAGTGGGAGTTGATGATCGACGTCGATCTGTCGGGGGCGTGGCGCACCATCCGTGCGGCGGGCGCCCTGATGGCCGCGCAGCGCTCGGGCAGCATCATCAACGTTGCCTCGACCGCGGGCCTGGTGGGGTATCGCCACTTCGCCGGGTACGTCGCCGCCAAGCACGGTCTCATCGGCCTGACCAAGGCCGCGGCGCTTGACTATGCTCCGCGCCGGGTGCGGGTCAACGCGCTGTGCCCGGGCTCGGTCAGGGACGGTGCGCAGGTCGAGGGCCGGATGCTGTCCGAGATCGCGCGCTCCCTGGACGTGCCGGTAAGCGAGCACGAGGAGACCTTCGTGCAGGCACAGCCGATGAACGCCCTCATCGAGCCCGAGGACATCGCGTCTGCCGGCGTGTGGCTGGCCTCCGATGAGTCCCGGCAGGTCACCGGCAGTGTGCTGACGGTCGACGGTGGCTTCACCGCCCGCTGATCTGCGCTGCTGTCTCTTTCCGGCCCGACTGCTGCTCGCTGAGCCGGTCCGCCGCCGCCCGTTGAACCACTCCTGCTCCGGAGGTCGCTCCGTGCCCCGTACCGATGCCTGTGCTCTTCCCGTTGCGGCCGACAGCCCGCCGTCCGCGTACTGCCACTGCTGGCACGGTCGACTGCCCGGCGGCGCCGACGCCCGTGCGCTGGCCGGTGCCTTCGATGACGCTGTCCGTGCCTGGTGGGGCGATGGCCCCGGCGGGCCGCTGCCCCGGCTGTGGGTCGAGCACGTGCCGGCCGCGAGCGCTTCCCCGACGGCGCGACACCGATTACGGTCCGAGCTGCACCGCCCCGTGGATGCGCGAGAGCGCGGGCTGCGTGCGGTGCTGCTGCAGTACGCGGACGGCCCCGCGGACCTGGTGCTCGTCGCTCACCGGGAGAGCTTCGACGCCCGCTCGCTCGCGTGGATCGCTGATGTGATCACCGGGCGGGCTGCGCATACCCGCTTCAGCCTCCGCAGCCCGGCCCGCTTCGCCGCCGCGGATGCAGCGATGCGCAAGCGGTGGCAGGAGGCTGACTACTCCGGGCGCGTGGAGTGGGCCACGGGTGACGCTGCCGCGGGCGACCGCACGGGCGTGGTGACCGTGGCACTCGGCGACGGCGCCGCAGATGTGCTGGCCTCCGTCGTGGTGGCGACTGGACTGGTCGTGGGGCGCTACGAGAACCAGGACACCCCGGTCGTCGCAGCGCTGACCGCCGTCCCGGACCGGCAGGACGGTGCGCTGGGGGCGTTCGACGCAGGGGTACTGCTGCCTGTCGATCTGTCGGGCCGCCGCGGCACGGGCGAGCTGCTGGCCGAGGCAGGGCGGATCCTGGGCGGCAGCCAGGGGCGGTGCGACCGGCGGCAGTACAGCGAACTTGCCGAAGCGGCCGGGGGTCGGGTCCTGGCGGGTGTGCTGGGAGAAGAGCTTGCGGCGGACGGCGACGGGATCCGCCTGCCGTGCCAGAGGGCCCCGTTCCCGCTGACCGTCGTACCTGGCCGCACGGGCAACGGGTCCCTGCAACTGGCCGTCCACTACCGCATCAGGGATGTCGACGAGGACGCGGCACAGCGTTTCGCGCGTCATATAGCCCGTGTGTACCGGCAGTTGCGCACCGCCAAGGGCGAGGGGGACCCGGCCGCGATCGAGCTGCTGGATGAGTCCGAGCGCCGCCAGATGGCCGCTCTGGGGCGCCCGGCGACTTCATTGGACTGGCGGCCTCAGCGGATCGATGAAGCAGTTGCCGCGCAGGCGGCGCACCGTCCGGATGCCCTGGCGCTGACCTGGGAGGGCCAGTCGCTGACCTACGCAGAGATGAACCGGCGCGCCGAGCGCTACGCCGCGGCTCTGCGCGCGCACGGAGTGCGGGCAGGCGAGCGCGTCGGGATCTGCCTCGAGCGCTCGCCCGACCTTGTGATCACCATGCTGGCCGTGCTCAAGGCCGACGCGGTCTATGTGCCCATGGACCCGGCCTACCCCGCCGACCGGCTCGCCTACACGGCTGAGGACGCCGAACTGTGCATCGTGGTCACCCATCTCGACGACTTCCCCGGCCATGCGCGGCTTCGCACCCTGCGGCCCGAACAACTCGCCGCGTTCGAGGGTCAGAAGGGCAAGGTCGCGGACGCGCGCCGTGCCGCAGCGGATGCCGCATACGTCATCTACACCTCGGGTTCCACCGGGCGGCCCAAGGGAGTGGTGGTGCCCCACCGCAACGTCATCGCCCTGCTGGCGGCCACCCGGGCGGACTTCGCTCTCGCGGCCGATGACGTGTGGACGCTCTTCCACTCCAGTGCGTTCGACTTCTCCGTCTGGGAAATCTGGGGGCCGCTGCTCACCGGCGCCCGGTTGGTCGTGGTGCCCTACTGGGTCTCCCGATCGCCCGACGAGTTCCGGGAGTTGCTGGCGCGTGAGCGGGTCACCGTGCTCAATCAGACTCCCTCTGCGTTCGCCCAGCTCATGGAGGCTGAGCTCCGCCAGGCGGGACGGCTGGCGGTGCGGCTTGTGGTCTTCGGCGGCGAGTTTCTCGACACTCGCGCCCTGCTCTCCTGGTTCGACCGCTACCCCGAGCGGCAGTGCCGGCTGGTCAACATGTTCGGCATCACCGAGACCACCGTGCATGTGACGGCGCAGACCGTGACCCGCCGGGAGGCGCTGGCCGGGTCCCGCTCGGTGGGCCCGGCCCTGCCCGGCTGGTACTTCTATGTTCTCGACGCGCGAGGCCGCCCCGTGCCCTGCGGCGTGCCGGGCGAAATTTATGTCGGCGGTGAGGGCGTCGCCCTGGAATACCTGGGCCGCCCCGAGCTGACCGCACAGCGCTTTGTGCCGGACCCGTTCACCGGCGGGCGCATGTACCGCAGCGGCGACCGGGGCCGGCTGCGGCCCGACGGCCGGCTGGAGCACCTGGGGCGCCTGGACACCCAGGTCAAGGTCCGTGGCTTTCGTATCGAACTGGACGAGATCCGCCATGTCCTGCTCGACGACCCGGCCGTCACGGCGGCCGCCGTCGTCCTCGGCGGCGATCCGGTGCGGGACGCCGCCGGGGTGCGCATCGAGGCGTACGTGGTGCTGCAGGGCGGCGATACGGCAGCTGTACGGCGACGGGCCGCCAAGGTGCTGCCCGCGTACATGCTGCCGACGACGGTGACGGCGGTGAGCGCGCTGCCGCTCACCGCCAACGGCAAACTGGACGCCCGGAAGCTGCCCGGGCCCATGACGCAGAGCGCCGGGCCCGCACCGGCCGCGAGGACCGGATCGGTGCGGGAGGCCACCGCAGGCGAAGCGCAACGGAGCCCCGCAGACGGCCTCACGGCCGCGCTGGCCGCTGTCTGGGGATCGGTCCTCGGTGTGGCCGTCGGCCCCGATGACAACTTCTTCGAGCTCGGCGGTAACTCGCTGTACGCGGTGCGCATCGCCGCGGCCATGCGGGCGCGAGGACTCCCCGCGCTTGCCCTGCGCGAGCTGTACATCAACCCGACGGCGAGCCGGCTCGCGCAGGTGCTGGACGGGGGTGCCCGCCGATGAGCGACGTCGACGCCGATCCCGGACGGCTCCTGGAGTGGCTGCCAGGCCCGGCCGACCCGGCTCCGGCCGGAGCCTACGGTCCGGTCGATGCCGCCGGGACAACGGCACCGTTTCGGGTCATCTCCCCCTCCCGCACGAGTGCGGCGGAGGTGCTGGCGGCGTGGAGCGCCTTGCTCCACCACCACAGCGGCCAGCGGGAGATGGCCTTCAGGCTTCTGCGCCCGGGCCGCCAGGAGACGGTGGTGCGCCTGACCGTCGATCCCGCCGGCCGCGTGAGCGACTTGCGGGGCTTGGCGGCGCGCGCCCTGGACACCGCGCAGCCGCACCCAACGGGCGCACAGTCCCTTCCCCTGCTGGTGCACCAGCAGGGGGAGATCTCCGAGGATGCGATGCCGGCCGGCCCGCTCGTCCTGTGCCTCACGGAGAGCGAGAGCGGATCCGTCCTGCAGCTGCGGCATGATCCGGCCGCGAGCCGGGCGGACGCGGTGGCCCGTCACGCGGCCCATCTGTCGCACCTGCTTGCCGTGATCGCCCGGGCCCCCGGGCGTGCGGTGCGCGACCTGGATCCGCTGGCCGACGAAGAGCGCACCTGGCTGCTGGACGAAGTCAACGACACCGCCCGCGACTACCCCAAGGACAGCCGCGTCGAGCAGCTCTTCGCCCAGTGCGCCCGGGCGACGCCCGATCACGCCGCCGTCGTCCACGCGGACACCACCCTCACCTACGCCGACCTGCACCGCCGCAGCACGTTGCTGGCGCAGGCGCTGCGCCGGGGCGGAGCCCTCCCCGGGGAGCCGGTCGCGCTGCTGCTGCCGCGTACCGAGGACCTGGTCGTCGGCGCGCTCGCGGTCCTCAAGGCCGGCGGGATCTACCTGCCGGTGGACCCCGACTATCCGGCCGACCGCGTCGCCTACCTCCTGCAGGACAGCGGCGCACGCCGGGTACTGACCACACGTGAGCTGACCGGGCGCTTCGATGCGGCGGTGGATTCCCTCGCCGCGCGCGGGCACGTCGTCGCGATGGACGCACTGGACTGGTCGGCCCAGCCGGCCGCCGAGGCGCCGGCGCCGGGCGGCGCGGAAGCGGCCGCCTACCTCATGTACACCTCCGGAACCACCGGCCGGCCCAAGGGCGTCCTGGTCCCGCATCGCGGCATCGTCCGCCTCGTGCGCAATGTCGACTACGTGCGCCTGGACGCCACCACCCGGATGGCTCAGATCGGAGCGACCGGCTTCGACGCCTCGGTCTGGGAGATGTGGGGCGCGCTGCTGTGCGGCGGCACCCTGCACATCCTCGACCGCGCGACCTTCCTGGATGTCGAGGAGCTGAAGCAGGCCCTGGACAGTCGGCGCATCACCACCGCGTTCTTCACGTCCGCGCTGTTCAACCAGCTCGCCGACGAGGATCCGACGGCCTTTCGCGCCCTGGAAGAACTGCTGGTGGGCGGCGATGTGCTCTCCGCCAAGCACGTCCGCTCCGTGCTGCGCGCCAACCCCGGCCTGACCCTGACCAACGGGTACGGGCCCACCGAGAATGTGGTGTTCTCCACCTGCCACCGGGTGAGCGGGCCCGTCGGCGCCCGTGTGCCCATCGGCCGCCCGCTGCCCAACAGCACCGCGTACGTCCTGAACCAGGACCGCATGCCGCTGCCCACCGGCGTACCCGGAGAGCTGTATGTCGCCAGCGACGGCATGGCGCTGGGATACCACGGGCGTCCCGAACTGACCGCGCAGGCCTTCGTCGCGCACCCGTTCGCGCCCGGCCGGGTCCTCTACCGGACGGGCGATCGGGTGCGCCGACTGCCCGACGGAAGCATCGACTTCCTCGGCAGGACCGATCACCAGGTCAAGGTCCGCGGCTTCCGGGTGGAGCCGGGCGAAGTCGAAGCCGCACTGCTGAGCCGTCCCGGCATCCGCGCTGCCGTGGTGCTGGCCCGGCGCCGTCCCGATTCCTCCGACAGCTATCTGTGCGCGTACGTCTGCGGCGACAAGTCCCTTACCGCGCGCGAAATCCGGGAGGAGCTCGCTCCGGTGCTGCCGCCGCACATGGTGCCCGCGCACATCAGCGTGCTGGAGGCCCTGCCGCTGACCGCCAACGGCAAGGTGGACCGGGCAGCGCTGCCCGCACCCGCGCCCGTCGCCGGCGAACACGGCCCGGGAAGCGGGCAGCCGGCGCGTGACGACATCGAGCGCGCCCTGGTCGAGCTCTGGGAAGACGTCCTGGGCGTACGCGGGATCGGGATCGAGGACACGCTCGACGCGCTGGGCGCCAGCTCGCTCAGTGCCACCCGCCTCGCCGCCCGCATCCGCCGCCGGTTCGCCGTGCTCTGCCCGGTGTCCACCGTGCTGGCCGCTCGCACGATCGCCGCGCTCGCCGATGCCGTCCGCGGCGCGACCCCCGCGGACGCAGGTGTCCACGGTCCGCGACCGGGCCTGGCCACGGAGCACACCCCGCTCTCGCCGCAGCAGAAAGGGATCTACGTCGAGCAGATCAAGGACCCCGCCGGCACGGAGTACAACCTGCCCATCGTCGTCGAACTGCCCCCGCCGGTGGACGCGGGGCAGCTGCGGTCCGCGCTGGCCGCACTCGTGGCCCGCCACGAAGTGCTGCGCACCGAGATCGCCCTCGACGCGAGCGGACAGCCCTACCAGCACGTGCACCCCGACCTGCCCGTGCTGTTGGAGGAGGTGGTCCTGGCGCCGGGTAATGGGCCACAAGCCTGGACGGAACAGTGGATCCGCGCCTTCGACCCGCACCGAGCTCCGCTGTGGCGGGCGGTGCTGCTGCGCCACACCACGGGCATCCATCTGGTCCTGGACGTGCACCACCTGCTCACCGACGGATACTCCCTGGCTCTTCTCATGGGGGAGTGGGCGGCACTGATGCGCGGCGAGCAGCCGGCGGAGGCGGAGGTGGCCTACCGGGACTTCGCACAGTGGGCGTCAGGCCCGGAGCACTGCCGTCTCTCCGCGGCCCAACGGGCCTTCTGGACGCAGACCTTCGCACAGCCGCCCAAGCCCCTCGACCTGCCGACGGATCTGCCGCGCCCCCCGGTGCGCCGGACCGAAGGCGGCTACCTGCCCTTCGCCCTCGGCCCGCAGCGCAGCCGGGCCGTGCGCGAGCTGGCCCGCGCCGAGGAACTCACCGCCTTCGCCGTGCTGCTGGCCGCATACACCGCCTTCCTCGGGCGGATGAGCGGGCGTGACGACGTCACCGTCGGCACGCCTGTCTCCGGCCGGCACCTGCCCGGCGTCGACCGGGCCCAGGGGATGTTCGTCAACACGCTCTGCCTGCGGTTCCGGCCTGCGGCCCGGATGCCCTTCCGCGCCCATCTGCGAGCGGTCGCCGAGCACACCCTGGCCGCCGCGGACCACCAGGACCATCCCTTCGACGAGATCGTGCCGCTGGCCGGTGAGCGCGACTTCCGCCGCAATCCGCTCTTCGACACCCTCTTCGCGCTGCAGGACACCGGACTGCACCAGGTGGACTTCCTCGGCGGCCGGCCGCACTGGAGGCCGGAAGCCACCCGGCGCACGATCTTCGACCTCAACCTGCAGATCGAGGACGAGCCCGAGGGCTTCACGGCGCGGTGGGCCTACGCCACCAGCCTCTTTTTGCGCCCCACCGTGGAGCGGTTCCGCGACGAACTGCTGGCCATCCTCGATGCCGCGCTCGCCGGGCCGGACACGCTCCTTGGCGAACTGGGCCGCCGGCCCGACGCCGCACCCCGCGCTCCCCAGCCCACGCTCGACTTCGACTTTTGATCCGATCCCTGGAAGGCACCATGCAATCCATAGAGACCCGAGGCCAGCTCAAAGTCGCCGCCGCACAGCGTCCGCGCGAGGGTGCGTTCTGGCGGGCCGAACTCGCCGCCCTGCCCGAGCGCTCCGGCTTTCCCTTGGATATCAACGCCGCCGCACACGGCGGGACCCGCGCCACGGTCACCCTCGAACTGGACCCCGCCCTGGCCCAGCGTCTCGAGCAGCTGACGCGGGGACAGGACGACGCCCTGCACTGCGTACTGATCGCCGCCATCGGCGCGCTCCTGCAGCGCTACACCGGCGCAGAGGACGTCGTGCTGGCGGTCCCCTCGGCAGCGGTGGCGGGCGCCCCCGAGCCGCTCGCCGACACACTGGTGCTGCGCCTGCCGATCGCGCGGGACACCGCGCTGCGGGGCCTTCTGGGTCTGGTCAAGACCCGCTTGCTGGCCGCACTGCGGCATCAGGACTTCCCGATCGAGCTGCTCGCCGAAGAGGCAGGGGTGCGGGTGCCGGAAGGCGAGCACCCCTTCGCCGAGGTCCTGGTCGACTCCGTCGGGGGCGATACGCGGGCGGCGGACCGCAGCACCTTCGGGTGCGTCTTCGCGTTCGTCCGCAAGCCCGCCGGCCTGGCCCTCGAGCTGCGGCACCGGAGGGACCGCCAGAGCCCCGAGTCCGCCGAGCGGCTCCTTGCGCACTGCGCTGTCCTGCTCGGGCAGGCCGCCCACGCCCCCGATGCGGCCCTGGCCGCCCTGGACCTGCACTCGGATGCCGATCGCACACTGATCGCCGAGTCCAACCGCACGCAGGCGCCCTTCGAGGACAGCGTGCGCCTGGACGAGCTGTTCAGCCGCCAGGTCCTGGCGAGCCCGGGCGCGGTGGCCGTCGTGGGCGACGACTTCAGCCTCACCTACGCCGAACTGGACGCCCGGGCGAACCGGCTGGCGCACACGCTGCGCGCCCGCGGGGTCCGCCGTGAGGATCTGGTGGCCGTGCTGGCCGACCGGTCGCCGGAGATGCTCGTGGCCATCTACGCGGTCCTCAAAGCCGGCGGCGCCTATCTGCCGGTCGACCCCTCCAATCCCCGCGAGCGCATCGCCTACATCCTCCAGGACAGTGCCGCCCGCCTCGTGCTCACCCAGCCCCGGCACCTGCACCTCGTGGCTGCGGGCGCGGCGGTCGTGGATCTGGGCGACGAGGCCAGCTACGCACCGCAGGCGAGCACGCCGCCGGTCGGCGGCACCTCCCGTGACCTCGCCTACGTCATCTACACGTCGGGATCGACCGGCAACCCGAAAGGCGTGCAGATCGAGCACCGCTCGGCGGTCAACCGGATCGCCTGGATGCAGAAGGCCTACCCGATCACCTCCGGCGACGTGATCCTGCAGAAGACCCCGACATCGTTCGACGTCTCGGTGTGGGAGCTCTTCTGGTGGATGTTCGAGGGCGCGTCGGTGTGCCTGCCCGCGCCGGGCGCCGAACGTGACCCGCAGGCCCTGCTCACCGCGGTGCAGCGGCACGCTGTCACCACCCTGCACTTCGTGCCCTCCATGCTCGGCGCGTTCCTGGACTACGTCCTGGCAGCGGGGCAACAGGACCGACTGGCCTCGCTGCGACAGGTCTTCGCCAGCGGCGAGGCACTGACCCCCCAGCACGCACGGCGCTTCGCCCAGATCGCCGCCGACGCCCGTCTGGTGAACCTGTACGGGCCCACCGAAGCGGCGGTCGACGTCACGCACTACGCCTGTGACGGCACACAGACCCGGGTGCCCATCGGCCGGCCGATCGACAACACCCGCATCCTGATGCTCGATTCGGACCTGCGCCCGCAGCCGGTCGGCATTCCCGCGGAGCTGTGCATCGCCGGTGTCCCGCTGGCCCGCGGATACCTGCACCGCCCCGAACTGACCGCCGAACGATTCGTCGCCGCTCCGCTGGCCGGCGAGGAGCGTGTCTATCGCACCGGCGACCTCGCCCGATGGCTTGCGGACGGTTCGATCGAATACCTGGGCCGCATCGACCACCAGGTCAAGGTGCGCGGCTACCGCATCGAACTGGGCGAGATCGAGGAGCGGCTGCGCCGGCACCCCTCGGTGCAGGACGCCGTGGTCATCGCCCGCCCGCAGGACGACGGACAGACCTCCCTCTGCGGCTATGCGGTGTCCCCCGAGCCGGTCGCGGAGGCCGTACTCAAACATCACCTGGCCCGCACGCTGCCCGAATACATGATCCCGGCCCGGCTGGTCACGCTGGACGCCTTCCCGCTCACCCCGAACGGCAAGCTGGATCGCCGGGCCCTGCCCGAGCCCGCACCGCCCGCGCGCGATGGCGTCGAGTACGTCGCCGCGCGGACGCCGCAGGAAGCCGACCTGGCCCGCATCTGGACAGAAGTGCTCGGCTCCCACCAGGTCGGCGTGCACGAGAACTTCTTCGCCCTGGGCGGCAACTCGATCCACTTCGTCACCGTGCTGGCCAAGGCCCGCGCGGCCGGCCTCGACTTCACCTTCCAGCAGTTCTTCCAGAACCCCACCGTTGCCGAACTGGCCGCAAGCCTGGCCGGCCCGACCTCCGTGCACGCTCCCGCGGCGCGCACCTTCGAGCCGTTCGAGCTGCTGTCCGCACAGGACCGGGCGAAGATCCCCGCCGGGATCGAGGACGCCTATCCCATGACCCAGCTGCAAGCCGGTCTGGTGTTCCAGAGCGAGCTGTCCCACGGCACCGCCGAATACCACGACATCATCAGCTACCTCATCCAGAGCTCGTTCGATGCCGAATGCTTCGAGCGGGCCGTGCGGATCGTGGTGGACCGCAACCCCGTCTTCCGGACCAGCTACCACCTCACCGGCTACGGCGAGTACCTGCAGTTCGTGCACGAACACGCGCCGCTTCCGCTCACCATCGCCGACCTCCGCGCCAAGACCGGCAAGGAACAGGACGACTGGTACCGCACCTGGGCCGAGGAGGAGAAGCACAGCCAGTTCGACTGGGCCCGGCCCGGCCTCGTACGGCTGCACGTGCACATCCTGAGCGACGACCTGTTCCGCTACTCGCTCAGCCAGCACAACTCCGCCCTCGACGGCTGGAGCATCACCCTGGTCCACACCACGCTCTTCGACACCTACTACCGGCTGCGCGAGGGCCGGCCGCTCCCGGACGCCCCCCTCGACAACCACGCACGCACCTACGTCGCGCTCGAACGGGAGTCGCTGCAAAACGAGGAGCACCGCGCCTACTGGGCCCAACTGCTCGAGGGCAGCCCCTTCACCGAGCTGCCCCGGACCAAGGTCTCCCCGGACCCGGACATCTTCCCCGTGCTCTTCCACGAGGTGCAGTTCCCGCACGGCCTCTCGGACCGCATCGTCGCCCTGGCCAACGAGCTGTCCGTCCCGGTCAAGAACGTCGCGATGGCCGCACACACCAAAGTCCTCGCGCTGATCGCGGGGGAGCGGGACGTCATGACCGGCTACGAGCACAGCGGCCGACCCGAAGCCGAGGACGCCACCCGGGCGATCGGCCTGTTCCTGAACACGGTGCCGTTCCGGGCACGGATGGACGACGGCTCATGGGCGGATCTCATCCGCCAGGTCTACCGGTCCGAGACCGACCTGCTGCCCGCACGGCGCTATCCGATGGCCCAGATGAAGCACGACCTGGGCACACAGGCAGCGCTCTTCGAGACGGCCTTCAACTTCACACACTTCTATCTGCTCAAGCAGCTCGAAGCGATCGAGGGCTTCTCGCTCCTGGACGTGCGGGCCAACTCCGAGACGGAGTTCGTGCTCCGCGCCGAATACTCGCGCCACTTCCGCACCGATGAGGTGCGGCTGTGCCTGCACTACCACGCGCACCTCTTCGAACCGTGGCAGATACAGAGGATGGGCGCGTACTACATCGCCGCGTTCGAGCACATGACGGCAGATCCCGCAGCCGCCCACCAGCTCGCCGTGCTCCTTCCCGAGGAGGAACAGCTCGCGCTCGACACGGCAGAGCGCGAGCAGCCCCTGCCCGCCGAACTGGAGCAGTTCGTGCCCGACGGGACACGGTCCTACCGCGCACGGATCCTCGACGCACACGGCCTGCCGGCCCCCTTCGCCACCCGCGGCGAGGTCGTTCTCGTGGCCGGGGACGCGGCTGCTCCACCGGTGACGACCGGGTTGTACGGACGCCGCACGACCGAAAGCATCGACGTGCTGGGCAGCCTTGAGCAGCGCAGCCGCCGCACGTTCGGCCGTTCCGGGACGCCGCGGAGCGCCGTATCCGCCGGGCCGTCGGCACACCGCCGACCGGCCAGCGAAGTCCAGAGGCGCATCGCCGCAGCCTGGTCGAAGGTGCTCGATGTCCCGCTCGACGAGATCACGCTCGACCAGAACTTCTTCACGCTGGGCGGCAGTTCGCTGTCGGCGATGCGCGTGATCATGGAGTTGGACGGGCTGGTTTCGCTGACCGACCTGATGCGCAACTCCATCCTGCAACCGCTGTGCGACGTCGCCCAGACCCGCTTGGACGAGAACAGCGGCAGCCAGACGCAGGGGCACAACCTGCTGCAGCCCCTTTCGGCCGATCCGTCCGGAGCCGACTGCGCCCTGGTCTGCTTCCCGTACGCGGGCGGCAACGCCATCAACTTCGAGCCGCTGGCCACGGCACTGGACAAGGCCGACAACGGCGTCGCCGTGTTCGGTGTGGAGCTTCCCGGCCACGACGGCGGGCGGCCGGAGGAACCCTTCGTGTCGGTGCAGGACGCGGCGCAGCGGGTGGTCCACGAGATCGGGCACACCCTCGCCGGGCGGCCGGTCATGCTCTGGGGCCACTGCGTGGGCTCCGCCCTCGCAGTGGAGACCGCCCGTCTCCTCGAGGCGGGCGGCACCCGACCGGCACACGTCTTCACGGGCGGCAAGCTGCTGCACTCCGCCGAGGACACCCGCACGGGCCTGGACGAGGTGGCCGCGATGACGGACGAGGGCATCGTCCGCTGGCTGGCCGACGAGACCGCTCTCGCCGGGCTCGACGCCCTGCGCCCCGCCCAGACGGCGTTCCTCGCAGGCGTGGTCCGCCACGATTCCACTTCCGCCAACGGCTACCTGCTCAGGGCGCTCGAGCACGGCCCGAGCGCGAAGATCAGCGCCCCGATCACGGCCGTCTACACCACGGACGACCCCCTGACCCAGGGCCACCAAGAGCGCTACGAGCAGTGGTCGCTGTTCGCCGATGCACCACGCCTCGCCGAGGTCGGCACAGGCGGCCACTACTTCTGCCGTACGGCTGCGGACGCTGTCGCCGCCCTGGTGCTCGACCGGTGGCGGGAAGCAGCCGGCGACACGCGCTGATGCCGGGACCGGCCGGAGCCCCGGCCACCTTCCTGCCGGGCGGGCCACGCCCGCACGTCGAAGATCGAGGAAACGAAGGTGGGCTGACGATGAGTACCGCAGGCACACCGCAGGCCATGACGGCTTTCACCCCGCGCCGGCAGTTGCTCGCCGGGGCGAAAAGCATGGCCCCGTTCCTTGCCTCAGTGATACCCCTGGGCATCGCCGGCGGCGTGCTCGGCCTGTCCAGCGGGCTGTCCGCCTGGTCCACTCTGGGGCTGGCGATGGCCGTGAACTCAGGCACGGCCCAGTTCGTCGGCTTCGCTCTGATAGCCGACGACGCGGGCTGGCTCACGATCATTCTGACGACCCTCATTCTGGGGCTCCGGATGTTGATCTACTCGACCATCCTGATCCCGCACGTCAAGGACGTGCCGCAGCGGTGGAGAGTGCTTCTGGGCTTCGGGCTGATCGACGCGGTCTTCTTCGTGGCCATCGAACGGCTCAGGAAGGGCGAACTCACCCGCAACAAACACCTGTACTTTCTCGGCGCCTCCGGCGTCATGTACGTCACGTGGATGCTGTCGACGGCCCTGGGCATGCTCCTTGGCTCGGCCGTGCCCGATGTGCAGGAACTCGGACTCGACTTCCCGATGACGGCGATGTTCGTCGCCATGCTCGCGACCGGGCTGGCCAACTGGCGTGTGGCCGCCGTCATTTGCACGGCCGGACTGACCGTGATGCTGGCGCACGCGCTGCCCTACAACCTGGGAGTCGTGCTGGCCACCGTGGTCGGCGCGGGCGTCGGCACCGCATGTGAATACGCGACGAAGGGATCCAGACACGACGAGGCGCCGCCTGCCTGACAGGGGCCGCCGAAGAGCCGGAGAACACCAAAGGTATGGAGAGTTCGAAATGACCATGACGCTCTTGATCCTGGGCATGGGGCTGTGCAGCTTCCTGCCGCGGTACCTGCCTCTGGCCGCCTTCGCCGACCGCGAGATGCCAGCGGTGGTGAAGACACTGCTCAACTACACACCGCCCGCGGTCCTGGCCGCGCTGGTGTTTCCTGCCGTTCTCGCGCCCTCGGGCAAGGGCATCGAGCTGACGGCATCGAACCTCTACCTGATCGGCGGCATCGCCACGTTCACCGCGGGAGTCATCTCCAAGAAGTTCCTTCTCGCCGCGGCCATCGGAATCACCGCGTTCTTCCTGAGCCAACGGCTCAACGGCTGAACCACTGCCGGACACCCACCCCACAGCCACGAAGGGCCCGATGATGAACACCGCGTTGCCCCCGAACCGAGCACCCCTGCGGGTGGCCGTCGCCCAGACACAGGCCCGCCCCGGAGACGTTGCCCATAATGCCTTGGAGGCGGCATCTGTGGTGAAGGCCGCAGGAGAGGAGGGAGTACGCGCTCTGCTCTTCCCCGAGCTGTCCCTGACCGGGTACGAGCCGGCATGGCTCCGTGCCTCACTGCCCGCCCGAGCCGTTGACCCACAGGGCGCGGAGCTGGAAGTGATCCGGGCAGCCTGCCGTGCTTCCGGGGTCACGGCCATCGTGGGCGCCCCCAGAGCCTTCGGCCGGAAGTCGGCCATCTCCGCACTCGTCATCGATCAGCAAGGACGCACAGCAGCGGTCTACGACAAACAGCACCTCGAAGCCCGGGAAAGGGAAATCTTCGACCCGGGAACGGCGGGATGCCACACCCTTGTGGTGGACGGCTGGCGGCTGGCCATCGGGATCTGCCACGACGCGAGCTTCCCGGAGCACGCCCGTGCGGCCGCCCTTGCGGGAGCGGACGCCTACCTCTGCGGCGGTGCGTTCACCCGCGGGGATTCTGACCACCGCCGCTCGGTCTACTTCCCGGCACGCGCCCTCGAGAACACCTTCTACGTCCTGTTCGCCAACTTCACGGGACCGCACGGCCCCCGGGAATTCTGCGGGACAAGCGCGATCTACGGACCGAACGGACGTGCCCTCGCAGAGGCGGGCAGCCAGGGTCCCGCGCTTGCCCTCGCAGACCTCGACGATGCAGACCTGGAAGCCGTACGCAAGCAGCTGACGATGTTGCAAGACGTCGCCGAGTCGCCCGGACGGGATCTCAGCGGATCGAGTGAGCGTGACCACGGTCCTCGTGCGACGGCTTGCGTGCGGTGACGCGGGCGGAGCACGCTGCCACGGTGCGGCCGGTCAGGCGGCGGCCCTGTCTCCCACCACACCGGAGAAGCCGAGCTTGTCGACGGCCTGGTAGTAGGTCCAGGCCGTCCCGTTGCACGTGGTCTTCGTCGCACCGCTGTATCTCGCGCACACCCTCTTCAGGTCCTCGTAGAAGGCGCTGTCGATACGCGCTTTGTTGGCGTTGAAGGTCCCTGCCTCTTTGTAGTTGCGGTAGCCGAAGTCGTGGCGGGCACAGGCCGTCTTGAAGGGGAAGCCCAGGGGGTTGTCGGGCGAGGTGGAGCAGTAATCGGTGGACCAGTTGAACTGGTAGGCGCTCCAGGCCCCCTGGTTCCCGTTGGCCGACACCCAGGCGTTGTAACTGCCCGCGTCGGTCTGGGTCCACCTGCTGAGCACCTGCGCCTTGTCGGCGGGTACGGCCAGGGCGGGGGTGGCGGCTACGCCCAGTCCCAGGGTGAGGGATGCGGCGCTCACGGCGAGGGCGGTCAGTCGACGACGCATGGGGGCCTCCTGCGGGGGGATGACACTTCCGTCTCAACAAGCCTTTTCATTCCCACAGTTGGCACTTCAACAAACGAGAGTTTTGAGTGAACTCCGCGTGACCGGCGAGGTTTAGGGAGCAGCCGTCACTGCGCTTCCGACATGTGGTGAGGTGCGTCCGGGTGCGCCCGGGCACCCTGCCGGCGCTTCAGTTTGACGGCGGTTGCGGGAAGCGGTTGCCGAGGATGAGGCCGGCGGGCCAGGTGTCCTTCAGGACCTTGCTGAGCAGGGGGTGGCCGGATTCCAGGACTTCGCTGCGGCGGATCGAGCCGTTCTCGTTGATGCGCTGACCGCCGAGGACGACGGGGGCGCGCAGCAGGGCGTCGCCCCAGGGGCTGATGGCATTGCAGAACAGGCCCTCGAAGCGGTGGCCGGCCAATTGGTCGTTGTGGACGCGCTGCACGAAGTCATCGATCACGGCTGCCTGCAGGTAGACCCAGGCGAGATAGTTCACCGTGCGTCCGTCGTCCAGACGGATCGGCAGGCGGACCTTGAGGAAGTTGCCGACCCCCTCCGCGGTCATGATCGCGCCGGTGTCGGACTTCACGCGGCGCCTGCGCTCCTCCTCCGGGAGCTCGGCAATCAGGTGGGGCAGGTCCAGGTCGAAGCCGGGATGCTGCGGGTCGTAGCCGTCGCAGGCGTTGTGGCTGTGACTGTGGCCATTGGTCTGCCCGGTGGCCGGAGAGAGACCGAGCCGGGGAGCGGCCGGGTAGCTCGGCTCACCCCCGCCCGCCGCGACCGGAAGCAGCAGCGCGTAGAAGCGCACTGCCGTGAACGCCGTCGGCTCCGGCAACCCGAGCGATGCCAGCGCTGCCGATGCGGCCTCGTGCCGCTCACCGTTGACGCGGACCTCGGCCTGCATCGCGCCGGGACTGCCGCCGTAGAAAACCTTGACACCACTGAAGAAGGGCGATTCCAGATCCGCGGTGAACGAGTCCGCGATCCGGCGCAACACGTTGGCTTCCGACAACGCACCCTGAAGCCACTGGCTCACCTCGGCGTCGCGCCCGAGACCGACCGCGCCCGAGGTGATCACGTGCCAGCCGGGCACCCCGCACTCGTCGTCAGGGCCCGCACGGTCCGCGAAGTGTGCGCGCCCGTCGAGGAGTTCCAGCAGGCAGGCGCCCGCGGTGTGCACCCACGTGTCCGCCGCGTCCTGCGGATCGCCGGACATCGACTCGACACAGTCCAAGAAGCACGGCACGTCCGGCTGGAGACCGGCATCCGGCAGCGCGACCAGGTCGTAATGGTGGGTACCCCCGTGATGCGGCGGGGCCACGGCCACGGCCCAACCCTGCGGGCTGATCAACGAGTTCCCCTTGAGCTGGGCGCCCTGCGTCACGCCGGGCGCGAACGCCTCGAGCCCGGACCTGACCAGGCCGAGAAACTCCAGGTCGGGCAGCCGCTTCGCTGCCGGTTCCTTTGTGCGCGTACGACGCCGTATCCAGGACATCCGTGGATGGTACTGAGCCCGGCGGACCGGGCAGAGCCCGGGCCGCTCCTCAGCGCCGTGAGAGGACATCGCCACACCCCACTCTGCTGGGCCGGCTGCGCCCGGGTTGTTCGCTGCCCCGGCTGGGGAGGGATCGGCAGACGCTGTTCAGGGCAAATCGGCTAATCTCGCGGGATTGTTCTGCGTAATTGAGGAGGGAACCGCCATGCCCCGGCCATTTCCGCCCGTCGAACCGTATGCACACGGTCTCCTGGATGTCGGGGACGACAACCGGATCTACTGGGAGACCAGCGGCAACCCCGAGGGGAAAGCGGCGTTGTGCGTACACGGTGGTCCCGGCAGCGGGGGCCGCCGTGGCAGCCGTCAGATGTTCGACCCCGAGGTCTACCGGATCATTCTGTTCGATCAGCGGGGCTGCGGTGAGAGCCGCCCGCACGCCTCGGATCCGGCGGTCAGTCTCGAGCACAACACCACCGGGCACCTGATCGATGACATGGAGCGCCTGCGCGAGCACCTGGGCATCGAGCGCTGGCTCCTGTATGGCGGTTCCTGGGGCTCGACGCTGATTCTCGCCTATGCCGAGCGCTACCCCGAACGGGTCTCCGCGATCGTCATCGACGGCGTCACCATGACCCGGCCCGAAGAGACCGACTGGCTCTACCACGGCGTCGGGCGCCTGCTGCCCGGCGCCTGGGAAGCCTTCCGTGACGCACTGCCGCGAGCAGAGCGGGGCGGCAACCTCGTGGCCGCCTACAACCGGCTCGTGAACAGCACGGACGAGGCAGTCCGGATCAAGGCCGCGCGGGACTGGTGTGCTTGGGAAGACGCCGTCATCGCCCACGAGGCACTGGGCAGGCCCGGCGCGTACAGCGACCGGCCCGACGATGCGCTGATGGCCTTCGTCCGGATCTGCGCGCACTACTTCGCCCACGACGCCTGGATCGAGGACGGGCAACTCCTGCGCGAGGCAGGCCGGTTGGCCGGGATCCCGGGCGTGCTGATTCACGGCCGGCTCGATCTGGGGAGCCCGCTGAAGACCGCGTGGGAGCTGGCCGGGGCGTGGCCGGATGCGGAGCTGAAGGTGATCGACGAGTCGGGCCATACGGGCAGCCCTGCGATGCGGGACGCCATCCTGGAGGCGATCGAGCGGTTCGGTGACGCCCGCTACTGAGAATTTCGCATCTTCGGTGAGGTGCCCGGCTGTGTCGTCGCGCTCATTGCTCGGGCCGTTGTCGGGCCGCGCCCTTTCTGGGAATGCTCCTGCGACTCCACTCGATCCCTCACCCCGGTTGGCTGGTCTTTGAAGAACCCCTATCCGGGGCGGCCGTGGTCTGCCCGGTGCGGTGCTGTGTGGTGCGGCGCTCCCGGCCCGGGGCGGGGTCGGGAGCGCCGTTGCGGGAGGGGCCTAGCCGCAGGGGATGACGTAGCGGACGGGCATCCAGTCGCCATGGGCATCGGAGCTGTAGGCGCGCGGCGTCTTGTAGACCAGGCCGCCGCTGGGGTTGTACATCCGGGCCCGGCGGCTTTCCAGGTTGCGGGTCTGGTCGTTGACCCAGGAACCGCCCCTGCCCCAGGTGGAGACGTAGTACTTGGTGTTGCACTGGCGCATCTTGATGATGGTGCCCTGGAAGTTGTCGCGCTGGTAGGCGCAGAAGTTCCCGGACACTCCGGGAACGTCCAGGCAGGGGTCAGCGGCGATGCGGGTGCCGTTGCCGGAGGCGAAGTCGCGCGGGCGGGCCTCGCCGGGCAGGGCGACGAGGATCTCGCCCTTCTCCTTGAGGTCGATCTTGTTGAGGGCGGTCTGGGTCCCGCCGGTCTTGGCCAGGTAGCGGTCCACGTCTGCCTGCAGCGCGGTGGTCTGAGCACTGGTCAGGTGCGCGGACTGGGCCTGCTGGGCGAAGCGCGGGGCTGCCGGCGCTGCCGGTCCTGCCTGGGCGGTGCCCACGCCGGTGACGAGCATGAGCACCCCGCCTGCCGCCGCGATGGCGACGTGTGCCTTGGTGACTGCCATGTTGTTCCCCCTGTTTCTTTCGCGGTTCTCCGCGTAATGCGCCGCCCTTCGCGGCGCCTCCAGAAGATTCCCAGCGGGCCACAGCCTGGTCGTCCACCCCGGGGTTGAGCCGGGGTAAACCCTCGCGGTAAGCGCTGCGGATGACGGCGGTTCCGGCCGCGAACGTACGCTCGTGCAGGTATGGCCCACTGCCGGGGCACTCCCCACTGAGTGACGGCTGGATCAGTCGGCTGTTATTACGTCGGCCAGATTCACAGCGGGGCAGCCGAGTGTTCCCGTCAGTACGCGACGCTGGCGCTCCGTCAGGGAGGTCAGGAAAAGGGCAGCGTCGGCCTGGGTCTGTTCACAGAGTGCGGCTGTTTCGCGGACCTTTCCATCGCTCAGGAGAGTCCGCGAAGAGTAGGGAAGGGCCATCTTCCTGGCCCCGCCGTCCGAGACACCGCGCCGTTGCACGATACGGCCCACGACGCGCACACCGTGCTTCTCCACCTGTTGGGCCGCAGTGTCCATCAACACGGCGAAGTCCTTCTGCTTACCGGAGAAGTAGCCCACGAGTACGACAGCAGTTCCCTCGGCCACGAAGGCCGGAGCCTGCTGCCGCACTGGTACCGGCCCCGCGCGGCGGGCTGGCCGCCGATCGCGCCTTCGATGCTGGTGCATGGCCGACAGGCTAGAGGCGCCACCGCCTGTGGCGATAGGCAGTTTCCCTGACCGGAACTACCCTGCTGATCCGCACCTCAGTGAAGCTGCTCAGGGTCTGTCTCGAATTCTGGTGTGAGCTTGTGACAACATCGCGGGATGTTGCGACTCACCGATTTCATCATCGACTGCCCGGACACGATGAAGCTGGCGGCTTTCTACTCCGAGGTGACGGGCCGTCCGATCAAGGAAGGCAGCTCCCAGGACTGGGCCGGCATCCAGTTCGGCGAGATCGAGTTGGCATTCATCCGGGTGGACGACTACCGCGCTCCGCAATGGCCCGACAGCGAGCACCCCAAGCAGTTCCACCTCGACTTCGAAGTCGACGAGATCGAGTCCGAGCAGCGCCGTGTCCTCGGCCTCGGCGCGACGCTACAGCAGGACTTCATCGGCCCCAACGGCTACGGTTGGCAGGTTTACACCGACCCGATCGGCCACCCCTTCTGCCTGTGCCGCAATAAGGGCGTCATCTGGACCGACCAGGGACCGACCTGGCCCAAGCACGACTGAGCGGCGGGCCTTCCGCGAAAGGCTGCGCCTGGAGGCGGGGGAGATGTTCGCTCCACTGCGACGTGCGGCCCCTCGACACCACGGTGGAGGTCGGGGGTCACCGCTACCAGCTGTCCGCCCATGACTGGCGCCCTCTGCCCACGGCCTCCTGGCTGGCGGAGAAGACCGACGAGATGCTCGGCGCCGCTCCCGCGGACCCCACCGCGACCGCCGGCGGGCAGGGCAGGGCAGTGACACCCTCGTCATGACACATGCCGAGTTCACCGCCGCGGCCCCCTCCGCGCTGCGCACGCTGCGCTGGCCCGACGAACTGGCCCTCAGCCCTCTACAGAGCAGCCGCCTGGTACGGGCTCACGCCATGTCGCTGGAGGACGTACTCCGCAACGCCATCCGCCGTCTCCCGCTGGAGCGGGGCGGCGAGAGGAGCCATCCCGCCGCCCTGGCCGCGTTCGTCGACGGGGCGTCCACCCGGGAGGCCGCCGCCCGGCGGCTGGGGCTGCCCTCCAGTACGTACCGGCGCCATCTTGCCGGAGCGGTGGAGCCGGGTCACCGACATCATGTGGCGCCATGAGATCGACGGGACACCGCTGCGGCGGCCCGGGGCGCACTCCGGTGTCACTCCGGGACCGTCTGCCTGAGGCTCTCCGCGAGGGAGCTGACGGCCGGCCCGGTGCGTTCGCCGAGCCGGGCTACGGCCCCTTCCTGCTGCTCGCCTTCTCGAGTTCGCGGGAGATGGCATGTTCGTCCTGTCCGTGCACGGCCTGCTCCAGACTGTGGTCGTCGCTCTGCGAGAACCGCTCGCCTTTGGCGAAGTCGTCCTCGCTCAGCACCTGGCCGCACCACTCCCCTCGCCCCGCCACATGGTCGTCGAACGGCACGGCCGCGCCCTCGCCCAGGACAATCCACTGGTCGGCGTCCCAGCGCAGGGCGAGGACGTAGGTGTGACCGGTCTCCAGCCGGGGCGCATCCGGGGCGGTGCCCTTGATCCGCTTGCCGTTGCGGTACACCGACCAGCCCGGGGCGGTCATGTCGAACTCGGTGCCCAGCTCATGCCGAGGGGTGGCAGCGGACCACAGCACCTTCTCCTTCCGGAACGTCACCGCCCGGTCGACGGTGTACCGCACCGCCCCCTTGGCGACGTCCTGCCTGTTGCTCTCCCGCTCGGAGGCCGGCACCGCCACCACCACGTGGTCCGCGCCCGCTTTCCAGTCCGCCGCGGTGTGGGAGGGGTAGGGGTCGTCGGGCGCGCCGCAGCCCACCACAGTGCGCAGCCCCTCCCGGCCGATCAGCACCCCCGCGGTGATACTGACCGCGGCCAACACAGCCACAGCGGGTCTGCCGGACAACAGGGGATGGACCGTGAACCTCAACTCAAGACTCCCGTTCTCGAACAGCATCGGGCCGTTCAGTGCCTACACGTGTATTGATCACTTTTCTCGCCGGTTGGTTCCGAGCGAGCTGCCACGAGGGGCGACCTGCGCAGATGAGGCATCGCGGGTAAGCAGGAGGCGGGCGCCTGACGGCAGCGATCGGGCCCGACAAGGGCCTTGGCGAACAGCCCGTGTGCGGATCGCAGCAGGGTGGAGCGGCCCCGAGCACGCAGGCGCCGCGTGGTGCGCAGTTGCGCCAAGATGTCGTCCACGCCGGGCGGCACACACATGCCACTCCCCGTTTCAGCCGCTTCCCCCGTCGCTACCCGGGGCGACTTCGGGTTCCGGACCGGGCGGCCTTCGCGGGCGTCATGTACGTGCTGCGGACTGGTGTCGCTTGGCGCGATGTTCCGGCCGAGACCGTGGGCTGCTCCGGGGTGACGGCCTGACGCCGGCTGCGGGACTGGGACGCCCACGCCACAAGTCCCGGCGTCTGTATGCCGATCGGGGCTACGACTTCGACAAGTACCGCCGTCTGCGAACGACGCGCGGATCTGCACCAGGGCCTGCTCGAACTGGCCTGCAGCCTCATATGCCTTCGGCGTCTGCGAACTTCATTCTGAGAGATCAGCGAGGAGCGACATGCCGGAGGCGGTGGCAAGGCGGCAAAGCCGATTCCCGTCCCTGGGGGCTGAACTCAGGGGAGGTCGAAGGTGATGTTCACCGACCCCCGTCCGGCGCCTCCGTGAGCGTGAGAGTTCCATCCTCTGCCTCGAAGACTCTCACCAAGCTCCCGCCGCCGTCCTCGCCGGGAAACACAATAGAGAAGTAGGGGTCCATCTCCATGAGGAAGTCCCAACTCTCGCGCTGGGTCGTGTCGAGGGCCTTGGCATGCCGACCGGTTGCCCGCCACGTGCCGACCGCGTCGACAGCAACAGTGATGTCAATGTCGTACTTCTCGAGGCACGTCGCATGATTGGCCCACCATTCGAGGCGGGCCTGACCCACGAATCGATCCATGAACACACGGTGCACGGCGCCCAGCCCGGACGGGCAAGCCGTGAGACAGAGCCGCATGGGGCAAGCCGGACAGACCCTCGCCTCAACCGGCTGCACCGCCTGTGCCTCGCTGCCTCCGGATCTCATTCCGAAACCATCAGTAAGCGACTCGGGCACCGGTAAATCGCACCTGTTGGTCGCGTTGGGTACCGAGGCCGCCGTGGCGGGCTACAAGCAGGCCGTGCGAGAGCTCGTGACCGCTCTGGTGGCCAAGGCGGGCGTGCGCGACGCGGATGCGGTGGGGGCGCAGTTGGCGGTGCGGTTCGACGGAGCGATGGCCATCGCCACCTTCACCGGCGACACCGAGGCCGCGCTCCACGCCCGCCGGGCAGCCCAGGCGGTTCTCGACACCGGGTTGCAGCGGCGGGTTCGGGGACCCGTCGTCCCCGAAAGCGCCCGATGCTGGGGGCAAGCGGCGGACCGCGACCGCGACTGCGATCAGCTCTGTTCCTTTCGGCGCACCATTTCGGTGATCCAGCTGGGCGCGTAGGGAGACGTGCAGCCCGGGGACGTCGGGTAGTCCTTGAGGACCTCCAGGCGCTCACCGATGCCGATGGCACGGGTGCGGTACTCGGCGTGCTCGATCCCGATCTGCGCCAGGCAGTGATTCATCGCCCACTGCAGGCGGTCGGGGGCGTCCTTCATCTGCGCCTCGATGACGTCGAGCAGTCCCGCCAGGTCCAGGCCCTGCGGCTTCTTCGCCACGTGCTCGACGGTCAGCGCCCAGCCGGCGCTGGCGACCACGGGATCCGCATCGGCCAACCAGGCAAGACGCAGCTCTTCGGCGTAGGGGTTCTTCTTCACCGCATAGTTCACGAGCCAGTCGTGCACTTTGGGTGTGCGCGCCTGGCGCAGCATGGCATCCAGCTCGTCACGCCCGAATGCTTTCGGGCGGCAGATCAGGAGCGCAAGGAGTCGCGCCGAGGTGTGGTCCGTCTCCCAGAGCTCGCAGGCGAGTTCATGCTGCGTCTTCAGCCGCTTCGCGAGCGCGCGCAGCTTGCCGAGGTTCACACCGTGATCGTCACCGTGCTTCTCGTTCGCCTCGCGTGTCCGGGGATCCTCGAGTTCGGCCAGCTCGGCCATCACCTCGGCCACCGTCGCCTCGGGCATCTTGCAGCTCCTGTCCACCTGTCCACCACGTGAGCGATTCACCCTATGACGGAGGCCGGCCTTGGTTCGGACACGCCGACCTTCGGCTCGCCGGGGCTTCTCCGGCCCCGGCGCCGCCCGACGGTCGTGCGACCGCGTCGCCGTCAGGCATGACCGAGCCAGCGGAGGCGGCCTCGGCTCACGGTCCGCGCCAGAGGTTGGCGAAGGCCGCGTTTTCGATGGTCCGCCGCTGGCGTACGGCCTCCAGTTCCATCACCGCGTCGTGGACGGCGGCCAGCACGGTCGTCACCGCCTCGTCATCGAGGGCGGGCTCGTCGTCGGACCGTTCGTCGTCGATCCCCACGACCGAGGCGAGGGCGGCCAGGACGGGTTCCTTCTCTTTCCAGCGGTCGGTTGCACGGCGGCGCGCGGGCGTATCGACCGGTTCCATGCGTTCCGGGCCGAAGGGCAGCCGACCGCTTCGTTGCGGCTTCAGCTCACCGTTCTCCTCCAGGGCGGCCTGGTACGCGGCCGAGAGGTCTCGGCCGCGGCGCCACAGCCAGTCTTCGATCCGCTCGTAGGGTGCCTGCCGGGCGAGTCCTGCGGCGGCCTCGCTCAGGAACCGGTCGTCCTGCGTCGGCTGTCCGCCCGGCACGATGCGGTCGCCGTCCACGGCGACCGTCCCCGCACCGATGAGATCGATGAGTTCGGCTCCCGCGAGTGCGAGGGACAGGTCGCCCTGTCCCACGGAATGCTTCAGGTCCATGGCGATGATGAACAGGTCTTTCGCCGTGGTCATGAACGGCTCCCCTCGGAGGCATCGGCAAAGGTGCGTCCCCGCCAACAGGGCCCGCGTACGGGCCGGCCCGGCGGCGGGGCGACTGTCACCATCAGTATCGCCCCATCCGCGTGGCCGGAGCCCTCTGGCAAGGCGGCGGGGGCGTCGTCACCTCCCTGCCCCGCCGCCCGTCCTGACTACGCACGGCACCTGAATACGCACGGCAGCCGTGCATTGCTTGGCAGGGCCGTCGGAACGTGCTGCGCCGCCTCGTGGTTGCTTACCGCTCGTGTCTGCGCCGGGCGGTGGCGTGGGCTGCGAGCGCCTACGGACCCTGCGCGGGATGCCGTGCGCCGTGGCCTTGTCAGCGCGTTTCTGTCCGCCATGGCTGGGCGGCTGCGAGGTCGGAGCCTTCCCTCGATCAGCGGCCCTTGTCGGCCAGGGTGAGCTAGCGGCGATGGAATTCGAAGTGCTGGAGCGGATAGCGGTAGAGGTCCGCGACGGTCATGACGTCGTGGAAGAACGGATCCCAGCGGGTGGGGTAGGGCATGGCGAGCGCGAAGTCGCGCTCCCGTTCGGCGTCGAGCCGGTGGTGCAGGAACGCGATCATGCGGTCGAACGCGGTTTTCATGCGGCGTCGCCCCAGGAGTCTCGCGCCGCCCACGGGGCCGAGGTAGTTGACGACGTCGAAGGGTTTGGTTCCGGCGTTGAGGAGTCGGGCGAAGACCTGGCCGACGCAGCGCGGCAGCCGGCCGAAGATCCGCAGCAGGGTCAGCAGCGGCCGGATGAGGATGTAGCCGAACAGCATGTGGAACAGCAGCTGCTCATTGGTCCACCGGGTGCCTTCGGTGGCCCGGCGCAAGTCGGCATCGCTCGCGTCGTCGAGGAGTTGGTGGAACGTCCTACGGGCCCGCTCCAGTTCCTCGTGAATCGCCTGACGGTCCAGCGACGGAGTACTCATCGGACTCACCAGCCTTTCCGGGCAGCGCCCGGCACCTGCCCCCCACCGCGGCGAGAGCCGATAGCCCGACACAGTAAGGGCCCCGCGTGCCACGACGATTGGAGGCGAGCAGCCCGGCCTCCTTCAGCTTATTCGGACGGGCGGGTTCGGGAGCGCCTTGAGCGGCCGTGCCAGGCCGGACCGTCAGTCGTACCGACCTCGAAGGGGACGCCGGACGTAGGGGCTGCTCACGCGATCTGCTGGGTGTCGATTTCGGCGATGAGGGCCTCGACGCGGGTCTTGATCTCGTCGCGGATGGGGCGCACGGCGTCGACTCCCTGGCCGGCCGGGTCTTCCAGTGCCCAGTCGAGATACTTCTTGCCGGGGAAGATGGGGCAGGCGTCGCCGCAGCCCATGGTGATGACGTAGTCGGAGGCCTGGACGGCCTCGGTGGTCAGGATCTTCGGCTTCTGGGCGGAGATGTCGATGCCGGCCTCCTTCATGGCCTCGACCGCGGCCGGGTTGATCTGGTCGCCGGGGATCGAACCGGCGGAGCGGACCTTGATCCGGTCGCCCGCGAGGTGGTTGAGGAATCCGGCGGCCATCTGCGAGCGCCCGGCGTTGTGGACGCAGACGAAGAGCACGGAGGCGAGGGGAGTGGTGGTCATGAGGTCTTCCTTCACAGGCAATGAGCGGTCAACAGGTGGCTTGGGAGTGGATGTTCAGACCTCTGGCAGGGTGTCGAGCAGGGCGGTGATGTGTGTGTCGATCGCATCGCGGATGGAGCGGATGACGGCGATGGGCGCGCCGCCGGGGTCCGCCACCGGCCAGTCCAGATAGCGGCGGCCCTCGACGACGGGGCAGGCGTCTCCGCAGCCCATCGTGATGACGATGTCGGCGGCATGGACCACCTCGTCGGTCAGCGGCTTGGGGTAGGCGTCGGCGAGATCCACGCCCGCCTCGACCAGGGCCTGGACCACGCCCCGCTCCACCGCCTCGGCCGGATCCGTGCCGGCGGAGGACACCGTCACCCGGTCACCCGCGCGATGAGTCAGGAGCGCAGCCGCCATCTGTGAGCGCCCGGCGTTGTGGCTGCAGACGAACAGCACCCGAGGCGGCCCGCCGCCCGGTGTGCGCTCGGCGTGAGCCAGGGCGTCCAGACGTTCACCGGTGAGGCGTTCGGAGAGCACCACCAGATGCGTACGCACGCGGGAGTGTTCGGCAAGGCGCCGGTAGGAGTCCGTAAGCAGCAACTGCACGGTCTCCACGGAGAAGCGGCCCGTATGCCGGGAGGCGAGGCGGGCCACCCCGGCGGACAGCCGCTCGTCGGGGAAGAGCGGGAGGGGCGAGGCGGTCATGAGGGAACCTCCCGACGAATCATCGTGGACTGGTATCAGCTCCGAATGATGTGACAGTATCAGTGCATGCTGACTTCAGTCGACGCTGATGTGATCCGGGTGCTCGGTGACCCGCTCCGCCTGCAAATCGTGACCCTGCTCGCCCGGGAGACGCTCTGTACGACGCACCTGGTGGAGGAGACCGGCGCCAAGCAGACCAACCTCTCCAACCACATGAAGGTGCTGCGCGAGGCCGGTCTGGTGGAGACCGAACCGTGCGGCCGCTTCACCTACTACAGGCTGCGCCCCGAGGTCCTGGCCACGCTCTCCGAGCAGTTCGCCGAGCTGGCCGCCTCCGCCCGCACCGCGGCCGACAACAAGAGGGCCTGCTGATGAGCCGCACCGACACCACGCCGTACAGCGACCAGGAAACGGCGCCCTCCGGCGACGGCATCGTCGCCAAGCTCTCCACCCTGGACCGCTACCTGGCCGTGTGGATCCTCATCGCGATGGCCGTCGGCCTGGGCCTCGGCAGGTTGATCCCGGGAATGAACGACGCGCTCGCCAAGGTCGAGATCGGCGGCATCTCCCTGCCGATCGCCATCGGCCTGCTGATCATGATGTATCCGGTCCTCGCCAAGGTGCGCTACGACAGGCTCGACACGGTCACCGGCGACCGCAAGCTGATGGCGTCCTCGCTGGTCATCAACTGGATCGTCGGCCCGGCGGTCATGTTCGCGCTCGCCTGGATCTTCCTGCCGGACCTGCCCGAGTACCGCACCGGCCTGATCATCGTTGGGCTCGCCCGCTGCATCGCCATGGTCATCATCTGGAACGACCTGGCCTGCGGTGACCGCGAGGCCGCCGCCGTCCTGGTCGCCCTGAACTCCGTCTTCCAGGTCATCGCCTTCGGCCTGCTGGGCTGGCTCTACCTCGACCTGCTGCCGGGCTGGCTGGGCCTGGGCGACGGCGAGAAACTCGACATCTCCATGTGGAAGATCGCACTGAACGTCGTCATCTTCCTCGGCGTCCCGCTGCTTGCCGGATTCCTCACCCGCCGCATCGGCGAGAAGAAGATGGGCCGGGAGAAGTACGAGTCCAACTTCCTTCCGAAGATCGGCCCGTGGGCGCTCTACGGCCTGCTCTTCACGATCGTCATCCTCTTCGCGCTGCAGGGAAAGACGATCACCTCCCAGCCGGTCGACGTCGTCCGCATCGCCCTGCCGCTGCTCGTGTACTTCGCGATCATGTTCTTCGGCACGTTCCTGCTGGGCAAGGGCCTCGGTCTGGCCTACGACCGCACCGCGACCCTCGCGTTCACGGCCGCGGGCAACAACTTCGAGCTGGCCATCGCAGTCGCCATCGCCACCTTCGGCGTCACGTCCGGCCAGGCCCTGTCCGGAGTCGTGGGACCGCTCATCGAAGTCCCCGTCCTGATCGGCCTGGTGTACGTAGCCCTGGCCTGGCGCAAGAAGTTCTCCGCCCAAGCGCTGACGACGGCACCGTGACACACACGGCGGATGTGGTGGTGATCGGCGGCGGGCAGGCCGGGCTCGCCGCCGGCTACCACCTGCGCCGGCAGAAGCTCGACTTCGTCATCCTCGACGCCCAGAACCATCCGGGCGGCGCCTGGCGGCACACCTGGGACTCGCTGCACCTGTTCTCCCCGGCTGCGTTCTCCTCCCTGCCCGGTCGGCTGGTGCCCGCCCAGAGCGGCGAGGAGTACCCGGACGCCGGACACGTCGTGGACTACCTGGCCGACTACGAGCAGCGCTACGACCTGCCCGTACAGCGCCCGGTCCGGGTCAGTGCGGTACGCCCCGAAGGTGAGCGGCTGCGCGTGGAGACGGATGCGGGCACCTGGTCGGCGCGGGCGGTCGTCTCGGCGACCGGCACCTGGTGGCGGCCCTTCCTGCCCGCGGTCGCGGGCCGTGAGTTGTTCACCGGCCGCCAGCTGCACACGGTCGGCTACCGCAGTGCGGCCGACTTCGCCGGTCAGCGGGTCGTCGTGGTGGGCGGAGGCAACTCCGGCGCGCAGATTGCCGCCGACCTGGCCCTGGCCGGCGTCGAGTTGACCTGGGTCACCCAGCGTCCGCCGCGGTTCCTGGCCGACGACATCGACGGGCGCGCCCTGTTCGACGCCGCGACCGCCCGCCGCCGTGCCCTCGACGCGGGCCGGACCGGCACCGGCGGAGTGGCCTCGCTCGGCGACATCGTCGCTGTCCCGCCGGTCCGTGCGGCGCGCGATGGCGGACTCCTGAAGGCCCAGCCCATGTTCCGGCGTTTGACCGGCGGCGGAGTGGAATGGACCGACGGGACGTCGGCTCGCGCGGACGCGGTGATCTGGTGTACCGGCTTTCGGCCCGCCCTGTCCCACCTGGCCCCGCTGGGTCTGCGCGGACCGCGCGGGCGGATCGCGACTGCGGGCACCCGCGCCGTAGGAGATCCCCGCGTGCATCTGCTCGGCTACGGCGACTGGACCGGACCGGCCTCCGCGACCCTGATCGGCGTCGGCCGCCCCGCCCGCGAAATGGCCCGTGACGTCGCGCTGCTCCTGACGTCCTGAGCCGGACGCGGGCGGCGCCGCACGTGATTCGACGCTCCTCTATGTTGACGGACATCTATTCAGAGAGGAGGGTTGATTCCACAGTCTTCGATGCAGGGAAGGGGACCCTCATGAGCGAGCAGTCCGACCTCCGCGAGAGCGTCCGCGCCGGGTACGCCGCCGCAGCCCAGAAGGTCATGGACGGCGGCACGGCCTGCTGCGGTCCCCGGGCGCCCGAGATCGATGCGAACTTCGGCTCCGGCCTGTACGGGACAGCCGAGCGCGATGCCCTGCCCGGGGAGGCTGTCGCGGCCTCCCTCGGCTGCGGCAATCCGCTTGCCGTCGCGGAACTGCGCGAGGGTGAGCGGGTGTTGGATCTCGGCTCGGGCGGCGGCATCGATGTGCTGCTCTCTGCCCGCCGGGTCGGCCGGACGGGCAGGGCGTACGGCCTGGACATGACCGAGGAGATGCTCGCCCTCGCACTGGCCAACGCGAAGAAGGCCGAAGCCACCAACGTCGAGTTCCTCAAGGGCACGATCGAGTCGGTGCCGCTGCCCGCCGGGACGATCGACGTCGTGATCTCCAACTGTGTGATCAACCTGTCCGTGGACAAGCCGGCCGTCTTCGCCGAGATGTTCCGTGTGCTGGCACCCGGCGGCCGGATCGGCATCTCGGACGTCGTTGCCGAGGACTGCCTCTCTCCCGCGGAGCGAGCCGAGCGCGGCAACTATGTCGGGTGCATCGCCGGAGCGCTGTCCTTTGCCGAATACCGGCAGGGCCTGGAAGCCGCCGGATTCACCGACGTGGAGGTCGTCCCGTCCCACCCGGTCGCCGACGGCATGCACTCCGCGATCGTGCGCGCGCTCAAGCCGCAGGGCGCCGTGGCGGCGGTGGCCACCGCAGCACCCGGTCGGAGCTCCTGCTGCAGCTGAGCAAGGGTGCCTGCCGCCAAGGGCCGGGGCGGGCCGCCGCTGAGATCGCAGGTCCTGCCCGCCGGGCGGCTACGCGGTGGGGCGGCGCAGGCGGGACAGCACGTGTCCGGCGTCGCGGCCGACCCCGCGCAGCGTCTTGGAGGAGAAGCTGCGCTGGAACTCCATGCCGACGATGCCGAGTCCGGGCACGGTGGTGGCGATGCCGCCGCGGTGCAGGGGCCGGCCGTCCGGGCCCAGGGCGCCGCTGTCGGTGAGATAAGGGAAGGCGGGGCGGTAGCCGGTCGCCAGGATGACGGCGTCCACTGCTTCCTTCGTTCCGTCGGCCCAGATGACACCCTCGGCCGTGAGGCGGGTGAACATATCCCGCCGGTCGACGCCGTGCCGCTCGAGGGCGGTGCGATAGCGGCCGTCGTCGAGGACCGAGACCGGGACCTTCGCCAGCAGGCGCCGGATGGGGGCCACGTCGAGCCGGGTGTGCTTGAGCCACCAGTGCAGATCGCGGCCCAGCGGGCGCTGGGGTGTCCAGCCGATCGGCCGCCGGGTGGCCAGCGTGGTGCCGGCGACCGCGCCGAGCTCGGCAGCGATCTGGATCGCCGAGTTGCCGCCGCCGACCACCACGACCCGCCGCCCGGCGAACGCCTCCGGGCTGCGGCTGACCGGCCGCACCGGCCGCACAGGCGGCCCTGCGGTCAGGCGCGCAGGTCGAGCATGGCGGACATCGCGGCCACGACGGACGGGGCGACCTGGTAGTAGACCCAGGTGCCGCGCCGCTCGGAGGTCAGCAGGCCGGCGTCCTTGAGCTTCTTCAGGTGGTGGGAGACGGTCGGCTGCGAGACGCCGACGTCGGAGATGTCGCACACGCACGCCTCGCCGCCCGGATGTGAGGCGACCTTGGAGAACAGGCGCAGCCGCACCGGGTCGGACAGCGCCTTGAACATCGCGGCCATCCGCTCGGCGTCCTCGGACGACAACTCCCCGGCGGTGATCGGCGGGCAGCACGGCACCACGGCCTCGGTGTCCAGCACCGGCAGTTCGGCAATCTTCGACTTCGACATACGTCTATGTTGACACTCATCGATACCAGTGGCAAGCTCCGTACATCGACAGACGTCGAAACAAGGAGTCGTCGTGACTGCCGCCCGAACAGGGCGGCGCACCCGGTCGGCAGCTCTCACCTCCACGCGCTGACCTTTTTAGCCCTGCTTTTGAGGAGACCGAGCATCATGAGCACCCAGCAGCTTCCCGTCGTCGTCATCGGAGCCGGCCCCATCGGACTGGCCGCCGCCGCCCACCTCGTCGAGCGCGGCATCGACCCCCTCGTGCTGGAAGCGGGCGACAGCGCCGGAGCGGCCGTGCGCGAGTGGAGCCACGTGCGCCTGTTCTCCACCTGGGGCGAAGTCGTCGACCCCGCCGCCGAGAAGCTCCTGGCCCCCACCGGCTGGGTCAAGCCGGACGGCGACACCTATCCGAGCGGCGGCGACTGGGCGACGACGTATCTGCAGCCGCTGGCCGACGTCCTGGGTGACCGGGTCCGCTTCGGCGCGACGGTCACCGGCGTCTCCCGCCAGGGCCGCGACCGCGTCGTGGACGCCGACCGCGAGCAGCAGCCCTTCACCGTGCGCATCGAGAACGCCGACGGCAGCGAACAGCGCCTCCTGGCCCGCGCGGTCATCGACGCTTCCGGCACCTGGTCCACCCCCGGCCCGATCGGCGGCGACGGCCTGCCCGCCCTCGGCGAGCGCACCGCAGCCGAGCACATCTCCTACCGCGTACCCGACCTCAAGAACCCCTCCGTACGCGCCCGTTACACGGGCAAGCGCACCGCGGTCATCGGCTCCGGCGCCTCCGCCTTCACCGCCCTCGCCTACCTGGCCGACCTCGCCGAGGACGCCCCCGACACCCACGCGGTGTGGGTCCTGCGCCGCGGTATCAGCGGCTCGACCTTCGGCGGCGGCGAAGCCGACCAGCTGCCCGCCCGCGGCGCGCTCGGCCTGGCGGCCAAGGCCGCCGTGGACAACGGCCACGCCGACGCCGTCACCGGCTTCCGCACCGACGCCGTCGAGCCAAGCGGCGAACAGCTGGTCCTTGTGGCCGAGGACGGGCGCCGCCTCGACCCAGTCGACGAGGTCATCGTCCTGACAGGCTTCCGCCCCGACCTGTCTTTCCTGAGCGAGCTGCGCCTGGGCCTGGACGAGCGCCTCCAGGCCCCGGTCGACCTGGCCCCGCTAATCGACCCCAACCAGCACTCCTGCGGCACCGTCTACCCGCACGGCGTGGGCGAGCTCTCCCACCCGGAGAAGGACGTCTACCTGGTCGGCATGAAGTCCTACGGACGCGCCCCGACCTTCCTGGCCATGACCGGCTACGAGCAGGTCCGCTCCATCGCCGCCTCGATCGCCGGTGACCAGGAGGCCGCCGAGCGCGTGGAGTTGACCCTGCCGGAGACCGGGGTCTGCGGAGGCGCGGGCCTCTTCGACGAGTCCGCACCGCAGGCCGAGACCGATGGCGGCGGCTGCTGCGCGACACCGTCCACCCTGCAGATCGGCGTCGGCGCCCCGGCCGCCGCGTCGGGCGGCTGCTGACCGGCGTGCCCGACGCCGACACGAGCGCGGCCGGCACCGGAACAGCGCCTCCGGGACGGTCGCGGCCGCGCGCCGTGCTGCCCGCGCTGTGCGCCACCCAGATCACCAGCTGGGGCGTCGTCTACTACGCCTTCCCGGTGCTCAACTCCCGTATCACGGCGGACGCCGGCTGGCCGGCGACCTCCACGACCGCCGCGTTCTCCGCAGCCCTGCTGGTCTCCGCGCTGGTCGGCATACCGGTGGGCCGCGTCCTTGACCAGCGGGGGCCGCGCGCCGTGATGACCGCCGGATCGGTGCTGGCGGTCGCCGCGATCCTCGCGATCGCTTATGCGCCCAACCTCGCCGCGTTCACCGCCGCCTGGCTGCTGGCCGGGGCCGCGATGGCCGCCACCTTCTACCAGCCGGCGTTCGCCGCCCTCACCCGCTGGTGGGGCGAGCAGAGAATCCGCGCCCTGACCGCCGTCACCCTCGCCGGGGGCCTGGCCTCCACCGTCTTCGCCCCGCTCACGGCCGCCCTTGCCGCGCACTTCGACTGGCGCACGACCTACGCCCTCCTGGCCCTGATCCTGGCCGCCGTCACCATCCCGGCCCACGCCCTCGCCCTGCGGGCACCCTGGCCTCCGACTCCCGCACCACACGTCGACCGTGAAACGGCGACCACTAAATCGATCACCCGCAGTCGCCCCTTCCTGCTGCTGACCGCGACCCTCACCCTCAACGGCTTCGCGATCTACGCGGTCGTCATCGCGCTTGTGCCGCTCCTGACGGAACGCGGCGCGAGCCCCTCCGCCGCGGCATGGGCACTCGGCCTGGGCGGAGCGGGCCAGACTCTCGGCCGCACCCTGTACGCAACCCTCGCCCGCCGCACAGAAGCCACCACCCGCACCGTCGTACTCATCGCGCTGGCCGGCGCGACAACGGCGGCTCTCGGCCTCGTTCCGGGACCGATCCCGCTCCTCGTGATGCTGGCGGTGCTCGCCGGCATGGTGCGCGGCAACCTCACCCTCCTTCAAGCCACCGCGGTCACTGACCGCTGGGGCGCCGCTTACTACGGCCGCCTCTCCGGACTCCTGGCAGCACCGGTCACGGTGGCCGGTGCGCTGGCCCCGTTCGCCGGCGCGGCACTGGCAGCGGAACTCGGCGGCTACCCGGCACTCTTCGTCGTCCTGGCCGGGGCATCACTCGTCGCATGCGTTTTGGCAGCTGGATCACGCAGCCGTTGATTCGGGATCCTCAGGTGCCTGCGCGAAACCGCGCCGGCGGGGGCCGTTCCGGCTGGCGGGGAGACACCCGCCGGGCGCTCCGGGCGCCCTGCGGGTGGGGGAGTTCGGCCGGCGTCTAGACGGTCGGGGAGGCGGTGAAGTGGGTGTTGCGGTAGCCCTTGCCGTCCCTGTTCCAGTCCAGCTGGATGTATCCGTCGGCGAGGTAGCGGCCCGAGCCTGCCTTGTACTTGATCGTCCCGGTCGTGTACGACCCGTTGCCGGCGGTGTTGCCGTGCTCCAGCTTGTACTCCAGGCCGGTGTAGTTCGCCGACTTCACGACCGGGTCGGTGCCGGAGACCGACTTCTTGGTCTGGAGGTGGAAGCGGGCGGCGTCGAGCACGTCCGTCTGGTTGACGTACGAAACGGGCCCCTCGAAGTCAATCTTGGCGTTGGTGTAGATGTAGCCGCCGGAACGCTTGGCGCACAGCTTGACGGTGAAGTTGTAGTTATCCGCCCAAGGGCCGGTGTACGACGGGTTGTCGACGGAGGCCTTGCTGCTCTTGCAGTGGTAGTTCGCCGCGGAGGCCGTGGTGGCGGTGGCCAGCGTGGTGCCGGCGACAGCGGTGGCGGCGAGCAGGGTGAGGGCGGTGCGCTTGAACGCGGGCATAGGGTTGTTTCCTCCTACAACGATCGGTACGCCAGGGAGCATATAGGCAGGTCGAGGCCCGTCTCACACGGCGGCGGACTCCGTTGGGGCCCGCGGATGCCGGGCCGGCGAGGCGGTCGTGACGTGTAGCGTCCGCGAGCCGTAACCGGCGAGATGCACACTGACCGCCGAGGCCCGGGAGGCGCACGTCCCCCTCCAGGGCCCCGGCTCTAGCGAGGACCGTTCAGCTTGCTCACCCCGTCCGGGAGCAACCGCGGATCCCTTGGATCAATCCAGGTCAGAGCCGGTGATTGTTCCTGACGTGGCGCTCGGGACAAGGCGGCACCGCCTGGCGACGGTTGGGGGAGGGGGGAGGTATCGTCCGCCCCGTTGCCTTGGTCCGCGGCTCGGCGGACGGCACGGAGGAGGAGCGGCATGGCCGGTCACCGGCAGGGAAGTGCGTCGGATGACGGATCCGCACCGGAGCCACCGGAGACGGGGGCAGCCGAGACCGGTCGGGCGGGCCGGCGCGACGTGGTGCGTCTCGCGGTGGTCGTCGGCGCTCTGGGCGTGGTCTTCGGCGACATCGGGACCAGCCCGATCTACACCCTCCAGACGGTGTTCAACCCGAGCGATCCCCACCCCGTCCCGGTCACCACGGACAACGTGTACGGGGTGGTGTCGCTGGTGTTCTGGTCGGTGATGATCATCGTCACGCTCACCTACGTGCTGCTGGCGATGCGCGCCGACAACGAGGGTGAGGGCGGCATCATGGCGCTGATCACCCTGCTGCGCCGGTGGAGTTCACAGCGCGGGCGCCGGGCCGCGCTCGTACTGGCCGCGCTCGGGATCTTCGGTGCGTCGCTGTTCTTCGGCGACAGCATGATCACCCCGGCGATCTCGGTGCTGTCCGCGGTCGAGGGGCTCAAGGTCGTCGAGCCGTCGCTGGAGAGCGCGGTCGTGCCGATCACCGCGGTCATCATCGTGCTGCTGTTCCTGGTGCAGCGCCGGGGAACCGCGGCGGTGGGCCGGGTGTTCGGACCGGTCATGATCGCCTGGTTCCTGGCCATCGGCGCCTGCGGCGTCGCCGGTATCGCCGACCACCCGGGCATCCTGCGGGCGCTGTCCCCGACGTACGCGCTGGGCTTCCTGTTCGGTCACTGGGGTACGGCTTTCTTCGCCCTGGCCGCGATCGTGCTCGCGGTCACCGGCGCCGAGGCGCTCTACGCCGACATGGGGCACTTCGGCCGCCGGGCGATCACCCGGGGCTGGCTGCTGCTGGTCCTGCCCGCCTGCGTCCTGAGCTACCTGGGCCAGGGCGCGCTGATCCTCAACGATCCGGACAGCATCAGCAGCCCTTTCTTCCTTCTCGTGCCCGACTGGGGGCGCTGGCCGATGGTCCTGCTGGCGACGGCAGCCACCGTGATCGCCTCCCAGGCGGTGATCACCGGCGCCTATTCGGTGGCCTCCCAGGCCGCCCAGCTCGGCTACCTGCCGAGGCTGCGCATCGCGCACACCTCCGAATCCACCATCGGCCAGATCTACGTCCCCTGGATCAACTGGCTGCTCATGTTCTCGGTCCTCACCCTGGTCTTCGCCTTCCGCTCCTCCGCGGCGCTGGCCTACGCCTTCGGCATGGCGGTCACCGGAACCATCACCATCACCACCCTGCTGTTTTTCTACGTCGCCCGCGCCAAGTGGGGCACGCCCCGCTGGCTGCTCGCCGTCGGCGGCGGCCTGCTCCTGTTCGTGGACCTGCTGTTCGTGGCGGCCAACATGACCAAGCTCGTGCACGGCGCGTGGCTGCCGCTGCTGATCGGCCTCACCGCGTTCACCGTCATGACGACCTGGCAGCGCGGCCGCGAGCTGGTCACCGCGCAACGGGCCCGCGCCGAGGGGTCACTGCCCGACTTCGTCGACGCCCTGCGCAACGGCGAGGCCGTCACCCGCCAGGTCCCCGGCACGGCCGTCTTCCTCAACCGGGGCAAGGAGACCGCACCCCTGGCCATGCGGGCCAACGTCGAACACAACCACGTGCGCCACCAGCAGGTCGTCATCCTCAGCCTGAAGACCGAGCCGGTGCCCCGCGTCCCGGCCGACCGGCGACTCGTCGTCGACGACCTGGGCTACGGCGACGACGGGATCATCCACGTCACCGCCCGGTTCGGGTACATGGAGACACCGGACGTGCCCGGCACCCTGGCCCTGCTCGACCCGGCCGAAACCGAAGGGCCGCTGCAACTGGACCAGGCGTCCTACTTCCTGTCGAAGATCGAGCTCCGCCGCGGGAAGGCACCGACCATGGCGCCCTGGCGCAAGCGGCTGTTCATCGCCACCTCCTACATCACCTCCGACGCCGCCGAGCACTTCAGCCTGCCCCGCGAGCGCACGGTCATCATGGGCGCGCACATCGAGGTGTAGGCATACCGGCCACCGCCACCGTCTCTTCCCAGCACAAGCCCCCGGAACCGTAGGCGCGTTCCGGGGGCTGTGGCAGGCCGTGTCCCGCGGCGGGGGTTGGCTACCGGCGGGCGGCGCGGTGGCGGTCGGCGTCCCTGGCCGGCAGGTGTTGGCTTCTTCTGCCCTCGAAGCGGTTCACCCAGTAGGCCGTCCGGTCCAGGTAGGCGGTCTCGGCCGCCGTCCCCGTCTTTCCGTAAGCTCCTTCGAAGGTCCGATAGCCGCGACCGGGCGGCGGGGTACTGTCGGCGGGCTCGATGGAGCTCCCCTCGTGCCATTCGTTGAACGAGGTCACCGACACCCAGGCGGGCGAGCCGCCGATGGCCGGGTCCAGGGCGTTGTTCCACTGGCGGTCGTAGGCCGCTCCGTTCGCGCGGTCGAGGGTGGGAGTCGTGTTGCCGGGCACCGCCCGGTCGTCGATGTAGCCGGGGGCGACCGACGGGGCCCAGATCAGGTTGTGGGCGCGGGCGTAGTCGCCGGCCTGCTTCCAGCCGGGGGCGGTGGCGCCCGCGATCCCGTCGTAGGTGTACATCCCCGAGAAGTGGGCGATCTTCGTGGTGTCGGTCGTCTGGGCGAGCACGATGCTGCTGTCCGTCACCGCGTCGAGGGCGCTCCAGTCGGTGATGCGCAGGCTCTCGAAGACATAGAACGCGGCTTTGTCGCCGTGCTCGGCGGAGCGGTAGAAGGCGGGGTGGCTGCCGTAGGTGTGGTTGATGTACTGGATGTCGGACACCGTGGAGGTTGCGGTACGTCCCGCATACGGCTCCAGGTGCCAGGCCACCTTGATGCCTTCTTCGGCCGCCGCGTCCAGGACGCCCCGGGCGAGCTGGTCCTCGTAACCGCCGCGGCCCCACCAGCTGTAGACGATGACTCCGGCGCCGGATTGTTTGACCTGCTTCATGTGCCGGGCAACGGCACCGTCCATGTCACCGGAGTCGTAGGGGCCGAGCGCCGGGTAGTAGTCGGCCCCGATGTCGTCGGGCGGGGTGTGACCGCCCTGGGACCAGTGGCGCCAACTGCCGTGCACGGCAGGGCTTCCGTACCACGGGTAGTAGAAGAGGTGGACGTTCTGCGACCCCTGCGCAACGGCCTTCTTCTGCGCCGTCCGGGCGCTGAGACCGCCGCTCGCCCCAGGGTGTTCGGCTCTCTGCGCGCCCGCGGCCGATGTGGGTGCGCTGCCCTCCGCCGTGGTGTCTGGTGCATCAGGCGCGCAGTCGCCGGGCGCCTGCCCCGCCGCGTAGCGGACCGCGCCGAGCAGCAGGGCGCGGAAGTCGGGGTCGGCGTAGGACTCGGCGGTGTGGCCGAGTCCGGTGTAGAAGGAACGGCCCTGGCCCTGCGCGTGGCACCAGGTGATGGGGTGATCGCCCGCCATCTCTCCGCCGCTGTAGGTCGATTCGTCCAGGCTCTGCAGGACGTGGACGCCGGAGCGGGGGTTGGCGCGGTAGTTGTACCACTCGTCGGTGCGGGACCAGGTGGCTCCCAGGTGAGAGGTCGCCGGGTGGCTGCGGTCCTCGTTGACCACGGTGGCCCGCTGAATGGCGGGATGGCTCTTGAACCAGGCCCCCACGAGTTGTCCGTAGTAGGGCCAGTCGTACTCGGTGTCGGCCGCCGCGTGCACCCCGGCGTAGCCGCCGCCGGAGTCGACGTAGGACTGCAGGGCATCTTGCTGGGAGCTGTTGAGGACATCGCCGGTGGTGCTGAGGAAGACAACGGCCTCGTAGCCGGAGAGGCCCGCCGGGCTGAAGACCGTGGCGTCCTCGGTGGCGGTGACGGTGAAGCCCTGCTCCTGGCCCAGGCCGCGCAGGGCGTCGATGCCGGCCGGGATCGAGTCGTGGCGGAAGCCGGCCGTCTTGGAGAAGACGAGGACGTCATAGGCGGCCGTGTCGGCCCGGGGGCCGGCGTCCTGCGTGGCAGCGGCCGACGCGGGTCCGCTCGGCGCGGTGATCGGTATGGTGAGCGCGGCGGCCAGTGCGATGGCGAGAGCGGCCGGTCGGCGGCGCAGCCGCCTGAGCACTGTGTGCATGCTGTTCATGGTTGACGTCCCTTCTGCGCGGCGGTGGCGAGGGTGAAGGCGTCGACGTCGAAGAGGTTGCCCTGGCCGCTGGGCCCGTTGAAGACCAGTACGAGGTCCGTGGTCCCCGACGGCGCACCCGACAGGTTTGCCGTGACGTCCTGGTAGTTCTCCCAGCCGCCCGTTATGGGTACGGCCACCGAGCCGAGCTGTGTTCCGGTCGGTGAACCGGCGCGGATCTCGATCGTGCCCCCGGCGCCGCCCGAGGCGATGCGGGCGGTGAACGACTTCGCGTCGGCGAGTGCGTAGGGCTTGAAGGAGATCCAGTCGCCGTCGTCGGTGAAGCCGACGGTGTTGGCGCCTTCCGCGTTGCCGTGCCCGGCGATCTGGATGCCCGACTGGGCGGTGAAGTGCTCGGCCTGCCGGTGGCGCGGCTGCAGGGTCCGCCGGTTGTGGGTGGTCAGGCCGGCCTTGTCGGTGTACTCGGCGTCGAAGACCCCGTACAGATTGGCCGCGCTGTCGTGCTCGCCGTCGGCCGGCACCGTGATGCTTCCGCTGCAGCCGTTCTTGGAGGTGATGGCGTGCGAGTGGCTGTCGTGGCCCAGGAGATAGGTGACCTTGACCTTGGAGCAGTCGATCGTGCCGTCTTCCGGATCGCTCACCGACACCTCGAAGGGCACGGTGTCGCCGAAGGAGAACAGCTTTCCGTCAGCGGGCTGTCGCAACGACACGGTGGGTGCGGTGTTGCCCGCGGTCACCACGAGGCTGGCGCTGCCGGTCAGGCCCTGGGGGTCCTTGACGGTGAGCGTCGGCCGGTAGGTCCCCTTCGCGGTGTACGTGTGCGAGGGGTTGGCCCGGGTCGAGGTGGATCCGTCGCCGAAGTCCCAGGCATAGCTGAGGGATTGCCCCTCGGGATCGGAGCTGCCCGCGGAGGAGAACTGCACGGTCAGCGGTACGGCGCCGGAGGTCTTGTCCGCGGCGGCCTTGGCGATGGGGCTGCGGTTGGTTCCGCCGAGGTATTCGATGCGGTACAGGGCCTGGTTGTTGCTTCCGGTGCCGTAGTCCAGGACGTACAGGGCGCCGTCCGGGCCGAAGTCGCTGTCCATGACCTGGGTGCCGGTCCACGGGAAGTCCTCGATGGTGCCGCGGGATCCGTCGGACTTCACCTCGATCGACTTGATCCATTTGCGGCCGTACTCGGTGGCCAGGAAGCGGCCGTCGAGGGACTGGGGGAACTTCACCGGCGATTGCAGATCAGGGTCGTAGCGGTAGACCTCGCCGCCCATGGGGGACTCGGAGCCGCTGCCCAGCTCCGGGGGTGATCCCTCCCAGCCGTACTTGATCCAACTGGCCTGTGCCGCGGGCAGGGTGGACCGTCCGGTGTTGCGGAACGAATCGTTGGCCGGGCCGCCCGCGCAGTCGTACTTGGCGCCGGACGGGCCGCTGGGGAAGGCGTAGGCGTTGTACGTCTCGGCGCTGGTGTTGGTGCCGGTGCAGTAGGGCCAGCCGAAGTTGCCCGGGGCCGTGATGCGGTCGAACTCGACCTGGCCGCCGGGTCCCCGGTTCGCGTCGCCGCCGCCGGCGTCGGGTCCGTAGTCGCCGAGGTAGACGACGCCGGTCTTCTTGTCGACGCTCATGCGGAACGGGTTGCGAAAGCCCATCGCGTAGATCTCGGGCCGGGTGTTCGCGGTGCCGGGGGCGAAGAGATTGCCGGCGGGGACGGTGTAGCCGCCGGCCGCCGTCGGCTTGATGCGCAGCACCTTGCCGCGCAGGTCGTTGGTGTTGCCCGAGGAGCGCTGTGCGTCGAACTGCGGGTTGCGGTCGGTCCGTTCGTCGATGGGCGCGTAGCCGGAGGAGTCGAAGGGGTTGGTGTCGTCGCCCGTAGTGAGATACAGGTTCCCGGCGGCGTCGAAGTCGATGTCCCCGCCCACATGGCAGCACTGGCCGCGGTCGTTGGCCACTTCGAGTACGACCTTCTCGCTGGCCATGTCGAGGGTGTTGTCGGCCTTGAGGGTGAACCGGGAGAGGTTCAGGTGCCCCTTCCACCGCTCGAAGTCGGCGGCGCTTCCGGTGGCCGGCGCATCGCCGGCAGGGGTGTCAAGCTTGGGCGAGTAGTAGAGGTACACCTGGCGGCTGGAGGCGAAGTCCGGGGCGGCGGAGATGCCTTGCAGCCCCTCCTCGTCGTGGGTGTAGACGTCCAGCTTTCCGGCCTGGGTGGTGTTCCCGGCGGCGTCGGTGTATCTGAGCGTGCCGTCCCTGGCGGTATGCAGGACCGAACGGTCGGGCAGCACCGTGAGGGACATCGCCTCACCCAACTCGGCTGCGCCTGTGGCCAGTTGGACCTGCTGGTAGTCGGCTGCCGGGATGCCCCGGGCGTCTGCGCCCGCGGGGACGGCCGCGGTGGCGGTGAGCCCGGACAGCATGAGCGCGAGTGCGGTGAGCAACGTGGGCCCTGGACGAGGGCGTGGAGACATGGGGCATCCTCCTGACGCTTGGGGGTGTGTCAGGCAGGGCGCGCGCCGGCCGCGCTGGCTGCGAGGGGGAGTGCTGGTGAGCGCGTACTGAAGTACGACCTGCTGTGCCGGTGCATGCGTGAATTACGCATTCGGTACAGGAAATTGCGCAGAAGTGCGAACGCTTTGCATCCTGGCGACCCCTCCCGTGTTTGTCAAGGCCGTGTCAAAATGCGCTGGGTTTCACCCGGCCGCTGCCTCGCCCGCCACGGGGACGCGCCGGCCCTCCCGTGCGGCAGGCGCCGACGGTGCGGGTCGGGGTCAGCGGGCAGGGGAGACGGCGTCCTCGCCGTTCTCGCGGGCGTCGAGCAGGTCGTCCCAGTGCTCGGTCGCCCACTGGCACGCGGCGTCCAGCGGCTCCAGCAGGCTGCGGCCCAGTGGTGTCAGCGCGTACTCGACTCGCAATTTGGGGTCGGTGTGGACCGTGCGGGAGATGAACCCGTTTTGCTCCAGGCTGCGCAGCGAGGTGGTGAGTACCTTCGGGGTGACGCGGTGCAGCGGTACGCGCAGCTCGGAGTATCGGCGCGGCCCGCCGTCCAGGCAGCGCAGGACCATGGCCGCCCATTTGTCGCCGAAGCGGAAGGGCAGCAGCGAGGAGGGGCACAGTTCGTCGAACATGTCGGCTGGCAGCGGCGGCCGTTGCGGCATCGAGGGTCTCCCGTTCGGGTCTTGGTATCCAGCTGGTGACCGACCCGCTGGATACCTTCTCGAGCATCGGCGCAACGGGAGGTATTCCGGTGCGGAGCACGGGCGTCGAAGGAACACCATCATCTCGACCTGTACAGACAAGGCAGAACATCATGCGCGCAGCCCGCTTCCACGAGTACGGCCCGGCGGAGAGCCTGGTGATCGAGCAGGTCACCGACCCCCGCCCCGGCCCCGGCGAGATCCGAGTCCGCGTCGCGGCGGCCAGCGTCAATCCCATCGACTGGAAGCTGCGCGCCGGCGCCCTGCGCCAGTGGATTCCCCTGGAGCTGCCCGCCATTCCCGGGCGCGACGCCGCCGGTGTGGTCGACGAAATCGGTGACGGAGTGCAGGGGGTGAGCATCGGCGACCGCGTCTTCGGTCTGGGCGGCGTCACCGGCGCGACCGCCGAGCTGGTCATCCTCTCGGCCTGGGCCCACACCCCCGACGCCTGGAACGACGCGCAGGCTGCGGGCGCCGCTCTCGCGTCCGTCACCGCGATGCGCGGCCTGAACGCGCTCGGCTCCCTGGCGGGACGCCGCCTTCTGGTCGAGGGCGCCGCCGGAGGCGTGGGCAGCGCGGCGGTCGAGATCGCCGTGGCACAGGGCGCCACCGTGATCGGGACGGCAAGCGAACGCAACCACGAGTTCCTCACCTCGCTCGGCGCCGTCCCCACCACCTACGGCCCCGGCCTCGCCCAGCGCCTGACTGCTCTGGCTCCACACGGCATCGACGTCGCCCTCGACACCGCGGCCTCCGGATCCCTGGAGGACCTCGTCGCGATCACGGGCGACCCGACGCGCGTGGCGACGGTCGCCGACCACGCCGGCGGCCAGCGCCTGGGCACCCACGTGGTCAACGCGGAGAACGACTCCGGCCTCCTGTCCGCGGCCGCGGAACTGGGCCGGCAGGGCCGCTACACACCCCGCATCGAGTACACCTGGCCCCTGGAGCAGATCGCCGACGCCCACGCGCACGCCGAGCGCGGCCGCACACGCGGAAAGATCGTGATCTGCATCTGAGCGCGTTATCGAGACGCACTCGCCGTGGTTGGTGCAGGCAGTAGGGCGGTCAGGCAGCCGAAGGGCCCCGGGCCAGCCCCGCACACGCGGGGAACAGGCGGCCGTCGCGCCGGTCGGCAAGTGAGGGAGCATCACTGCGGGGACGGTTTTGCCAAGCGGCCCCTGTTGGCCGGTGGCCGGGCGCACGGGGTCCGCGGCCGGATGATCAGGCCCCGGGCGTGGCGAGGCGCTCAACGGCGATCATGGCGGCGTCGTCGTTGAGGTGTCCGCCGATGTGGTGCAGCAGGTCGCGGCGGAAGCGGTGCAGGAACGCGTCGGGGTCGATCTCGCTCCAGCCGGTGATGCGCTCGGCGAGCGGGTAGAAGGCGCCGCTGGCGTCGCGGGCCTCGGTGACGCCGTCCGTGTACAGCAGCAGAAGGTCTCCTGGCTCGAACTCGAAGCTTTCGACGTGGTAGCGCGGGTGTGCCAGTTCGCCCAGGCCCAGCGGCGGCGCGGGATGAAGGGCGTCCATCGTCGTCGGCCGGCCGTCGCGCAGGATGACCGGCGGCGGGTGACCGCAGGAGATCATCTGGACTCGGGTGCCGCTGTCGGGGATGTCCAGGATGGCGGCGGTGATGAATGTTTCTCCGTACCGGCCCGTCTCGCCCGGTTCCGTCAGGTCCCAGCACACGCTGTGGTCGAGGTAGGTCACCAACTCGTCCAGGTTCGCCTGGCGGTGGGCCGCAACCCGGAACGCTCCCAGCAGCAGGGCGGCATCATTGACCGCGGTCATCCCCTTGCCCCGCACGTCGCCGATGATCAGCCGGGTGCCGGAGGCGGTGCGTGCCGCCGCGTACAGATCCCCGCCGATCTGGGCCTCGGCCTCCGCGGCGAGGTACAGGGAGGCGACGCGCAGCGGTCCGAGCCGCGTGGGCAGCGGCGGCAGCACGACACGCTGGGCGGCCTCGGACACGTACCGCACCTGGGTCAGCTCGTTGGCCCGGCGCTCGCGCAGTACGCAGAAGATCACGAGGCTCGTGCCGACCAGCACCAGGGCGGCGATCTGTGCCTCGTGGTTGGCCGAGAGCAAGTCGTCAGGGTCGCGCACCACCCCGATCGTCGTCTGCGCGATCACCGCCAGCGCAGCGACCAGTCCCACCGCCCGGGGGCCGCCGAACGACGGTGTGATCGCCGGAGCCGCGACGAGCAGCGGCCCCAAATGGATGTCGGGCGGCGCAAGAATGTCGATCACGGACACCGCAACGATCCACGCGATCGGGATGGCGACCAACGCCCGCCCCGCTCGCACCGGTCGGCGCATTGCATCGGGACGCGGCGGCATGGTTCCTATCTACACCGGGCTTGTCCCGCTCGCACCGGCAGAGATGGGCGGCACGGCCGCCTGCCGGCGCCTGCAAGGTTGCGGGCCGGTAGATGGCCGGTTGTGCGGTGGGCGTTAGAGGGGCCAGGAGCTGGCCGGGGTGTCGAGCCATGCGCGGGTGGACGCGTGGGTGATGGTGGTTCGGGGCCGCCTGCGCGCCACCGCACCGGACAGGTCTGCACGGCCCGTCGACCGGCGACTTCGCCCCCGCGCCGGGGCAGTTCCCGGGTACCTTGGCCGGGCTGTCCCCGCCCACCGTCACCCTGTTGACCCGGTTGACCGGACAGTGGCAGGCCGGCCCCACGACCTTCCAGGACCGTGATCTCGCCACCACCGACCACGGATACGTGTGGCTCGCTGGTCCGCGCCGGCGCCCGCTTCGAACGAGGCGCCCTCGTCGAACGCGAGCCGGCGACCGCAGCCTGACGTGGGTGCTCAACAAAAACACCGTGAGAGAGGCAGCAATGGACCAAGGCACCCGAGGCGAGCTCATCAGCCGACTGGCCGAGGAGGTCAGATCCGTCACGAGGGCGCACCCGCTGCGGGTCGCAATCGACGGGCCGCCCGCTTCCGGCAAGACCACGCTGGCCGACGAGCTCGCCGTCGCCCTGCGCGCGCAGGACCGCAACGTCATCCGCGCGACCGTCGACGACTTCCTCTTCCCCCGTGCACAGCGTTACCGACGCGGCCAGTACTCGGCCGACGGCTGCTACTTCGACGCCCACGACCATGCTGCCCTGTGCCGGGTCCTGCTCGATCCGCTGGGCCCGGGCGGAGACCGAAGGTTCCGGCACGCGGTCTACGACCGTGACACCGACACCCCATCGTCCCCGCCGGCCGCGACCGCCCCCGCACACGCCGTACTGCTCTTCGACGGCGTCTTCCTCCTGCGCCCGGAACTCATCGACCGATGGGACCTGCGCATCTTCGTGTCCGTTCCCTTCGAACGGACAGTAGAGCGCGCCAGGGACCGGGGCGCAGCACTGGCCGGATCCACGGCCGACACCGCCGACACCGCCGAAATCGAACGGTCCTGGCGCCACCGCTACATCCCCGCCCAGCAGCTCTACTTCGCCACAGCCCACCCGACCGACCACGCCGACATCATCGTGAACAACGAGCAGCTCCAACTGCCGACCTGGGAAGTCCGACCACACTGATCAATACACAGGAACCGACAATGACTCCGCGAGGGCCGTCGGCGCCTCGACGGCCAGGCGGACGGCCCCGCCTCGGGCGTGGTCCGCATGCCGTGAGCGGCTCCGCACGGGCAAGATGGCCAAATGTCACGAGTGCGCATGAATCGGCGGATGTTCACGATGCTGCTCGCCAGCTGCGCGATGGGAGGCGCCGGCGGAGCCATCGGCGGGTGTTCGGCGGACGGTGCCGCTGCCTCCGGTGACTCCGTCGAGCGCGCCTACACGTTCCTGGACCGCTGCGTGGACGAAGCCGCGGGCACCCGTCCGGGGCTTCCGCGGAGCTACACCGGCGGCTATATGGCGCGGCACCACTCCACGGTCGCCTTCACCTACGACGTCGCGGTCACGCTCATCGCGTACTGCAAGCGCGGCCAGGACGGTGACCTCAAGCGGGCCGAGGCACTGGCGCGGACGCTCCTGGACCTCCAGGACCGGGACAGCGAGGACGACGGGCGGCTGCGCCAGTCCTACACGTCGGGGAAGCTGCCCGCCGGGAAGCGCGTGCCGGAGCCGGCCGCCGCGGACTCCTTCACCGGAACCTCGGCCTGGGCCGGGCTCGCGCTGCTGCACGCGCACCACGCCACCGGCACGGCCGCCTTCCGCGCAGGGGCCCTGCGCATGGCGCAGTGGATCCAGGACAACGCCTACAGTTCCCGGGGCATCGACGGCTATACGGGAGGCTTCAACTCCGGCGGCACCGCGCTGCGCTGGAAGTCGACCGAGCACAACATCGACGTCACCGGGTTCTTCCGGCGGCTTGCCGAGGTCTCGGGCGACGACGTGTGGGGCAAGCGGGCGGACACGGCCGCCGCGTTCTTGCACGCGATGTGGGACCAGGAGCGGGGCGCGTTCTGGACCGGTACGGGCACGGACGGCAAAACGGTGAACCGCACGCCGGTGCCCGAGGATCCGCAGACCTGGTCCTATCTGGCGACCAAGGACGGGCGGCACGCGGGTTCTGTTGACTGGGCGCGGAGGAACCTGGCCGCGAAGGACGGCGGGTTCGTCGGGGTGTCGGTGAGCGACGCCGACACGTCGAAGGTGTGGTTCGAGGGCACCGCCCATCTGGCGTGCGCGCTGCGGGCGAGGGACGGCAGCGGCGATTCCAGCCAGGCCGACCGGTTCCTGGATTCCTTGCGTTCGGCGCAGTCCGGTGCGCCGAACGCGGACGGCTACGGTCTTGTCGCGGCGTCCTCCGACGGGCTGGACACGGGTGACGGCGACAAGTTGTACGCCAGTCTGCACACCGGTACGACGGCCTGGTTCGCGATGGCGGCGCGCGGCGACAACCCGTTCGACCTGGGCTAGCGGGCCGCTGTCACAGCAGCCACTGCCAGCGGGCGGCGAGGGCGGCCGCGATCAGCAGCAGGACCAGGAGCGCCCACCAGAACAGACGCCGGTCGCTGCGCCGGTCCCGGCGCGTGAGGTCCCGGGCGTGGCGGGCCAGGGCGCGCGGATCAGCGTGGCGGGCCAGGGTGTGCGGATCAGCGTGTGGGGCCGGGGCGTGCGGATCGGGGCCGTCCGGCGGGGGAGCGGCTGTGGCACCGTCGTCGTCGCTCCTCATTGCCCTGCCGCCACCTTTCCCGTCTTCTCCGTCTTGTCCCAGCGCAGCTCCGCATGGCGCATCTCCTGGACGAACGAGGCGACCTGGCAGGCGGCCAGCAGCGCGCCGTACCCGGCCAGGTGCAGCAACGGCGGCGCCAGCCACCGCAGCCGGGTGCCCGTCAGCAGCTTGGCGATCCAGGCGATGGGCATCGACAGCGCGAGCCAGGTGTAGATGACGAGCATCAGCGGATGCACCGATCCGTCCGCGGGCAGCAGCCCGGAGCGTTCCAGCAGCGGCAGGAAGACGCCCGGCAGCGCCGTGATCACCAGGATCGCGGTGGCGATCACACCGGGGTAGATCAGGGCCTCGAACCAGCTGCGCCGGAACGTGCCGGGGTCGATCACGGCGGCCATCAGTGTGATCAGCAGGTAGCAGACGAGGTTGATCACCCAGAGGTAGTGGAACAGGGGCCAGGCCCGCTCGTGGTCGGTGAAGTAGAGGTAGAGCAGCGAGGCGGAGCAGGCCACCAGCAGGACGGGTGTGGCCAGGAGCGAGAACCAGATCAGGCCGAAGAGCCACGAGCCGAGGCGGTGTCCCTGGCCGTGTGCCGTGCGCCCCCGGAACCAGATGCTCTTGTACCGCCGGGTGACCTGCACGTTGCCGCGCGCCCAGCGAAGCCGCTGTTTCCACAGCCCGGCCAGGTCGGCGGGTTCCTCGGCGAGCACGGTGGCGAAACCGTCGAAGATCACGCGGCGTCCGGCCAGTTGGGTCTCAAAGGTGGTGACGGTGTCCTCGGCGAGTGTGCTCGTGTCGATCCGTCCGCCGATGGCTTCCAGGTTGCGCCGGGTGTGCAGTTGCGCCCCGCCGGCCAGGCAGGCGACGACGCCGAGCACGTTCTGCGCGCGGCGGGCGGCGGCTTGGGCGGTGATGTACTCGTAGGCGATGTAGCGGGTGAGGTAGTTGCCCTGCTTGCCGCTGCCCTCCTTGATGTAGGCGGTCACCGCGCCCACGTCCGGATCGGCGAGGTGGCGGGTCATGCGCCACAGGGCGTCGCGGTCGAGCACGACGTCGGCATCCATGATCAGGACGGTTTCCGCCCAGTCGTCGCCCAGCACGTGGTCCAGACCGTGGTTGAGGGTGTGGGCCTTGCCCTGGCCGCCGTTCTGGCGGCGCAGGTGCACCACCCGGCCGGGGTGCCGGCTGGTCAGTTCCCGCATGACCGCGGGCGTCTCGTCGGTGCTGGCGTCGTCGATGACGATCACGCGCAGCCGGTCGGGCGGGTAGCGCAGCGCCAGCAGTCCCTCGACGGAGGCGGTCAGGACGGGGGCCTCGTTCCAGGCGGGAATGAGGACGGCGGTGTGCGGCAGGGGCAGCGTGTCCGGGTCCTCGTACAGATGCCGGAAGCGCTGCAGGCCGATGAGGAGGAACTGGAACACGGCGGTGACCAGCGGCACCGCGCCCACGAAGACGATCACTTCGGCGGCGGTGTGCAGGATCTCCTTCAGGGTGTGCACCGTTCCTCCGTCCCGGCGAGCGCCGTGGCCACCCAGGGGAAGACGCCGACGGCGGCGGCGTGGTGCGCGTCGCTGCCCGCGGCGATGCGGACTCCGGCGCGGGCCAGCAGGGCAGCGGTCCGCGGGCTGGGGCAGCGCCACTTCTCGTTGAGTTCGACCGCGACCCCGTGGGTGCGGCAGGCGCGGGCCAGCGGGGCGAGCAGGGCGGCGTCGACCTCCGCCTCCTCCAGCCCCGCCTTGGGCAGGACGCTGAAAAGGTGGGCCAGGTGCGCGGAGCGGCCCGCCGGAATCCTGGCCACCGCCCGCGTGGTGGCCCGCACCAGCAGTTCGAGGGCCTCGGCGCGCTCCATGGTGCCCGCCGCCAGACGTGCGCGGACCGCCTCGGGGTGGGCCGGCCCGTCCGGCAGCGGAAACCGGTGATCGGCGACGGCGATGTGGTCGATGCCGGTCAGGTCGTCCGGCAGGTCGATGTGCCCTGCGGTGTCCATGATTTTCGCTTCGACGCCGCAGACCAGGCGCAGGGCAGTGGTGGTGCGGGCATGCTGCACGGCGGCCACGTAGTGCGGCAGGTAGGTGGTGTCGGCGCGTACGTGGTCGGTGAGGACCAGGGTGTGCAGGCCGGCCGACTCGGCGGCGGCGACGACACGGTTCAGCGGGTCGCGGCCGTCGGAGAAGTCGGTGTGGGTGTGCAGGTCCGTGCGCAGGGCGGGGTGGGGGAGCCGCCGGCTCATGCCGGTCCTCCCGGCCCGGCCCCCTCCTGTGGCCCGGCTTCGCGCACGTCGCCCATGTCGCCCAGTTCCGCCGGATGCAGGACGACGTCCTGCCAGTGGCGTACGACGGCGGCCTGGCGGTGCTCGATGCGCTGGGGCAGTTCGGCGCCCAGGAGCGAGGCCACCGCCCAGCCGGGCATGTCCACTCCCGCGGCGACGGTGAGCGAGAGTCCGCCGGGCGGGCGGGGGTTGACCTCCAGGAGCGCGGGCTTGCCGTCCCGGTCCTCGCGGACCTGGACGTTCAGGACGCCGCGCAGGCCCAGGGCGCGCACGGTGTCCTCGGCGAGCGCGGACAGGTGGGGCGCGTGCAGGATGCGGCCCGCGACGACGATCCCCGAGTCGGTCTTGTCGCGGGCCCGGGGGACCGCGGCCACCACGCGTCCGGCCGTGTCGGTGAGCACGTCCACGGAGTACTCGGTGCCCGGCAGCAGCTCCTGCAGGAGGTAGGAGCCGTCCTGCGGGAGCCGGGCCAGGTCGCCCTCGCCCTCGACCAGGGTGATACCGCGGGAGCCGGAGCCGGTACGGGGTTTGGCCATGGCGGGGAAACCGCCCGCGAAGCCGCCGTCGATGCCCGCCTGGTCCCGGCCGGGGGCCAGCAGCCGGGTGACCGGCAGGCGTACCGCCCCCTCGCACGCCTCGGCAAGACGCCACTTGTCCAGACAGCTCTGCAGCGCGGGCATGGAGGGGACCAGGACGCGCACGCCCGCCTCCGCGAAGGCGTCGGCGGCGCGGGACAGGACCACCAGTTCGACGTCCACGGTCGGGACGAGGACGTCGACGGCGTAGCGGCGGCACAGGGCCAGGACGGCCTGCGCGAAGTGCGGGGCGTCGCCGGGCGGCAGCAGCAGCCGGTAGGCGCGCGGGACCAGGTACAGGCCCGCGCCGTTGGGGTCGATGTCCGCCGCGTAGCGCTCCGCTCTGCCCTCCAGGGCCCGCAGGAAGCACACCCCCGACGGGCCGCCGGCGCCGGTGACCAGGACTCTGGGGGGCCGTCCCAGCGGCGCCGAAAGGTCGGGGCCGGGAGGGTCCTGGCGGGGCTCAGACATGGTCTGCGGGGAAGTGCCCGAGGGGCGCGGCGTCACGGATGACCTCCAGGGGTTCTGCGAAGCGGGCCCGGGAGAAGCGGCCCCAGTAGCGGACGGTGGAGCGCAGCAGGTCCTCCTCCAGGTACCAGCGGCTGGCGGCCTGGGAGCGGTGGGCGCGGATGGCCGAGAGCTTCGCGGCCACGTGGGACTCGCGCAGTCCGATGAAGCGGTTGGGCTGGTAGGAGACGGTGGCCGACGGCGACTGGTAGCAGGCCAGGCGCTGCACCTGGCGGCAGGCCACGAGCGTGGCGCGGTGCACGGCCCGGTGGTCCTGGTGGGTGTCGCTGTCGGAGTGCACGAGCACGACGTCGGGCCGGGTCTCGGCCACCGTCCGCTCGATGGTCCTGACCGTGCTGCTGTTGTCGGTCATGCTGCCGTCGGGCAGGTCCTCCATCACCAGACGAGCGCCCATGACCTCGGCGGCGCTGTGGGCTTCGGCGCGGCGCCGCTCGGGGTCGCCGCCCCCGGCGCCCTGCGAGAGCGTCAGGATGGTGACGTCCCAGCCCTCGTCGGCCCGCCGGCGGATGGTGCCCCCGGCGCCGATCTCCACGTCGTCCGGGTGCGCACCGACGACCAGCATGCTCACCTGCTCCTGCGGCACCGCGGCGGGCCGGCTGTGCAGGACCCGGACCACGGCCGCCACCAGCACGGCCGGATCCCCGCGCTCGACCATGTCGGCGGCATGGCCGCGCAGGGCCGCGACGGCACGGCGGGTGCTCGGCGCGTCCTCCGCCACGACGACCGGCACCGCCGGATGCCGCGCGTGCCAGCCCTCCAGAAAGGCGGTGAGGGCGTCGTCCTGCCCGCTCAGCCCGGTGTCCCAGACGGCCGCGTCCCAGTCCGGTACGCCGGCGGGGGGCCTGAGAGCCGCCCGCAGGAACTCTTCCGCGGACCCGACGGTGACCACCTGCGCGGCCCCGTGGGCCCGCAGCACGCCGGCGGCGGCCGATGCCGCCCGGTCGTCGCGATCCCCCAGCAGGATGCGGGTCCCGGACAGCAGGGACGGGGCGTCGTGAGCGGGAGGGCTCCAGTAGCCTCTCCCGTCGTCACGCTCATCGGGCATTTCAGACATAAAGGCCACCTTACCGTGGCCTGCCCCACACCCCACCAGGGCACAAGTCCCCTTACTGCCCTGGCCCCGCGAGGCGAAATGCCCGCACGGACAGGACGTTGGGCGCGGTTCGTCGCGGGCAGGCCGTCCCCAGCCCCGGCCCCGCGGCCGGCCCCGCGCACCCGCACCCGGACGCACCGGCCGCCCGGCGCCGTGGTGGTGAACGTGACCGCCACCCGGCCCACGCCGACTGGCGGCCCTGACCGGTCGCCTCGATGCTGTTGCGGCACTGTCGGCACACCTCCCGTACCGCGAAGGGCCGCTATGCCCATGGACGACCCCTCTTCGGCGGGCGGCGTGCGCTCACGTCTGGAACTGCAGGCGGTACAGGAGCTGTTGGAGGCCCAGCGGCGCCGGATCACGGCCTATGCCGAGCTCCACCGGACCGCCCCCGCCGTCCCCGCCGCCTCCACGCAGGCGCCCGCACCGCCCGGGGCGCCCTCGCCCACGCCCCCGCCCTCGGGGCAGCAGGTGCTCGACGCGCTCGCGGTGCCGGCTCTGCTGGTCAGTGCCGTCTTCGGCGAGAACGGCGAACTTGAGGACGCCCTCTACCTGAGCCAGAACGCCGCGGCCCGGGCCGACGCGGCCTCGCGGATCCCCCCGGCATCTGGCACCCCTCAGGCCTCCGTGACCCCGCAGGCCGGCCCGGTGTCGCTGTTCGACCGCTTCCCGTCCCTGACCCGTACGGCGATCTCCCGCATGCTGGCCGACGCGTTGCGCCTGGGCAGGCCGCAGGGGCCCGAAATGGTGGAGTGGGTGGTGTGCACGCCCTCGGGGGCAGTGCGGATGCACGACGAGGTCCGCGTCGCGCCCTGCGGGGAGCACTTCCTGCTCACCTGGGAACGGGGCGACCGGCACCGGATGGCCGCTGCCGCCCAGCGGCTGGTGCGCACATGCTGGGCGGAGTGGAATCTCGGCGACCACGGTGTCGAACCCTCCCGCGGCTTCCGCCAGGTGCTCGGCCTGGCCGACGATGCCCCCGTACCCGGCCTGTCCGACCTGGCGACCGCGGTCACGCCCGACAGCCTGCCCGCCCTGTACCGGATGCTGTACGACGTCATCCTGCGCAAGCGCACCGCCGAGTGCGAAGTGCGCCTGCGGGACAGCGGCGAGCGCGTCTTCCGCATGGTCGCCGAACCGGTGCGCATCGCTCCCGGCAGCCTGGTGTGGGCCGTGCGGGCCGTCCTCATCGACGTCACCACCGACCGGCGCCGACGCGAGGCCGCCGCACGCGCCGAGGGCAAGGCCCGCCGCGCACACGAGCGCGCCGAAGCCGTCGCGGAGATCGCCGGCGTCCTGCGCGACGCGGTACTGCCCCAGTTCCAGGACGAACTGGACGCCTACGGCCTGGAGGCCGCGGCCGTCTACCGCCCCGACGCCCGGGAAGCGGGAATCGGCGGCGACTGGTACAAGGCCCGCAAGCTGCCCGATGGCCGCCTCCTGATCGCGCTGGGCGACGCCCGCGGACACGGTCTCGACGCGGCCACCCTGATGGCCAAACTCAGATACGCGCTCGCCGGTCTTGCCTACACCGAGCAACCCGTCGAGCGCCTGACCCAGTGGCTCAACGAGGTGGCCTGTGCCGACGGCGACGAGTCCACCGCCACCGCGATCATCGCCCGCTACCATCCCGAACGTTCCCTGCTGCGCTGGGCCTGCGCCGGACATCCGCGCCCCGCCCTGGTCCGCGACGGCCGCGCCACCCAACTGCCGACGCCCGACGGCGGCCCCGCACTCCCGCTGGGCGTCCTGCCCGCCACCCACTACGGCGCCACCGAGACACCGCTGGAGGTCGGCGACATTGTCCTGATGTACTCGGACGGCCTGACCGAACGCCGTCCGGCCGACCCGGACCAGGACACCCGCCGCTTCCTGGACGCAGCGCAAGACTGCTTCCAGGAAGCGGCCCCGGGCGCCGGCCACGCCGAACTCCAGGCTTACGTCGAACGGCTCGTGGCCCGCCTGGACGGCCCGCACCGCACCGACGACGCCACGCTCCTGGCCCTGCGCCGGATCGGCAGCGCCGAAGGCCAGGGCGGGGGATAGGCGCGGACCACCGTCTGCCGAGTGCTCCGACCCACTTCCCGCTACACGTACCGTCAGTTCTGCCTGCCGGTGGCCAGGACGGCCGAGGCCATGATGTCGAGGTTGCCGGCGTAGGCGGGCAGGTAGTGGGCGGCGCGTTCCACCTCCAACGGCGGCCCTGGGCTTGTCCCGCGTGTTGCGCTCCGGTGCGGACCGGTAACAGGCCCTGCCGTTCGTGCGGGAGACAGACCGCTCTCGCCGGAGCAGTGACGACTGCGGTCAGCCTGAGGTCCCGGCGGCCAAGCGACGGGCCGCGTCGTGGACCAGTCGGGCGTGCAACTCGAACATCGCCACCAGGTCGACCGCCTCCCCGTTGAGTTCTCGTTGCACGAACAGGCCGTCCGCACCAGCCACGGCGTAGGTCGCCAGCGTACGGATCCCCTTCTCGTCCAAGTCGGGGAAAAGGGTTCGACCCATCTCGACCATCTTCTGGCTGGCGGTCTCTCTCACCTGGAGGAACACGGTCCGTCCCCGGGGCGCGTCGGGGCGGCGCTCCAGTGCGAGCATCAGGCCCAGGCGCAGGAAGTCGGGTGCGTCGAGCAGCGACTTCGCCACGTTCGCGGCCATCACGGTGACCCGTTCCAGCGGACTTCCCGTCTGTTCGTCCGGCAGTTCGACCGCTGCCAGCCACGTCTCGAAGCTGCGCTCGATGACGGCGGCGATCAGGTCGTCCTTGTGCTTGAAGTGCCAGTAGATCGAGCTGGCGGGCAGTCCGCACTTGGCGCTGACGGCCGCGATGGACGTGCCCTCGTACCCGCGTTCGCCGGCGATCTCGGCGGCGGCGTCAAGGATGCGCTGTCGTGACTCCACCCCGTTCGCCCGCTTCTTGCGTGCCGCCTGGGTCCTGGTCAATGGGGTCTCCCCTCGTGTTGCGCCGACCCTTGACCGTATCTCGCGTCGAGTTTACCGTAGCGCTCACTCCAATTGGAGTGAGCGCTACATCAAGGCGTGTGGCGAGCGAGAGAGAGCGAGGTGGCCCGGTGGCAGCGATTGGTGCTCGAGACCTGGGGGCCGGGGACGACGCGTACGACGTGGCGGTGATCGGTTACGGGCCCACGGGGGTGACGGCCGCGAACCTGCTGGGCGGGATGGGCCTGAAGGTCGTGGCCCTGGACCGAGACGGCGAGGTCTTCGCGCGCGCTCGGGCCATCTCCACCGACGAGGAGGTTCTGCGGATCTGGCAGCGCGCCGGGCTGGCCGAGCGGCTCAAGCAGGACATGCTGGCCGAGCGGCCCGTCGACTTCGTCGACGCCCACGGCCGCCCGTTCGTCAGCGCACGGCCCACACCCCGCGGCCACGGTCATCCGCCGCAGATGTTCATCTACCAGCCGGCCCTGGAGCAGGTGCTCCGCGAAGGCGTCGACCGCTTTCCGAACGTACGGGTGCTGCTGGGGCACGAATGCCTGCGGGTGCGCCAGGACGCCGAGGGGGTGGAGCTGACGCTCGTCGGCACGGCCGACGATTCCGTCCGCCGGCTGCGCGCCTCCTACGTGATCGCGGCCGACGGCGGTTCCAGCCTCACGCGCGCCCAGCTCAACATCGGCTACGAAGGCAGCACGTACGAGGACCGCTGGGTGGTCATCGACACGAAGATGCTCAAGCCATGGCCAGATCACGACAAGCTGCGCTTCCACTGCGACCCGGCCCGCCCGGCCGTGGACTGCCCGACCCCGCTCGGGCACCACCGCTGGGAGTTCCCGATCCTTCCCGGCGACGACGAGAAGAAGCTCACCACCGAAGACGCCGTATACCGGCTCGTCGCCCGGTACGGAATCAGCCGCGACAGCATCAAGGTCCTGCGAGCCACCGTCTACAGCCACCACGTCCGCTTCGCTTCCCGCTTCCGCTCCGGCCGCATCTTCCTGGCCGGCGACGCGGCACACGCCATGCCGCCGTGGATCGGCCAAGGCATGGCCGCAGGGGTGCGCGACGTAGCCAACCTCTCCTGGAAACTCGACGCCGTGCTGCGAGGAGAGCTTCCCGAAGCAGTCCTCGACACCTACGAGAGCGAACGCAAACCGCACGTGCAGGAGGTCACCAAACGGGCGGTGTTCGTCGGCCGGATGATCACCGAACGGCGCCTGCCGGTGACCCGCGCCCGCGACCGCACGCTGCGCATGCTGGATCGGGTGCCCGGCTTCAGCAACTGGATGCAGGACTCCAACTGGATCCCGGTCGCCCACTACGACGCCGGCCTCCAGGCGCGCCCCCGGACCAGAGCGTCCGGCCATCAGATCCCCCAACCCCGGGTGACCAACGCCGATGGCACCCGGGTCCGCCTGGACGACGCGCTCGCGGGCCGGTGGCTGTTGCTTCACGCGCGCAAGACGACTGCTCAGCCGGGCTGGGACCGGACGGGATCGGTCTCGCTTGCCGTCACCCCCGCGGGCTCACCGCCGGCCGAAGGCACCCTCGTCGACTGCGACAACGTCCTGTTGCCCTGGATGACCGCCCGCCGCGTGACCGTTCTCGCCCTGCGCCCGGACGCCTACGTCTACGCCGCTGCTTCCCACGGCGCGCTGCTCCCGTCACCACCCCCGGGCCTCACCGCCACAGCCTCTCGTCCGACCCCGGCCACCACCCAGTGAGGAACAGCATGCACACACCGACCGGTCTGCCCGCGATGCAGGCGACGACGTACGACATCGGCGGCAGCAGAAAGATCTTCGCCGCCGAGACGGGCGACGGCCCGCCGGTTCTGCTCCTGCACGGAGGCGGCCCCGGCGCCTCGGGCGTCTCCAACTACGCCCGGAACATCACCGAACTCGCCAAGGAGTACCGCGTCGTCGTCCCGGACCTGCCCGGCTACGGCCGCAGCACCAAGGGCATCGACCCCACCGATCCCTTCGGCCACCTCGCCGACGGCATCCGCGGCCTGATGAACGCACTCGACCTGGACAAGGCCCACCTGGTCGGCAACTCCTACGGAGGCGCCTGCGCCCTGCGCCTCGCCCTGGACACCCCCGACCGGGTCGACCGCATGGTGCTGATGGGACCCGGCGGCATCGGCACCACGCGCGCCCTGCCCACACCCGGCCTCAACAGTCTGCTCAACTACTACACCGGTGACGGACCCTCCCGGCTGAAACTGGAGAAGTTCATCCGCAACTATCTCGTCTTCAACGCCGCAGACGTCCCCGACACAGCCATCGACGAGCGCTACCGGGCCAGCATCGACCCCGAAGTGATCGCCGCACCCCCGCTGCGCCGCCCCTCCGGGCCACAGGCACTGCGCACGCTCGTGAAGATGGACTTCACCCGCGACCGCCGCCTGAACCGACTCCCCGTGCCCACCCTCGTGCTCTGGGGCGCCAAAGACAAAGTCAACCGCCCCTCCGGCGGCCCCATGCTCGCCGACCGCATGCCCAACTGCGACCTGTACATGGTCGCCAACACCGGGCACTGGGTGCAGTTCGAGCGCGCCGAACTCTTCAACCGCCTCAGCGCCGACTTCCTGGCAGGCCGACGATGACCACACCCCACGCCCCGTCCGTCTTCGGAGCCGTCCACCTCGGCTACATCATCATCGAGACCAACCGCTTCGCCGACTGGCAGCGCTTCGGGACCGACGCCATCGGCATGCACCACGACCCCCTCTCCCGCGACCTGATGCGGTTCCGGCTCGACGACCAGGAATGCCGCTTCCTGCTTCGCCGCGGCCCCGCCGAAGACATCGTCACCACCGGCTGGCACATCGACGACCACGCCGCCTTCGAACAGATAGAAGCCCGCATCCGCGCCCACGGCGTCCCCCTAGCCGCAGGCACCGACGAGGAAGCCGCCCTGCGAGGCGTCGAACGCCTGCTGCGCTTCCCGGGCCCCAAAGGAATCACCCAGGAGATCTACACCAGCCCGGTGAAATCCGCCGCACCGCTGCGCATGCTCGCCTCCGCCTTCGTCACCGGCGACCCCGGCATGGGCCACATCGCACTGACCTCCACCAAACCGGCCCGGGTCCGGGGGTACTTCAACACCGTCTTCGACGCACGCCTGACGGACTACATCGACGAGACCATCAGCGGCGTCAAACTCAAGATCCGCTTCCTGCGCGTCAACGAACGCCACCACTCGATCGCCGTGGCCGCCACCCGGGGTCTGCCGATCGACCCCATCCCCACGCGAGTTCAACACCTCAACATCCAGGCCGCCACACTCGACGACGTCGCCCAGAGCTACCAACGCGTCCACGAACTCGGCTTCGACATGGCCCTGTCCGTCGGCCAGCACACGAACGACCGTGAACTCTCGTACTACGCGCGGACCCCATCCGGCTTCGAGTGGGAAGTCGGATGGAACCCCCTCGTCATCGACGAGAGCACCTGGGAACCCACCACCCACCAGGGCATCAGCATCTGGGGCCACCTCCCCGTCGGTCAGACCATCGTCGACAAGCTCGCCCAGTTCCGCGCGGGCGCCCGCTCCCTGACCCGCCCCGAGAACACCGTGCCGGCACTGAGCGGAGCAGGCATCCCCGACAGCTGACACAGGAACGTGGTCACCTCATCGGGGAGTGACCGTTACCAGGTTTCCGGCTTCTCCCACGCCGCTTCTGCACACTCAACGCTCATGAAAGGCCGCTTCGTGACCCAACCGGCACAGCGCATCGACGTCCACCAGCACATCGTGCCCACGTTCTACCGCGACGCGCTCACCAAGGCAGGCATCGCCGAGGCCGGCGGCCGGGCCCTGCCCGACTGGAGCGCCGCCTCAGCGTTGGAGCTGATGGACCTACTGGACACCCGGGCGGCCATCCTGTCCGTCTCCACGCCCGGAACCGGCTTCCTCGCCGACCCGGCAGAGGCCACCACCCTGGCACAACGACTGAATGATCACTGTGCGACCGTGAGCGCCGACCATCCAGGGCGTTTCGGCTTCTTCGCCACCCTCCCCATGCCCTACACCGCCGCCTCGGCGGCCGAGGCCGCACGGGCACTGGACACCCTCGGAGCCGACGGTGTCACCCTGCTCGCCAACAACCGCGGCACCTACCTCGGAACCCCTGGCCAGGAAGCACTGTGGCAAACCCTGGACGACCGCCGCGCCGTGGCCTTCATCCACCCCGCCCAGCTCCCCGCACCCCCCGTGGACGGCATCCCGCCCTTCGCCGCTGACTTCCTCCTCGACACCGCCCGGGCCGCCTACCTTCTCGTCCGCAACGGCGTTACCCGCCGCTACCCCCACATCCGGTTCATCCTCAGCCACGCCGGCGGCTTCCTCCCCTACGCCTCCCACCGCATGGCCCTCACCCTCGCCAACGACACCAACCGCAGCCCCCTGGACGTACTGGACGACTTCCAGACCTTCTACTTCGACACGGCCATGTCCTCCAGCCCCACAGCCCTGCCCACGCTCCTCGCTTTTGCCCGCCCCGACCGCATCCTCTTCGGCAGCGACTGGCCTTTCGCGCCCACCCGCGCCGGGCAGTACTTCACCAGCGGCCTCGACGGCACCGTCGGCACGGACACACTCACAGCCATCAACCACACCAACGCCGAAGCGCTCTTCCCCCGCCTCGCCACCGCTGCACCACGGCCGCCCCGCCGCCGCCCGGCCCCGGTCCGTCTACGTCAGGCGGCCCAGCGCACCGCCGCACGTCTGATCTTCAAACTCCTCCAACCAGGCCCCAACTAAGACAGGTTCACCGTGAGAAGCCAGTCGTGATCGCCGTACTTGGCATGGCTGCCGGCTTCACTGCGTATACGTGGCTCGCCGGAGCTCGAACAGCCTCTCCTGCCCAGGGGCCGTCAAGTGCTCGGACACAGGGCGGCGCAGAGTAGGCGAGGCCATGCCCGATTGGCGCAGGCTTGAAGGATGAGCAGGGCTCGCAGGTGACCTTCGTCTTCGCTGTGAACCAGGAGCCTCACTGCCGGCAGGCCCTCGGTGTCATCACCTGGGGCGCCCGGACGCGGCGCGTGGTCCGTGACGTTCGTGACCGTCGAGGACGGTCCGGTTCGCGCGGCTCTGGCAGGAGCCTGAGCATTTCCGCCCGCAGAAAGATCGCCCGGACGGACCGGCCGTAGTTGGGGATGTCGTCGAGGACCAACTCATCGACAAGGTCCGTCATGCGCCTTCCAGCTTCCGGTGGTTCGGGAGCAGCATCCGGTGATCGGCGGTATCCAACTGGTAACCGCCCTCACCGATACCTTCCGGAGCACCGATCCGACAGGAGGTACTCCGGAGATGAGCAACATCATTGTGTTCGGCGCGGGCGGCCGGGCGGGGCGCAGCGCCGTCGCCGAGGCAAGCGGGCGTGGCCACCAGGTCACGGCGGTGGTCCGCGACCCCGCGCGCCACGGCGGCCTGGCGGACAGCGGTGCCAAGGTCGTTGCCGGTGATGTCACGGACGCCGTGGACGTCGCCGCCCTCGCGAAGGGCCACGACGCCGCGGTCAGTGCGGCAGCGGTGTACGGCGAGGGCACCGATCCGGACGCATTCTTCACAAGCGCGGCGCACGCCCTGGTGCGCGGTCTGGGGCAGGCGGCGGTGGGCAGGCTGGTCCTGGTCGGGCTCTCCGCGCTGCTGCCGGGCCCCAACGGCACGCGCCTGATGGACGTGCCGGATTTCCCCGTGCAGTTCCGGCCCTTCTGTCTGGCCCACGCCGCCGGTCTGGAGGTGCTGCGCACCGAGGGCGGAGCGCTGGACTGGCTGTATGTGAGCCCGGCCGGCGACTTCGACCACGGGGGAGAGCGCCGGGGCGGCTACGGCAGGCGGGAGTTCGGCGACATGGCGGAGCGCATTTCCTACGACGACTTCGCCGTCGCCCTGCTGGACGAAATCGAGGCGCCCCGCCACCGCCGGAGCCATCTGGCCGTGACCTGAGCACCCATCACGGGGGCGGCCCAGAGCAGGAACGATGCGAGGGCGACTGACCGCTGCTTCGTATGAGGCATATGAGGCAGCGGTCTTCTCACAGCGGATTACGAGGTGAACGTGGTCCTGTCCTACCGCCAGATGGTGGCGCGGGCGCAGGGGACGAGGCTGACGTCGCCTTTGACGCCGGCGCCGCCGGAGATCCGGCCGATGCACCAGCCCCGGTAGCGGGCACTTTCCAGTCGCACACCGGTGGTGGCATTCCTCCGGATCCACTTCTGTGCCGGCCCGCCGTCGCAGGGCGAGGTGTTGGGCTGGGTGTCGTGTCCGTTGGTGACCAGGCAGGCGTCGTTGAATTTGTTGCGGTAGGTGGTGGTTGTGGTGTTCGGCCGCCGCCACTTGTCGTCGGGCATGTCCGGTGTGCAGACGTCGATGACAACCGGGAGCCGGTTGATGTCGTTGCCTCCGCCCGCGGAGAGACATCCGCCGTCGCGGGTGTCCGTGATCTGCACGTAGTCGGCTGCCGGGGCGGGTGAAGAGGCGAGGCTGAAGAGAAGGGCCGCGCTGAAGGCCACTGCGAGAGCGGGCTTGGCTGTACGCATGAAGGGTTCGTAACACGCCCTCGCGCCGGTGGGATGGTGGCGCCCCCGTCGGCCCCGGCCCACTCACCTCAACGGTAGGTGGTGCGCCCTCGAGCGGGGGGCGTGAACGGGGGAGCGCCCAACTCCCGGGCCGCGTCTGTCGTGATGACTGGAAGTACGTCGTCCAGCGGCCCATGATCCGTCCGGCACACGGTGTTCGTGCGGGCCTGGTGCCGCCCCTGGTCTGCCGCCCGAGGGACGGGGTGGCCGCTCTTCGCGGCAGGCGTCGGCAAGGCCGGCCTCCAACGCCCGTGGTGTCAGGATCGGGTGCGCGGCAGCCGCGGCCGTCCCGGCGGGCAGGGCTCCCGTTTCAGTCGGCGTCATCAGCCCCCGGCGCGCCCGGCACGCGGCGATCGCCGCCATTTCGGTCCTGCCACAGGCGGTACACGTCCACGGCGCTCTCGCGCGGCTCATGCCGCATCGGCAGCCGGCGCTCCTGCCAGGGCTTGGCGAACTCGTCGTAGAACGTGCTCAGTTCGAAGTACTTGCGGTCGTCGACGTAGTGCGGCTCGTAGGCCTTGCGGGTCGTGACGAACACGACCTCGTCGGGCGAGCAGTAGTACAGCGCGCCCAGGCACATGGGGCACGGCTGCGCCAGCACGTAGATCGTGGTGCCCGTCAGGTGTTCGGTGCCGAGCTTGACGCACGCGTCCCGGATGGCCAGCACCTCGGCGTGCGCGGTGGGGTCGTGGCTCTGGGCGACCTGGTTGGCGCGCTCGGCGATGATCTCGCCGTCCCTGACGATGACGGTGGCGAAGGGGCGGCCGCCCTCCTGGACATTGGTGCGGGCCAGGTCGATCGTGCGCTGGACGAAGTCCATGAGGAGCCTCCGGATCAGATCATTTCGGCTGCTGTCGGATCTTCCCCCAGTGTGGCGGACCTGGCGCTATAGCGTCCAAGACGCACTGACCATGCCAGCTATAGATGGGACCTATGCCCGGCGTTACGCTCGCGGTATGGCTCCCGTGGAACTGCGCCACCTGCGCTACCTTCTCGCCGTCGTCGAGCACGGCACCTTCACCGGCGCTGCCGAGGCGCTGCACGTCTCCCAGCCGACCCTGTCGCAGCAGATCCGCGCGCTGGAGCGGGCCGTCGGCCTGCCGCTGCTCGACCGGACCGGGCGCACCGTGCGCCCCACCGACGCGGGCGCGGTCTACGTCGACCACGCGCGCAGCGCCCTGCGCGAGATCGCCGCAGCCGACCGGGCCGTACGGGACGTGGCGGACCTCTCGCGCGGGCAGCTGCGCCTCGGCGTCACACCCACCTTCACCGCCTACCTCGTCGGACCGCTCCTGCACGCCCTGCACGCCCGGTACCCCGGGCTCGACCTGACCGTCCGCGAAGCGACGCAGGAGCGCATCGGGGCAGCGCTGCTCGCCGGCGAACTGGACGCGGGCATCGGCTTCACCGGTGATTCCGAGCCCGGCGTAGCGGCCGAGCCGCTGTTCACCGAAACGCTCGGCGTGGTCGCCGGCGGCGGGCTGGAGGCCGCGCCGCTGCCGGTCGCCGAACTGGCCGGACGCGACCTGGCGCTGCTCGCCGGCGACTTCGCGACCCGCGCCCGCATCGACGCCTACTTCGCCGCGCAGGGTGTCACGGCGCGCGTGGCCGTCGAGGCCGACTCCGCGCTGGCGCTCCTTGAGATCGTGCGGGGCGGAGCGCTGGCCACCGTGCTGCCGACCGCCGTGGCGCTGGACCGGCCGGGGCTCTCGCAGGTGCCGCTGCGGCCGCCGCTGCCGCACCGCACGGCAGCACTGCTGACCCGCTCCGGCGGCCACCGCTCGGCGGCCGTGCGGGCCTTCGACGACCTGCTGCGTGCGCACGTGAGCGAGCGGGGGCTGCCGCCCGCCGCACCGGGGGAGGACTGAGACCGTCCTCCGGTCGGGCGCCGTGCGGATTACGCCCGGGGAGCGGCGACATCCATGTTCTTCGCCCGCATGTCCTTGCTGTCGAGCAGCTTCCTGCAGACGGTCTTGCCCAGGCCGGGCATGCGCATCAGGTGTCTCATCCCGGCGCGAACGGCCAGCTCCTTGCGATCCAGCGGGGTGAACATCCGCCGCCCGGCGACCAGCGCATTGTCCTGCTGGGCCCGGATGAAGGGCCGCATCCTTGACTCCCAGGCCCGCAGCGCCCCGGTCACCTCGCCGCGGTGGCGTTGCAGCATGGTGCCCAGCAGTTCCCCGCCCGCGATTCCACTGGACACTCCCATGCCCGAGTACAGCGTCATGCACCAGGCGGCATCACCGATCAGGACGACCCGGCCGCTGTGCCAGCGGGGCATCTTCACCTGCTGCACCGAGTCGAACAAGGCGTCAGGGGCCTGCTCGTAGCGGTTCAGCAGGCCCTCCAGGAGCGGGCCGGTGGGTTCGGGCCCGAACGCGGCGCGGATGGACTCGATGGGCGGACGGCCGAACTCGGCGTCGACATCCCGGGTGCGGTAGGAGAACAGCAGGCTCGGTGGCCGATCGGCGAAGGGGAAAGCCCAGGCCGAACGGCCCGGCTCGGCCAGGATGAGCCCTTCGGCCGGGCCGAATCCGTCGACCGGCCTGTCCAGGAGAGTGACGCCGATCATGTAGTTGAGGGGGTGGAGATCGTACTGATGGGCAAAGGCCAGTCTCCGCACGGTGGAGCGCATGCCGTCGGCGCCCACGACGAGGTCGAAGCGTTCGTCGACCGACGTGTCGGCCGCGGTGTCGCGCAGCGAGACCTGTGCGCCGGACGCGTCTTGGACAATGCGGGTGGGCACGGTTGTGTAGCGGATCTCCACGTCATCCGGTAGCGCCGAGTACAGCCCCTGTTCCACATCGCCGCGCAGCAGCGGGCGAGGTCCTCCGGCCAGCGAGCCGAGGTTCACGCGGGGACGACGGCTCCCGCCCCGGTCCACGTCGTACAGGGCGATCTCCGGGCCTCCGCGGTCACCGATCTTCTCCAGCACGCCCAGCCGCCGGGCCGAGGCGATTCCCGAACCGAACAGTGCGATGTAGTAACCGCCTTCGCGCCGGGCGGGTGCCCGCTCGATGATGACCGGCTCCCAACCGATCTGCCGAAGGCGTACTGCGGTGGCGATGCCCGATATCCCCAGGCCGACCACCAGTGCCCGGCCTCCCCTTACTGCATTCGACATGACAGTTCCTTTTCATCGGCATGTGCGGAACGTCGGCTTGGCTCATACGGGGTGCGCGCTGTGCCGCATGTGCCGCGCCATCAGAGCGTCAAAGCGGGCTGTGCAGCGCCTACTTCGCGCCGGACAGCCAGGTGATGGTGGCGGTGCGAGAGCCGTACTTGGCGCCCAGCGTGGCGGCCTCCTTGAGGACGATCGCGGGGCGGCCCGCGAGGTATTGCCGCCGCGCGCTGTCATCGCGCCGGGACAGCTGGATCACACCGTCGTGTCGGCCCAGGGTGAGCCCGGTCCCGAAGTAGCCCATGGAGTACGGCCGCGGCTCGCGGTCCCGGACCAACCGGGCCAGGGTGTCGGCGGCGTGGGCACCCTGCGGGCCCGCTGTCTGACAGGCCGCGCGGGAGCCGGGGACGGCGGCACAATCACCCACGACGAAGATCCGCGGATCGCTCACGCTGCGCAGATACGGGTCGACGAGGGCGCGTCCGCGGTCGTCGACCACCAAGCCGCTTCGTCGTGCGAGGTCGGGAATGGTGCCCAGGACGGCCCAGAGCGTCAGATCGGAACCCAAGGGCTGGTCGGGGGCCGACCGCAGCCGCACACGTTCGCTCCCCGGCGCCTCTTCGCAAGGCAGTACGTCCGTCACGGTGTCCTCCACCACCGACACCTTCAAGCGCTGCAGGCCGGCGCGCACTCTGCGGCGGGCTCCGTCGGAGAAGGAGGCCGCGAGCCGGCTGCCTACCAGCCGTACGTGCAGGTCGGGCCGTGCATCGGCGACCTCGGCGGCGGTCTCGATGCCGGTGGGGCCCGTGCCGATGACGGTCACCGTGGAGCCCGCGGGAAGACTCGACAGCCTCGCACGGGCCCTTTGCGCTCCCTCCCATGTGCCCACCGGGACCGTGCCCGGCAGCGGTGAGAGTGTGCTCCCCACGGCCAGGACCAGGTGGTCGAACTCGGCAAACTCTCCCGTGTCCAGGACCAGGCTGCCGTCACCTATCTTCGTCACGGCCGCCAGCCGCGTTGTGATGCCGTGCCGCAGCATCTCGGTGAGCGGGGTCGCGACCTTGCCGGTAGCGGCGATCTGCTGGTGCAGCCGCACACGTTCGATGAAGTCCGGGCGGGGATTGATGACGGTGATCTCCGCCTCCGGCACCTTCTTCGCCAGGCGGTTCGCCGCCAGGGTTCCGGCGTATCCGGCACCTGCCACGACGATTCTCACTGGCTGCCTCCTGCGTCGACATGGGGCGGCCCGGGTGGTCCGCCGTACGGGGGTGATGCGCGGGTTCCGCTGCTGCCGGGGCTGGTCGCGGGGTGGCAGTTGCGGTCCCGTGTAGTACGACGAGGCAGGCCGTCGGTTTGTGAGGGACGGGGCATCACGGTGCCGGGAACCGCGTGGCCGCCCACGCCGACCGGAATGCTTCCCGCACCATCGCCCGACGAGGCGAGAGCGTGTGGACAGCGGGCCGTGGGTCACGCGGCCGTGTGCTTGCGCGGCTGCGCAGTTGTAGACGTCGTTGCATTTGGCGACGTCAGTAGCCTGTGGCCATGGAGAACATGGTCGAGACCGCGTGTCGGATCTGCGGATTGGATGACGGTGAGGCACTGTTCGCGCACGGCTTTCCTCGGTATGTCATCTGCGAGTGCTGCGGAAACGAGTCCGGGATCGGTGACGACACAGTGACGCAGGTGCGTGAGCTGCGCGGCTACTGGGTCGGCCACGGTGCCCAGTGGGACCGGCCGAAGGACCGGCCAACTGGCTGGGACCTGCTGAAGCAGCTGGGCAACATCCCGCCCCACTGTCGCTAGTCCAGGTGGCCGGCGAATCTACGAGGTGAGTCGGCGGTAGCAGATCAGGGCTGCGGCGATGCCGGCGAAGGCGGGGAAGTGTTCGGCCTTGCGCTCGTAGCGGCGGTGCAGGCGGCGGCACCCGGCAAACCAGGACATCGTGCGTTCGATCGTCCAGCGGTGGCGCCCGAGTCGTTCGGAGGACTCAATGCCTTTGCGGGCGACGCGGGGTGGATGTTCCGGGACCGGAGCCATTGCCGCAGGGGGCGGTTGTCGTAGGCCTTGTCCGCAGGGAGCTTGGCGGGTCGGCGTCGACGCGGTCCGCGGCGGGACCGGATCGGCGGTATGCCGCGCACAAGCGGCCCAAGCGCCGGCTGTCGTGGAGGCCGAGTCGATCGCGCACCGTGACCAGTCCAAGTCCCCGCGGGCACCCAGTACATCCAGGACCAGGTGGTGCAGCTTCGCCCACACTCGGGCCTGGCTCCACTCGGTGAAGCGCCGGTACACCGTTGACCACGACGGATCGAATACCTCGGAGGTCTGCCGCCAGGTGCAGCCGGAGGTGGCCGCGAACAAGACGGCGGCCAGCACCTCCCGGTCACCAAAGCGCCGTCGTCCACCGCCTTGAGGCCGTGTAGGTGCCACCGGCACCACCCGCTGGAACAGCCCCCACAGCCCGTCCGGGCCCGGACGCTCCACGATCGTCACGCCCGAACACTCCTCAGCACGCCAAATGCAACGACGTCTTATCCCTGGGCGGTGGGGCGAACGACGATGTCCCCTACGTCGACACCGTCCGGCTGCTCGATGGCGAAGGCGATGGTGCGCGCCACCGCGTCCGGCGGCAGAGCAATCTCCATCAACTTGTCGATCTGGGCCTTCGCGGCCGGATCCATGTGCTCGGCGAAGTCCGTGCGGACGGCGCCGGGTGAGACGACGGTGACACGCAGGCTGTCGCCGGCCTCTTGGCGCAGGCCCTCGGAGATGGTGCGCACGGCGTTCTTGGTGCCGGCGTATACCGACTGGAGCGGCACGATGCGCAGTCCGGCGGTGGACACAGTGTTGACGAAATGCCCGAAACCCTGCTCCCGGAAGACGGGGAGGGCTGCGGCGATCCCGTACAGGACGCCTTTGAGGTTGACGTCGATCATCTCCTCCCAGTCCTCGACGCGCAGGTCATCGAGAGGGGAAATCCGGCCGATCCCGGCATTGCTGACGAGGGCGTCGAGCTTGCCGTACCGGTCGCGTGCCAGTGTGACGAGGCCGGAGAGGTCCTCGCGGCGTGTCACGTCCGTGCGGGCCCAGGCGGCATCCCCGCCGGCCTGCTCGATGCGGATGGCGAGAGCCTCGAGGCGCTCCGGGCGGCGTGCCCCGAGGACGACCTTGGCGCCACGCTCGGCGAGCAGAAGCGCGGTCGCCTCGCCTATGCCGCTGCTGGCGCCCGTGATCGCCACGACTTTGCCTTCGATTCCCGGCACGATGGACGGTCCTTCCAGGAGAGGGGGAGGGCAGCCCATGGGCATGCCCTAAAGTGAAAGTGGAGGCGCCGCCACTTCAGCGAGAGTAAGCGGAGGCTCCTCCACTTAGCAAGTACGGACAGGGAAGGACCTCCGATGGCCCGAGATGCAGGGCGCCCGCTGAGGGCTGACGCACAACGCAACCGGGACAAGATCCTGGCTGCCGCGGTGCGCGTGTTCACCGAGGAGGGACTGGACGCGCACTTCGAGCGCATCGCCAGGGAGGCGGGCGTGGGAACCGGCACCCTCTACCGCAACTTCCCCAACCGGGAGGCCCTGATCGAGGCGGCCTACCGCAACGAAGTGGCCCGGCTGTGCGACGCCGTCCCCGGCCTGCTGGCAGCGGTGCCGCCCTCTGAGGCCCTGCGGGCGTGGACTCGCCGCTTCCTCGACTACGCCACCGCCAAACTCGGCATGGCCGAAGCTCTGCGAGCCGTCGTCGCTTCGGGGACCAACCCCTACGCCGACAGCCACGAGATGATCCAGGCCGCCCTCTCCTCCCTCATGGACGCCGGTACCGCCGCCGGAACGATCCGGTCCGACATCAGTCCGACCGACATGTTCGCCGCCCTCGCCGGCATCGCCCTCACCTCGGGCAGGCCCGAGCAGCGAGAGCAGGCCGAACGCCTCCTCGACCTCACCCTGGACGGCCTGAAGTGTGTGCCGCCGCAGCTGCCCGCAAGCTGACGGCAGCACCTGGACCGGGGCTCGGCGACGGTGGCCGCCGAGCCCCTTGCCGGCCTCTCGGCCTCAGTGGAAGACCCGCTCCACGAACGCGTCGAGGTTGCCGCGCAGACGCTCGATCTGCTGCTCGAGGGTGAGGGACTCCTCCATGCGCGCGCCCGGTGCCGCCTTCTTCTTGCCCCGTACGTACAACGAGCAGTCCAGGTCGGAGCAGACGTAGAGGCCCACCGAGTTGCCCTCGCGGCCGGCCCGGCCCGCCTTGGGGGCGGTCATGAGGGAGACGCCGCTGCCGGGATGCGTGGTCAGGCACAGCGAGCACAGGCTGCGGCGCAAAAAGCCGCGGTTGCCGGAAGCCGAGCGCAGGGACAGGCCGACGAGTTCGCCGGAGCGTTCGACGACCAGATACTTGCGATCGGGCGCGGAGAGATCGAACCAGCCCAGGAAGTCCAGGGCGTCCCAGTGGTCGAGGTCCGCCAGGTTCTTGGGCAGGGGCAGGCGTTTGGCCTCGCCCTTCGAGCAGTTGACGAACGAGGTACGGATGTCGTGCTCGGTCAGGGGTTTCATGAAAAATCCTTCGAGAGGTGAGGCGGACGGCGGCGGGACACGGGCGGCCCCGGCCCGCTAGGCCGGTGCGTCGTTTCCGGCGCGCTTCGGCGTCTTGAGCCGTACGGTCAGGCCCGCCACCAGGGCGGCGAGCAGCAGGACGCCCGCCGAGCACCAGTAGGCGACGGAGAAGCCGTGCACCATGCCTTCGTCGAGGGGCGCGCCGCCGCGGGACGGACCGTGCGCGTGGACGTAGCGGCTGGTGGCGCCGGTGGCGATGGTGTTGAGCAGTACGGTGCCCAGCGAAGCGCCCATCTGCTGAACGGTGTTGAGGACAGCCGAGGCCACACCGGCGTCCTGCGCGGGCACGCCGACGGTGGCCGTCGCGTAGACCGGCATGAAGGTCAGGCCCATGCCCAGACCGAGCAGCAGCAGGGCGGGCAGCACATGCGAGACGTACTGCGCATGCACCGTCAGGCCGCTGAGCAGCACCATGCCGACGGCGGCAAGCACCATGCCGGACGACATCAGGGTGCGCGGCGCCGTGCGTGGCAGCAGGCGGGCCGCGATCTGGGTCGCGCCGATGACGATGCCGGCCGAAATCGGCACGAAGGCCAGGCCCGTGCGCACCGGCGGGTAGCCGAGGACGACCTGCAGGTAATACGTCAGGAACAGGAAAACACCGAACATGCCGATGGTGGCCAAGCCCATCGTCGCGAGCGACCCGGCCCGGACACGGTCCTTGACGATGCGCAGCGGCAGCAGCGGGCTCGCCGCGCGGCTCTGCCACCACACGAAGGTGCCGAGCAACATGACGCCGGCCGCGAGCAGCGTGAGCACCAACGGGCTGCTCCAGCCGCGGGGTTCGGCCTCGCTGAAGCCGTACACGAGGGCGACGAGCCCGCCGCAGCCCAGCAGCGCGCCCGGCACGTCCAGATGCCCGCCCCGGCGGCCGGAGCGGTCGCGCAGGAAGGCCGGTGCGCCGAGCAGGGCGGCCAGCGCGATGGGCACGTTGACGTACAGGGACCAGCGCCAGTTCAGGTACTCGGTCAGCAGTCCGCCCACGATCAGCCCGACCGCGCTGCCACCGCCGGCCAGCGCACCGTAGGCCCCGAACGCCCTGGCCCGCTCCTTGGGATCGGTGAACGTCGTGGTCAGCAGCGACAGGGCCGAGGGCGCAAGGACCGCTGCGAACGCACCCTGCAGGGCCCGCGCCGCGAACAGCATGCCGGGACCGGCCGCCGCGCCGCCCAGCGCGGAGGCCGCGGCGAACCCGGCCAGGCCGATGACGAAGGTGCGCTTGCGGCCCACCAGATCGGCGATCCGGCCGCCGAGCAGCAGCAGCCCGCCGAAGGCCAGCGTGTAGGCGGTGATCACCCACTGCCGGTCGGCGTCCGACATGCCGAGAGCGTGCTGGGCGGAGGGCAGGGCGATGTTCACGACGGTGCCGTCAAGGATCACCATCAGCTGGGCGAGGGCGATGACGGCCAGCGCCCACCAGCGCTTCGGATCAGGTGCCGGTGCGGGATCCGGAGTTGCGGCGGGAAACTCGCGGTCCGGGGAACGGCGGCCGGTGGCCGTGGAAGGGGCGGACGGGAGGGATTCCCCTCCGGAACGTTCGGGACGTTCGGGACGTTCGGGATGTTTCTTGCTCATGACGATCACGCACGTTTCGTGTCGAAGTGCTGTCGAGACAGCCGGCCAGGGAGGGTCGCAGTGGTGACGACGGGCCGGTGCAGGCAGCACGGGGACACGACAGGGCGGCGAGGCAGCGGGAACGGCGGACAGCACCCGGGGCCTGCCTCACCAGCTGCGTGTCACTCACGCCGGCGCTCTTGCCGGTCGTGAGGGGCGCAGAGCGCCGAGACCACGGTGACCAGCAAGAGAAGGGCCCGTCTTCGGGCGCGCGCCCCCGCGACCCGCGCGGTAACGAACCGCACAGGCCAGGACGTCTCGTGACGCGGCATCAGGAAGATGCCGAAGACAAGAAACAAGAAGGGGGAAGAGCTACCGCGCGCCGCAGAGGAGGGAGGGCACACGGCCGGAGGCAACTATGGCCGCAACGCATTCAGCACGGTCCATGTCTCTCGCCTCCTTCCGGGCAGGGCACGCGGTGCGTGTCGACGCCGAGCGCGCCGAGCGGGGCGACAGCCAACCTGCCGCGCGAAATCCCGGACAGGCTATCCCATCGACGCCACCACGCGACCGGAATTACCGACCGCCCGCGGCGGCGGGCTCGCTCAGTAACCGGGCGTCCATCGTGTGTCCCGGATGGCGGTGCGCAGTTCGTCGTCGGAGGCGCCCGGGGCGACGCCGTCGGTGACGGCCTGTCGTGCCACAGCCAGTGCGATGCCATCGGCGACGTCCCGGATGTCCTCCCACGCCGGGAGGAGGGGAGCCTTCGCGTCGGAGAGAGCCGGAGAGGCATCACCCAGCGCGCGGGCCGCAGCCCGCATCATCGCGTTGGTCACGCGGTTCGCCCGCGCCGCGGTCACCGCCAGTCCCACGGCCGGGAACACGTAGACGTTGTTGCACTGGGCGACCGGGATGTCGACGCCGTCCCGGTGCAGCGGCGAAAAGGGCGACCCCGTCGCCACCAGGACTTTGCCGTCGGTCCACGCATCCAGATCTGCGGGCCGGGCCTCCGCGTTCGCTGTGGGGTTGGACAAGGGGAAGATGATCGGCCGGTCCACCTTCGCGACCATGGTCCGCACGATCTGCTCGGTGAACGCGCCCTTGGCCGTGGAGAGCCCGAGCAGGACCCCTACCTGCAGGTTCTCGACGACATCCGCCAACTGCGGGGTCCCGTCGGCACCCCAGCCTTCGACGTCGGCGGGATCGTGCGCGAAGGCACGCTGGTCCTCGGCGAGGTCGTCGCGGTCGGTGGTGAGCAGGCCATGGACGTCGAGGATCCAGCAGCGGGCACGGGCCTGCGCGTCCGACAGGCCCTCGTCGACCATCTCCTGACGAACCATGTCCATGACGCCGATGCCCGCGGACCCCGCGCCGACCATCACCACGTGCTGCTCCTTCAGCGGGATGCCGACGACCTTGCTCGCCCCGTGCAACGCGCCGAGCGCCACGGCGGCCGTGCCCTGGATGTCGTCGTTGAAGGTGAGCAGCCGCTCCCGGTAACGTTCCAGGATCGGTGCCGCGTGCGGGGTGGCGAAGTCCTCCCACTGCAGCAGCACTTCGGGGAGTTCGGCCTGCACAGCCTCCACGAACGCGTCCACGAAGGCGAAGTAGTCGTCGTCGCTGATGCGGCGGTGCCGCCACCCCAGGTAGAAGGGGTCGTCGAGCAGATCGGCGTTGTCGGTGCCGACGTCGAGCAGGACCGGAAGGGTGCGCGCCGGGTCGATGCCTCCGATCAGTGTGTAGAGCGAGAGCTTGCCGACCGGGATACCCATCCCGCCGACCCCCTGGTCACCGATGCCGAGGATGCGCTGCCCGTCGGTGACGACGATGACGTCGACGTCCTTGCGGGGGCGGTTGCGCACCATCTCCACCAGGTTTTCCCGGTGCGGCCAGGACAGGTAGAGCCCGCGCGGACGTTGCCACAGCTCGGAGAAGTTCTTGCATCCCTCGGCGACGGTCGGGGTGTATACGAGGGGCAGCGCGGTCGCTACGTCATGGGCGAGTACGGCATAGAAGAGGGCCTCGTTGCGGTCCTGCAGGGAGCGCAGGTACACATATCGCTGGAGGTCGTCAGGCTGCTGGTTGATTTGCCCCCAGGAGCGGCGGACCTGCTCGTTCAGGCTGGTCACCGCGTAGGGAAGCAGCCCGCGCAGTGCGTGTTCGGCGCGCTCGTCCTCGGTGAACGCGGTTCCCTTCGTACGCAGCGGATCGGACAGCAGGCCGGGACCGGTGAGATCGCTCATGAAGTCATGCTTATGGGCAAATGCCGGCCATCGCACCCTCGACACGCCACCTTCGTGCCGCACACTGAGCGCTGCAGCGGGCCTGATTGGCCGGCGGTGTGTTCCGTGGCCGGGTGGAGCCGGTCCACGCCGGATGGAGCCGGTCCACAAGATCCCGTACGGTCGGTCCGTGCTGATCACATCGAGTGCCCCGCGTAACCTCGGCGTTCCTGCGGCCGGGGCGCGGTTGCGCTTCGGCACGGAATGGCAGGAGAGCGGCGGCGGGCCGCGGCGCCGCTTGCTCATGGTCGACGACGAGCCCGCCTTCGAGCTCAGCTTCTACTGCGGAACGTGCCCGTTCCTGTTCCGCCGGTTGGAGACGGCGAGGACGAAGGTGTCCCTGGAGGGGGTGCAGGAACGGCTCGCCGGTGCGCTGGACGATCCGGACGACGGTCAAGTGCTCGATGCCTTCGGTGTGTTGCTGCCGGAGGGCGAGTACCTTCCGCTGCTCTTGAGGGTGGAGCCCCGGCTGGTCGTCCCCGGCCAGGAAGGCGACTACTTCAGCGGCGAGCAGGTCACGACGTGGGGGATCGACCAGTTCTGGGGCCTCCCGGAGTACCCGCACACCCCGTACTACCGCACCTTCGAGACCGCCGTCGACTCGGACGCCCACCTGTACGAGTTCGTCGTGCCCATGGTTCCCCCGACCTGGAACGAACGAGAGCGCGTCGAGGAGTACGTCGCGCTCATGAGGCGGGGAACGGTCCCCACGGCGGTGGCGATCTCCACGCTGGACGTGTGCGAGCCCGCCGCCGGGATGCCGGACGACCACTACCAGCACTGGGGCCTGACGCACTTCCTCCTGGACGGCCACCACAAACTGGAGGCCGCTGCCACGGCCGGGCGGCCGGTGCACATCCTCTCGCTCCTGGCCCTGGGCGACAGTCTGGCCGGAGCGGAAGACTGTGCCCGCCTGCCTGCCCTGCGCGCCCGGCCTCGTTCGGCCCGCGTGAGCGGGACCTGAACCCGCGCCGACACGGGGTTCATGGCTCGCGGAGACGAACGTGAGCCGACCGTGCGGCGGGCTCGCGTCACGAGGAACTGGAGCCGCCCCCATACCTTCGTCGCAGAGCCCGAGATAAGCACTGCGACGAAGGGACGGGGCGAGAGGCAGCGGGGCCGCGATCGATGTGCTGCGGAACGGGCCCTCGGGGCGGGGCGGAGGCGCCCGCCGGTGCGTTCAGATGCCGCAGGACGACGCCGACCAGAAGCGGCTCGCGCGGTGGTCGACGTGGGTGTGGTCGCTGTGGCCCGGGTAGCCGGGGCCGAGGATTCCGTTGAAGCCGTGGTTGCGGGCCTGCTGGGCGAGGCGGCACAGCGAGTGCGGGCCCGAGCCGAGGTCGGCCGCGTCGCCGTACAGGTGGCGGCTGCTAGCTGCTCCGCCGACCGCGTCGTTGCAGGCATGCGAGCGGAAGCCGCTGGTCACGCGGAGGGGCTGATCGCCCAGGGCATGGCGCAGTGCCTCGAGTTTCCACATGGTGCGCAATGCGTTCGCTTTCGCGGTGCTGGCGCTGACTGCGCCGCCGGCCCAGGTGGAGTTGCAGGTGTTGAGTTCGGCGTAGGTGAAGTGGATGGGGGTGCAGTCGTTGTCCTGGAGGGCGTAGATCTTGCTGAAGGTCGCCGGGCCGGCAACGCCGTCGGCGGCCAGTCCGTAGGCCGTCTGGAACCGTTTGACCGCGGCAGTGGTCGCCGGACCGTAGGCGCCGTCGATGGCGAGCGCGCCGCCGCTGCCGGCATGGCCTGCTACCCGTATCTGCAAGTTGGTCACGTCGGCGCCGGAGGCCCCTTGGGACAGGGTGCGCGACCATGTGTAGCAGCCGTCGGCTTGAGCGGTTCCGGCGGTTGCCACGACACCGCCCAGGGTGGCGGCAATGAGCATGACAATCGATAGGACGAGTCGTGCGGTGCGTCTGGTCATCAGAGCACTCCATGGGGGGCGGGGGATAGGAGAGAGGCACGTGCGATCCGAGCCTGGCGGGACAGGCGGCGCACGTCAACGGGACGTCAACGGCCGTCATTTGTCCAAACCTTTGGCGACCGATGGTCCTGGTGAGACACGCCTGCGCGGCGGAGGACCCGTCCGGACACGCCTGACCACCACTGGGAGGGCATGCGTGTCCGGGACCTGCATCACATGACGGCCGGGGCAGTTGCTGCCACGCGCGGGCGGAATAACTGGTCGTTCCAGAATGAGTTGAGCTCTGGACCTCGCCCCCGACGATCTCGGTGGGCGCAGCGGAGTGGCTTGCCCGTCAAGGGAGAACCAACCTCTGCCTGCCGTCAATGAGTTCGCGCACGGCGTCCAAGTGGCCGGCATGGGTGGCGGTCTCGGTGATCACATGCAGGATGACCTCGCGCAGGTTGTCGAGGCGCCAGTCACCGAAGAAGTCCGGCCACCAGCGCGGGGCCGCCTTCAGGTCGGCGCCGGCAAGGAAGGCGTCGGCGAGCTCCCCTTCCTTGCGGTAGAGAGCGAAGACCTCCTCGGCTGTCTTCTCCGGGGCGGGCTGCCACGCGTTCTCCCCGGACCCGAGGATCTCTTCGATCGCTGCTCGCTCCCCGGCGGCAACCGCGCGGAACCAGAACTTCTCGTCGTCCAGGGCGAGATGGTGCACCAGCCCGAGGCATGTCCAGCCGGACGGTAGAACCGGGCGCCGCAGCGCCTCCTCGTCCAGGCCCTCCAAGATGCCCAGGACGTGCTTGCGCTTGCTGTTCAAGACGCCGAGTAGCGTCGTGAGTTCAGTGTCAGCCATGGACCGGACCCTATGCGGCCCCACTGACACCGGCTGCCGTCCGGCGGGCACCGGCCCCGGACGCTCCGGGCCCGCCTTGCCGCCGACGCATGTGCGCTCATCGCCGCAGAGTCCCCCGACCTATTGACCGGGTTCTTGCGCGCCGGCGGGGACGGCTCGTTCTTGGCCTGCGCTAGTCCTCGGCATCTGGCTCTCGATCGGGGAACGCGCGCAGCCTCAACTGGGGCGCCCGGCAGTCAGCCAGCCACCGCATCCCCCAGTCGTCGGCCGCGAGCCCTTCTTCGCGCGGTAGCGGCTTCCCCGGTGTCAGTTGATGTAGCCGGAGCGCGTGGTCGAACAGTGTGGTCGGTGATCCGGGCAGTCCTGTCCCGGTCGTCTCGCTCATCGGCGGACGGAGGACTCGATTCTCTTGATCATGACGCGGAGCATGCCACGAGGGCCGTGGCCGGACAAGCCCTCGACGCGGCGGCTCGTGGCGCCCGGTCCGCCCACCACGCCGCACGCACATTGATTTCGGAGGCTTCGGGTGGGCTGCTTCCACCGACTGCGCGGCCGCGGGATGCAGCCGGTGACCTTCGAGTTCAAGGCCGGAGGCGTAGGTGCACCGTACGCGCAACATGGCCTGGCCGACCGTGGCGCGTAGGGCGGGTCCTGCGGCAGAGTGTCACCTCTGACAGCAGTCGCAGGAGGTGTCGTATGCCCCGACTCGTGGCGTCCCGCGAGCTGAAAGTGGTCGTGGACCACCGAATGTTCGGCCTGGTCGACGAGGAGGGCCAGGATGGTGAGCGGCCGGCGTCACCGCGGTCGGCGGGCAGTTTCGTCAGCTCCAACGCCACCATGCTCTACATCGGGTCGGACGAGGACATTCTGAACGCGCGGGTGCGGCTGGAGGCCTGGGACGGCCCGGCGGCAGCCCTTGCGGAGGCGTGGCCGTCGACGGAGCTGGTGTCGCTGGACCTCCCCTCGGGGCGGTTCCTGGTGGACGAGATCACGGCCGGGGGCAAGCCGGACGTGTTCCGGCTCCCGCATGCCGGCAAGTGGCGGGCGCGTGTGGCGTGGCGGGAGAACGGCCCTGCCCCGGAAGGCGGGTTCGCCGAGCCGGGGGGCTGGGCTCTGGTGCAGTTCTGGCCGGAGGCGGACTGAACAGACATGTGTGCGGGGCCCGGTCTGCCGACAGGGCCCCGCACGATGGGTGATCAGAGTTGGCTCGGTTCCCTCAACGGGGAGCCTGGCCGCTCAGCGGATGGGCATGTAGAACGCGTCCTGATCGAGTAGCCGGTCGACGTCGTACCAGCGGCCGAGGCGGCGCCCGGCCTCCTGGTTGACCTCACTGTTGACCCATCGTGCCGAGTAGTGGCGCTCGTACTGGGCGCCGCCGTAAGGGTCGTCGGGGAACAGATGGCGTCCCGCGCCCTCGTAGGTCGAGGCCATGGGGTATTCGTCGCAGTCGTATGGCCCCTGGTCCGCCGGCAGGGTCGCCTTGAGATCCTGCATCGCCTTGGTGGCGCAGAAGTTGCGGACGATGCGCCGGTTCTCGTCGTACCGGAAGCTCTGCTTGTCCCCCTTGGCCTGTGCGAGGCGGTGAATCGGGTCGCCGGGTGTGCCGCCGGCCAGGTGCTTGTCGGCCTGGGTGGGCATCGTGGCTCCCGGGTTGGCCCGGGCCTCTTCCAGGTGTGTGGCGACGCCGCCGACGGCTGCTTCGGACTTCGTGTACGACATGCCGGGCACCGCCCGGTCGAACACGGACCCGAGCTTGTGCGACTGCAGATACCACGCCGAGTCGAACCGCATGCCCCCTTCGGGGCCCTCGGTGTCGATGAACTGGAAGTACCACGGCAGATCAAACTCATACTCGATGTGGAACACGCCGGTGGCGATCTGCTCGCCCCACAACGGGTCCGAGCTGACCGCCTGGGAAGCGATGTCGAAGTACGCCTCGTTGTTCACGCGCCACTCGTTGATGGACTTCTCGGTCTCCTCGTTCTCGTGTGCGTAACAGGCGTGCTCGTCGTTGTGGTTGGGCTCCTCGTCCTTGTAGTCGCCCTCACACTCCATGGCGGCGCTCATGTCCGCTCCGGAGCGGGCGAACGGGCCGGTGGTGACGATGTTCTCCACCTTGAGCCGGAAGTCGGCCCAGCGGAAGTTGGGGTGATCCTCGTGACCGCCGGCCTTGCCGTAGCCGATCAGCGTGTTCGACGAGGAGTAGGTGCCGACGAGCTTGCACCGCGGAGGGAAGAGTCCGCATTCGAAGGCCGGCATGAACAACAGGTGCTTTTGGCAGTACGAGTAGCGGTTCTTGATCCACCCGGCGTCCTGTGACGCGGCCCCGGAGTTGGTGCCGCACTCGTCCCAGTTGGTGTAGTCGTAGATGTCGTCGGGGATGCGGCCGCTCGGGAACCGTGAGGAGTCCACCACGTAGCTCGCCGGGTCTGCCGCGAGGGCCGACTTCTTCGTCATCTTCGAGGGACCGTTGGATGTCGAGGGCTTGATGCCCAGCCGGTCCAGGTCGCCGTGCTTCTTGACTTCCTCAACGAGCTTCTCCGGGTCGGCGATGAGTGCCGGGTCAGAGATGACGTACGGGGTGACCTTGTAGGTGGTCTTTCTGGCTTCCTGCTGGCTCTGCGCCTGGGCCGGTAAGGCGCCGACCAGCAGCAGAGCCGCGGCGGCCAGACCTGTGACGGCCGCCTTGATGCGTAACGATCTCACTGTGCTGTTCCCCCTGTGCGTGCAGTAGACGTGCGTTATGTCATTGCAGACCCAAGGATTGGTCGTGTACAGGTCAAGAAACGCCAACCTTCCGGCGTGCCGGGCCACCCTGGGATCCAGCTCAACGTCTTACGTGCTGCGTGCCCAAGTGGCCGAAAGCGAGGCCCTGTTGAAGATTCACAGACCTGCCGCCCTCGGGCACCGCCGAGTCCTCCACGAGTAGTCGGCGGCATGGCGATCGCGCCCGCGAGGCCGGGTGGCGGACTGTCGCCAGGGCCCCTCGGACGGGGCCGGGATCGCGGGGCGAGCGCGTGAGACGATCGACAACCAGGCCGCAGGGAAAGGAACGTCATGGGGGACAGGGGTCGGCTGCATGTCAGTGCGGAACGGGCGGCGGTGCTCGAGCGGATCGACGCGCTCGGCGGACTCCTCGACGAACGGGCCCCGGCCGCCGAGGAGTTGGGAAGACTTCCGGAAGACACAGCGCGGGCGCTGCTGGACACCGGGATCGTACGGGCGGCGCTCCCGCTGGGCCTCGGCGGGTACGAGTTCGCGCCGCGGCAGCTGATCGAGACGGTGGAACGGGCGAGCTACCACGACGCCGCGGCCGGATGGACCATGTTCGCGCTGCAGCTGATGACCGGGACCACCGCGGCGTACCTGGCCGAGGACGCGGCGGCCGCACTGTTCCCCGACGTGCCGAACGGGAAGTACGCGCTGCTCTCGGGACACGGCACACGCCCAGGGCAGGCCGTCCCGGTGGAAGGCGGCTACCAGGTCAGCGGCCAGTGGCAGTTCGCCTCCGGGATGGCGCACGCCACCCACATCCACAGCGCGATCCAGGTCGAGCCCACCGGTGAACTGCGGGTCCTGGCGATGCCGAAGTCGCAGGTGACCCTGGACGGCAACTGGGACGTGCTCGGGCTGCGAGCGACCCACAGCATCGACTACCACTGCACCGATGTGTACGTGCCGCATGCGTACACCTACGACGCGACCACCAGCACGCCGGTCAACGGCGGCGCCGTCTACCGCCTGGGCCTGGTCAACATGTCGGCGATCGGGCACACGGGCTGGGCCCTGGGCGTCGGCCGCCGGCTCCTGGACGAACTGAAGCGGGTCGCCGCGGCGCGGACCGGCTCGCGGAGCGCCCCGGTCGACACCTCCCAGTTCCACGCCGAGTACGCCACGGCGGAGGCCGGGCTCCGGGCCGCCAGGGCCTGGGTGTACGACACCTGGCAGGACGTCGAGCAGACCCTGGACCGTGGGGAGGTTCCGGGAACGGAGCAGGACACGCTGATCCGCCTCGCCCTGAACCACACGACCTCAACCGTGAGCGAGGTGGGCCGCACCGTCCACCGCTGGGCCGGCTCGGCGGCGATCCGCCGCGGCCCGGTCGACCGCTTCCTGCGCGACCTGGGGACGGGCGCGCAGCACATCACGTCGAGCCCGGTCGTCCTCCAGAACTGCGGCAAGTACCTGAGCGGTGCCCGGCCGGACGCCCGGTGGAGCTTCCTCGACCTGACCTGACCGGCTTGCCCCCAGCCGCCCGGCGACAAGTCGCACCCTGTTACACATCTGTGCCAATTCGCCCTACAACGATCGCCGGGGTCGTGTCGTCTAGCAGGTGGGATCGACCCGCGGACGAATGACGAACGACGAACAAGGGGTGCCAGCAGTGGGGGACATACGCAGACGAGGAGCCGTGGCTCTGGGGATCACCGTGCTGGTGGCCCCGCTTACGGTGGCGCTCGGCACGGGTAGCGCTCAGGCCGCCTCGTGCTCGACGCAGACCGGGCCGTACCAGAAGCAGGTCGAGAAGTTCCTCGGCCGCCCGGTGGACGGCAGGCAGTCGGCAGCCGACTGCAAGGCCATCAAGGCCTTCCAGACCAAGCACAGCATCACCCCGAACGCCGGGTACGCGGGCAGCGTCACCTGGGGCGTCATGAACCTCATGAACAAGCAGAAAGCGGTGGGCGACAACCCCAACAAAGCGGGGAAGTGCCCGACCAACAAGGGACGCATCGCCTGTGTCGACCTGACGCTCCAGCTCAGCTGGATCCAGGACGGCAAGACCCTCAAGTACGGCCCGGTCCCGGTGCGCACCGGCCGCAACGGCCACGAGACCCGCACGGGCCTGAAGAAGGTCTACTGGCGCGACATCGACCACGTGTCGAGCATCTACCACGTGCCGATGCCGTACAGCCAGTTCTTCGACGGAGGCCAGGCCTTCCACTCGGTCGGCATCAGCGTCTGGTCCCCGCCGGGCTCCCACGGCTGCGTCAACATGACGAAGAAGGACGCCGTGAAGTACTGGAACATGCTGCACAAGGGCGACGACGTCTTCGTCTACGGCCGCAAGCCGGGCACCTGATCGGCCGGTGTGTGGCGGATTGGATGGTGGCCACAGGTGCCCGTGCCCGGGGATCGGTGCGGGCACCTGTGGCCACGTGGGGGCAGCCGCTTATTCGGGAAGCTGTTCCGTGTTCTGGTTGGCCGTGAGCAGCCAGCGCCCGTCCTCCTTGGCCATCACGTACAGCGGCGAGGTCGGGTTGCCGGTCGGCTCGCCGTCCAGCGTCAGGTACTGGCCGCGCGCCTTGACTGCCGCGACATCGGGGCGGATGAAGAGCACATCCACCAGTTCGTAGCGGACCGAACCGGCTGCCATCGAACCGGGTAGCGCCTTGTGCGTGAATGCTGCGATCTCCTCGAGCCCGGTCAGCAGCTTTCCGTGTCCCGTCGTCCAGATGGCATCGGACCGGAAGAGGCTCAGGAACTCGTCCGGGAGCTCATTTACCTGTGAGTGCTCGATGGTGGCGATGACCCGCTCGATCGCCTGGAGGTCAGCGGACTGTGCGAGTGCATCTGCTGTGCCTGTCGTTGTGTTCATGCACCTCAGCATGGGACCTCAATCAAGCTTGAGGTCAAGCGAACTGATTCGCTTCTTTCAGGAAGGGCCGCGCAGTCGGCAGGCAGTGTGATGCGGGTGCAGGCTGGTGTCGCAGATGGCCTGGCGCCTAGGAGGGGTATCTGGGTGAGCGGTGGGGGAATCCGGCCGGTGAATATGTCCGGTTCGGGGACAGGCCCGGCCGCTGGTGGGACGCTGGGAGTGGCCGGCCGCCGCCGCGCGGGTGCGACGGCGGCCGGGAGCGCGAGGGACCGAGGCTCCCCCTCGATCGGTCCTCGCGCGAGGTGCCCTCCGGGCGGCAGGGCTGCGGAATTGAGCCCCGTCTGTCACGCCCGGGAGGGCGGCAGCTGGAGCCGTGTCGTCGGCGATGCGGCTCCAGCCGGTCTCGTGAAAGGCCTGCGTGTCTGTCACGGCTCGGGGGCAGGGAGCCTGCGGTGCGGGCCGGAGCCCGGTGTCACCTGGTCTGAGGGTAGAAGGAAACCCGCGTTGATCGGAAGCGGGCCCGCGCCCGGGCGACGTCGGAAGCCCCGGGGCGCTAACTTCCGTGCTGCGGCCATGGGGTGTACTGCCTGGTACGTCAAGGGGCCCGTCACTCGTAGGGGTTGCTGCCGGTCTCGATGCCCCGGCGTCTGCGCGAGCGGCATAACGTTCGAGGATCGGATCCTGCCGGGGCTGTAAGCGGCCTGGACGCGGCGGGGCGGATCGGGGAGAGGACGGCCGGTGGGCTCGGAAGCTGAGAAATCCTGGATGGCGCGGGCGGTGTGCCGGGCGGCGGACCCGGACGAGCTGTTCGTCCAGGGCGCGGCGCAGCACCAGGCCAAGGCGGTCTGTTCGGGCTGTCCGGTGCGGACCGAGTGCCTCGTCTATGCGCTCGATTCCCGTATCGAGTACGGCGTCTGGGGCGGGATGACGGAGCGGGAGCGGCGTGCGCTGCTGCGTCGGCGTCCCACGGTGACGTCCTGGCGGCGTCTGCTGGCGGCGGCGCGGGTGGAGCATGAGAGGCAAGGCGGCACCGGAGGCGGTGCGGGCAGGCAGGCGGCCGGCTGACCCGGATTTCTCCGTCTCGGGGTGTCTGACCGTGCTACGGCTGAGTTCCTCAAATCGTGGTGTCCTGCGTGGCGCACCGTCGGTGCCGAACGGGGTTGTCCTGCACTGGGTCTTCAGCAATCTCGGCTCAGCTTGACCTTTGACCTCAGATACCCGGCTAGGGACCGCGTCGGGGCGCCGAGTCAGCGCCGGTACCTCTTGCGGACCCAGCCCGTTCCGAGAGCAACTGCGGTGACCACAGACAGCAGGATCGCCCCAAGGACCACCGTCGCCCCGGCTGAAATCACGATGATGGCCCACCACGGCGGATCAGCTTGCACAGCGCCCCCTACGGCATCAACGAGTACATGACACGACGCCGGGCGCGGGGAACTGGTTCCGTGGCCCCGCATCAATCAACGCTGGATGGCGTCTGCTCAAGATGCTGCGCCCGGATGCTCGGGCCCGAACGATGCGACGGCCGCGAAAGGCACGTCGCCGTGCATGCGACAGGCCATGGGTGCGTCGGCCTCGGTGAACCGGCGCACCAGGTTGGAGAGTTCGCCGGGCGCGTAGTTCATGACGCCGTGGCCGCCGCACGGGGCGGCGCCGGTCCTGCGCGCCGCCTCGGTATCGAGGTAGGGGAACGCGGTGGCGATGCTGGCCTGCCACGGGGTGCCGTCGGCCCACAGCTTGACACTGACGCACGGCGGGCGTCGGGTCGCCCGCGCACCCCCAGGGCAATGCGGGCATCCTGAACGCGATCCGCGGCATCTTCGTCGTACCGACGCTGTCCACCGTGTACGCGGGCATCAACAAGGATGCTATGCCGGATTACCACTACCAGAAGAAGACGCGCTGGTCCGGGCTGACCAAGGGGAACATCGCGCGGTCCAGCGAGCGCGGCTCGCGGATCGCGCTCGGCACGGACGCCGCGGTCGGCCCGCACGGCGTGAACCTCATGGAGTTGTTCTACCTGGTCGACCTGGGCATGGATCCGATGGCCGCCATCGTGGCCGGAGCCACACGTTAGCCGAACTCCTGGGTGTGGAGGACCGTTTGGGTGCGGTGGGCGCGTCGCCGACCTCGTGTCTTCGTCGGCATCATCACGCTCGGTATCCCGGGCCTCGTCTGCGACCGGATCCTGCGCGTCATCGCGATGCGTGTACTGTGCAAGTATAGAGATAGGGTGTAAACGGGGGCCGTAGTGATCTACGGGGGGAAGCGTCGTGTCCGACGGGGGAAGAATGGAGAACACCGTACGTGTGCACCACTTCGACCACGTCGCGCGCCCTGTTCCTTGAGGAGTTCGGCACCCTGCCGAAGCTCGGGGAACGGGCCGTGCCCGAGCCGCGCCCCGGGCACACCCTCGTCCGGGTGGCGGCGGCCACCGCCGCCCATCTGGACCTCAACATCCTCGACGGACAGTTCGGCATCCTGCCCGAGCTGCCGTTCATCCCCGGCACCCAGGGCAGCGGCTACGTCGTCGCCTCGGACATGCACCCCGAGGGTGCCCTGGTGCGGCTGCGCGGCGAGGGGCTCGGCCTCAGCCACGACGGCGCCTGGGCCGAGCACGTGCTCGTGCCGGACGCCGCCGCGGAGACCATGCCGGAGGGCACCGACCCCGCTATGGCCTGCATCTACTTCTCCCCGGTCGGCACCGCCTGGGCGACCGTCCACGCGATCGCCCAGGTGCGGCCGGGGGAGCGGGTGCTTGTCACCGGTGCGTCCGGCGCGGTCGGGGCAATGGCCGTGCAGCTCGCGGCGAGGGCCGGCGCGGAGGTGGTCGGCGTGGTCAGCCGCCCGGCGAAGCTGCCGCACGTACCCGGCGTCGCCAAGGCGCTGCTCGCCTCCGACCTCTCCGATGAGGCGATCGGCGGCAAGGTCGACGTCCTGATCGACTCGGTCGGCGGCCAGATCCTGCGCAATGCCCTCACCCTGGTCCGCCCTCGCGGCCGGGCCGCGCTCCTCGGCTACACGGCCGGCCGCGAACTCAACCTGGACCTCGCGGACTTCTTCCTCGCGGACGTCACGCTCCTGCCCGTGAACATGATGAGCCGCGGTCCGGAGGTCGCCCCCGAGGTGCTGCGCCTGCTGCCGGACCTGTCCTCCGGCGCGCTGACGCTGCCCTACGAGAGTTACGGGATGGACGCGCTCGGCGAGGCGGTGGAGCGACTGCGCTCGGGCACGGCGGTGGGCAAGATCGTGCTCGACATGGAGCATCCCGGTAGCTGAACCTGGGTGCCGTTGCGCCGCGGAGACTCAAAGGCCCCGCTCCCACAGAAGGGGCCCTTCGCGCTTGCCGGGTCAGGACGGGGAAACGCCTGCCTGCGCGGCGAGTTGGTCCGGGTCGACGGGGGAATCAGTCGTAGTCGACGGAGTTCCAGAAGGCGCACTGACGGTGCGCCTCGTACACGCCGGTCTTGAGCGCCCGGCTCTCACCGCCCGGCTATTCTCCTGAGAGTCGGGGCGATGGGCGCGTCATGCTCCGACTCGTGCGGCAGATGTGCCACGTCTCCGTTCCGCTCCACGGACCGGAGCGTTCTCAACGGCCGAGGCCGGCGGCGGCCGAAGCGCTGTTCGGTCGGGCCGGTGACCAAGCGCACCACTTGGTCCGGGACCGTGAACGCCTCGATCCGCTGCCACAGGCCGATGTGTGCAGCGTGCGGATCGACTCTCGTCGAAACCGACGCCGCGCGGGTAGTCGATCGCAGCCATACACGCCGATCAAGTTGGCGAGAGTGAGGCCGACAGGCCCGGATCGATGAGGACGACATCGGTGTCGAAGGTGCTCGTGGGTGGATCCGATCGATCCAGCTGTGCGAAAGGAAGTCGATGACAAGCCGGTCGAACTCGGGGCGGCGGCGCGCTCGATCATCGCCCAGTGCCCGCTTCGGCTGGGAAGCACGAGGCGTGCGTCCGGGTTGTCGGCGAGCGGCCACAATCTGGTCTCGTAGTGCAGGACCGGTCGTCCGCACCGTGGATCAGCATCGTCGGCGTCGTGATGCCGGGCATCTTGTCACGGTCCACCCTGACCGGGATGGGCGCGCCGTGGGCGAGGCCCTCGATCCTGTGAGGCGGGGTGACCCTCGGACCAGCAACGAAGCGGTGAACGCGGGCACACCGAGCAGGGCCGGGAAGTCACCGCCTTCCCGGCCCTGCCCTGTGCGGGATGTCAGCTCGCCTGCGTGAGCCCCAGCGCCACGTCGACGATCATGTCCTCCTGGCCGCCGACGAGCCCGCGCTTGCCGACCTCGACGAGGACCGTGCGGACGTCGACGCCATAGCGCTCGGCAGCCGCCTCGGCGTGGCGCAGGAAGGAGCCGTAGACCCCGGCGTAGCCGAGCGTGAGCGTCTCACGGTCGACACGGACCGGCCGGTCCTGCAACGGGCGTACGAGATCCTCGGCAGCGTCCTGAAGCGCGAAGAGGTCGCAGCCGTGGTTCCAGCCGTTGAGGTCGGCGACGGCGATGAACGGCTCGATGGGGCAGTTGCCGGCGCCCGCGCCCTGACCGGCCAGGGAGGCGTCCACCCGGGTCACGCCCTCCTCGACCGCGATCATGGAGTTGGCGACCGAGAGGGAGAGGTTCTCGTGGGCGTGGATGCCGATCTCGGTGGCGGGGTCCAGCACGTCGCGGTAGGCGCGCATCCGCTCGCGCACGCCGTCCATCATCAGCCGGCCGCCTGAGTCGGTGACGTAGACGCAGTGGGCGCCGTACGACTCCATGAGCTTGGCCTGCCCTGCGAGCGTCTTGGCATCGGCCATGTGGCTCATCATCAGGAAGCCGGACACGTCCATGCCCAACTCGCGGGCGGTGGCGATGTGCTGGGCCGAGACGTCGGCCTCGGTGCAGTGCGTGGCGACCCGCACCGAGCGCACCCCGAGCGCGTACGCCTGCTTGAGCTCCTCGATGGTGCCGATGCCGGGCAGCAGGAGAGTGGTGAGGCGGGCGTGCTTGATATGAGCGGCCGCCGCCTCGATCCACTCCCAGTCGGTGTGGCTGCCGGGGCCGTAGTTGAGCGAGCCGCCGGCGAGGCCGTCGCCGTGGGACACCTCGATGCCGTCAACCCCTGCCGCATCGAGCGCGGCCACGATCCGGCCCACCTGCTCCGGCTCGATGCGGTGCCGGATGGCGTGCATGCCGTCCCGCAGGGTGACGTCCTGGATGAACAGCTTGTCGACGGTCATGCGTCGGCTCCCTGGAGTTCGATGGCGCGGGCGGCCATGGCCTCGGCCATCCGCAGGGCCGCGCTGGTCATGATGTCGAGGTTCCCGGCATAGGCGGGGAGATAGTGGGCCGCACCCTCGACCTCCAGGAACACGGACACCTGATGGGTGGCCGCGGCCCGGGTGAGGGTGTGCACCGGCTGGTCCGCGGGCACGGGGGTGATCTGTACCTGCTGCTTGAGGCGGTAGCCCGGCACGTACGCCGACACCTCGTCCACCCGCCGCGCGACGGCCGCGCGGATCGCATCGTGGGTCGCCTCGTCGGGCGCGTCCACGAGCGCGAGCACGGTGTCGCGCATGATCAGCGGCGGTTCGGCCGGATTGAGGATGATGACCGCCTTGCCGCGCTCGGCGCCACCGACCGTCTCGATGGCGTGGCTGGTCGTCTCGGTGAACTCGTCGATGTTGGCGCGTGTGCCGGGACCCGCGCTCTTCGAGGCGATCGAGGCGACGATCTCTGCGTAGGGGACCGGTGCCACCGAGGAGATCGCGGCGACTATCGGAATGGTGGCCTGGCCGCCGCACGTCACCATGTTCACGTCGTCCGCCCCGACGTGGTCGTGGAGGTTCACCGCAGGGATCACCATCGGCCCGATGGTGGCGGGGGTGAGGTCGATGAGCTGCTTGCGGTACGGGGCGAGCGCGTGGGCGTTGGCAAGGTGCGCCTTCGCGGATGTGGCGTCGAAGACGATCCTGATGTCCTCGAAGCCGTTCATCGCGATCAGGCCCTGGACGCCCTCGGCGGTCACGGGGACCCCGAGCCGCTTGGCGCGGGCGAGCCCGTCGGAGGCGGGGTCGATGCCGACCATCGCGCCCATCTCCAGGGTGTCCGACAGGCGGAGCACCTTGATCATCAGGTCGGTGCCGATGTTGCCCGAGCCGATGACGGCAACCTTGGTCTTCATGCGGAGGCTCCTTCGTCGCCGGAAGCGTGGAAGCGGACGGAGACGGAGCCAAGGCCGGTGATCTCGGCGCTGAACACGTCTCCGGCCGCGGCGGGCACCATTGGGCCGAGCGCGCCGGACAGGACGACCTGGCCCGCGCGCAGCGGATCGCCGACGTCGCGCGCGGTGCGGGCGAGCCAGGCCAGGGCGGTCAGCGGATCGCCCAGGCAGGCCGCCCCGTTACCCGTGGAGACGGTTTCCCCGCTCCGGTCGAGCGTCATGGAGGCCTTCACCGGCTCGAACTCGGTGAGTGGCTTGGCCGGGGTGCCGAGGACGTAGAGCGCGGAGGATCCGTTGTCGGCGACGGTGTCGCCGAAGGTGATGTCCCAGTCGGCGATCCGGCTGTCCACGATCTCCAGGGCGGGGACGGCGTGCGCCACTGCGGCCCGGATCTGCGCGGAGTCGAGCGGTCCCTCGGCGAGGTCGGCGCCCAGGACGAACGCGATCTCCGCCTCGATCTTCGGCTGCAGCAGCTCGCCGACCGGTACGGACGCCCCGTCCGCGACGCTCATGTCCGCGAACAGCACCCCGAAGTCCGGTTGGTCCACGCCCAGTTGCTGCTGCACGGCGGGGGAGGTGAGGCCGATCTTGCGGCCGGTGATGCTGCCGCCCGCTTCGAGGCGGCGCGCGGTCAGCAGCTCTTGGACAGCGTAGGCCGCCTGCACGTCGTCGCTGCCGATCAGATCGCGGACCGGGGGACAGGGGACACCGTCGGCGGTGGCACGCAGCAGACGATCGACCGCCTGCGCCACGGCGTCGTCGCCGGGAGAGAACTCGTTCATGCCCACAGCTTGAACACGGGGGACGTCCCACGCCCAGCAATGAGTTCCGCCTCGCGGAACTCGTCCGTCGAACAGTGGCTGAGCGGCCGCTGATCAGTGGCTACGCGGCCGCCGATCAGTGGTTGCGCAGCTCCGCCCGGCGGCCGAGCGTCGCGGAGATCCCCGCCGCGGCGGCCCGCACACCGGTGGCGTGCCGGGCGGGCTGGAACCGGTGCACCGGACCCGTCACACTGACTGCCGCCACGATCTCGTCCGAGGGGCCGAAGATCCCGGCGGCCACGCAGACGATGCCGACCGCCGACTCCTCGTACTCGAAGGCCACCCCCTTGGTGACGACGTCGGACAGCTGGCGCGTCAGCACGTCGACGTTGGTGATCGTCCGGGGCGCCTTGCGCTCCAGGGGCCCGCGCAGCGCGGCCTCCCGCACGTCGGCCGGGGCGTGGCTCAGCAGCACCTTCCCGATCGCCGTCGCGTGCAGCGGCATGCGCCCGCCGAGCCTCGACGGGGAGTGGGCCTGTTGGTGGCCGCCCATCTTGGCGACGTAGACGACCTCGGTGCCCTCACGGGTGCCCAGGTGGACGAGTTCGTGCGTGCGCTCGTAAAGGTCCTCGAGGAAAGGAGTGGCCACTTCGAGCAGCCCGCGCTCGACCGACGCACGCATCCCCAGCTCGAAGACGAGTCCCGACAGGCGGTAACGCTCCTGGACACGGTCAAGGAGCCGGGCCGCCACCAGGTCGCCGAGCACCCGGTGCAGGGTGCTCTTCGCGAACCCCGTACGTTGCCGCAGTTCGGTGAAGTCCAGGGTGGTGTCCTCGACGGTGAATGCCTGCAGCACGGCGAGGGCTTTGCTCAGGACGCCGCTTGGCGCGTCGTTGCTCAAGGGGGGTCTTCTTTCCGGGGCATCGCAGCGTTTTGACTGTACGGGACCATGAGCGGTGTGGACCCGAGGCGGAGGCCTGGAACAGATGGCTCCTCTCATCGTCATGATTCCAGCAGCACGGGGTCGGTCTCCCGGGCGACCGCGACGATCTCCTTGATCAGGAGCCTGGTACTCGCGGACGGCTGCCGGTCGGCGAGCGTGGTGATCCCGATCTCGCGCGGCACGGTGTCGAGCCCCAAGGGCAGCACGGCGAGCAGCGGATCCCGTGCGCCGATCAGCATGGGTAGTGGAGCGACGGCGTCTGTCTCCAACAGGACGGTCCTCAGCGTGAGGATCGTCGAGCACTCGATGATGTTCGAGGGAAGGGGCAGGCCCCGGCGGTCGAAGAGTTCGTCGATTTCCTGGCGTAGCTGGCTGTTGCGGCCCGGCAGGATCCACGGCAGATCCATGAGGTCCTCGATGCCGCTGGTGGGTGCGGAGAGGCAGGGGTGCTCATGCCGAACCACGAGGCGAACCGGTTCCTCGTAGAGCCGTACGTGACGCAGCGTGGCGCGCAGGCTCGACGGCTGGAGTCGGCCGACCAGGACGTCCACTTCGCCTCGGGAGAGTTGCAGGCCGAGTTCTTCGGGCATCGCCTCGACGACCGAGACGGTGAGATGCGGGTGGGCCCTTTTGAGCCGGATCAGGGTCTGCGGCAGCAGGGAGTGCGCGGCGGCGAGAATGGTCCCCACCCGTACGGGTTCCATGCCCAGACGCTGGAGTTCGTGGATGCGTCCGGCCGCGGCCTGCACATTGCCGACGACCGCGCGGGCGTGCTCGATGAGGATGTCGCCGTACGGGGTCGGGCGGACGCCGCGCGGGCCCCTGGCGAAGAGTTCGACCCCGATGATCGTCTCGATCTCCTGCAGGCTCCGGGTCACGACCGGCTGGGTGACGTGCATGGCCTTGGCGGCACCGACCAGGGTGCCCTCATCGGCCACGACGGTGACGAGTACTAGGTGGCGCAGTTTCAGTCGGCCGTCCAGAAAGTGATCCACGTTCATGCCTCGACATCTCTCCGTAACATGGCGTTGGTCTTCGGTATAGCCAAACACGCATAACGCCGACCGGAGAAGCATTAGTCAAGGCCGAATCTCTGCCAAATGATGAGGCCATGTCTAGGACACTCTCCCCAGAGGGCCCGCTGGGCGGCCTGACGGCCGCTCTGGCGTCCGGCGGCGTCGAGGTGGTCGACCTGACCGCCCTCCTGTCGCCGTCGACGCCCGTGCTCGACCTTCCGCCAGATATGGCACCGATCCCACACTTCGAGCTGGAGGAGCTCGCTCGGTACGACGAGCGGGGGCGCACGTCCTACCAGAACGGCATTCACACCGGTGAGCACGTGGGCACGCACTTCGACGCGCCGTGCCACTGGGTCACCGGCGCCGACAAGGGGGATGTCGCTCACGTACCGGTCCGGCGCCTGGCCGCGCCCGCTGTCGTCATCGACAAGACCGCCGAGTGCGCCGCCGACCCGGACTTCCTGCTGACGGTCGAGCATTTGGAGGAGTGGCAGCAGCACAACGGCCCGCTTCCGGCAGGCGGTTGGTTGCTCTACCGGACCGGCTGGGCCGCGCGCTCGCACGACCAGCACCTGTTCCTCAACGCCGACGAGAGCGGGCCGCACACGCCCGGCATCACGGCCGAATGCGCCCGTTGGCTGGCCGAAGAGGCACCCATCGTCGGACTCGGCGTGGAGACGGTCGGCACCGACGCCGGTCAGGCGTTCACCTTCACTCCGCAGTTCCCTGCGCACCACTACCTGTTGGGCGCGGGCAAGTACGGAGTCACCCAGTTGCAGAACCTCGACCGGCTGCCCGCCACCGGCGCCGTCCTGATCGTCGCTCCGCTCCGCATCGCCGGAGGGTCCGGCAGTCCGGCGCGGGTTCTGGCATTCATAGAGAACGGAGAAGGCCAGTGACCGAGCTTGTCCACGAGGCCATCGGCAGGCAGCTCACCGACCTCGGCGTCCGCGCGGTCTTCGGTGTGGTCGGCAGTGGCAACTTCCACTTCACCGACGCGATGGTGCGCGGCGGCGCGCGGTTCGTCGCCGCCCGTCACGAGGGCGGCGCGGCCACCATGGCGGACGCGTACGCCCGGATGTCCGACGAGGTCGCCGTGCTCTCCCTGCACCAGGGCTGCGGCTACACGAACGCCCTCACCGGTATCACCGAGGCCGCGAAGAGCAGGACGCCACTCCTTGTGCTGACCGCCGAAGCCGCCGATCCCAGCTCGAACTTCGCGCTCGACCAGGCGGCGATCGCGGTCGGCGTCGGGGCGGTTGCCCTGCGCGTGCGCTCTTCCCGAACCGCCCTCGATGACGTGGCACGGGCCTTCGCGATCTGCAGCCACCAGCGGCGCACGGTCGTCCTCAACGTTCCGATCGACGTTCAGGACGCGCTCCTGGACGCGCAGGGCCCGGCCCGGGAGTACCACCGGGTTGCCGAGCCGCGGCCCGACGACAGCGAGATAGCCACGTTCGCCCAGCTCCTCGAACGCGCCGAGCGGCCGGTCTTCGTCGTCGGACGCGGCGGCCGTTCCCCCGGCTCCAGGGACGCCGTCCGCGAACTGGCGGCCGAGGCGGGCGCACTCCTCGCCACCTCCGCCGTCTCCCGCGGGATGTTCAACGGCGACGAATGGAACATCGACGTCTCCGGTGGCTTCTCCTCGCCGCTGACGGCCGAACTCGTAGCCGGAGCCGACCTGCTGGTGGGATTCGGCTGCGCCCTGAACATGTGGACCATGCGGCACGGCAGGCTCATCGCGTCGGACGCGACCGTCGTCCAGGTCGACATCGAACCGGGGGCCATCGGCGTACACCGTGACGTGGACCTCGGTCTGTGGGGCGGTGTCGCGGGAACGGCCCGGGCCACGGCCGCGTGGCTGCGGGCGAACTCACCCGGCGGGCGCACGGGTTACCGCACGCCGGACGTGGCCGAGCGGATCCGGTCCGGCCTGCGCTGGAACCAGGTCGCATTCGAGGACGCGTCGGGGGACGGACGGGTCGACCCGCGCAGTCTGACCACCGCGCTCAACGACATCCTGCCCACCGAGCGGATCGTCTCCGTGGACTCGGGCAACTTCCTCGGCTACCCGAGCATGTACCTCGACGTGCCCGACGAGTACGGGTTCTGTTTCACCCAGGCGTTCCAGTCCGTCGGCCTGGGCCTGGCGACCGCGATCGGTGCCGCGCTGGCGCAGCCCGACCGGCTGCCCGTGGCCGGCTGCGGTGACGGCGGCTTCCTGATGGGCCTTTCGGAGCTCGAGACTGTCGTACGCCTTGGTCTGCCCATGGTGATCGTCGTCTACAACGACGCCATGTACGGCGCCGAGGTACATCACTTCGGGGCCGGCGCGAGCGGCCTGGACACGGTGACCTTCCCCGACGTGGACATTGCGGCGCTCGCACGGGGACATGGCTGCGAGGCGCTCACCGTCCGAGGGCCAGAGGACATGCACGCCGTGAAGGAGTGGCTGTCGGCCGGACCCGTCCGCCCCTTGGTGCTGGACGCCAAGATCACCTCGGACGGGGGTTCCTGGTGGCTGCAGGAAGCTTTCGGGCACTGAGGCACCCCGGCATGAATCCCCCCGACCACGTCACGACATGGGAGAGCGAGCTCTGATGGGAAAGACGACAAGCGGCGTCTCCGTCATCGGCGCCGGTGAGTCGCCCTACACCCGGCATCCGGCGTCCGGCACGACCACGCAAGGGGTGCTCGCCGACGCCGTACGCCGCGCACTCGCCGACGCGAACCTCCAAGCCTCCGAGGTCGACGGCTTCGGTGCGTGCAGTTTCACCCTCGGTCCTGACCACGCCGTCGACCTGGCCTGGCGGCTCGGACTGCGGCTGCGTTGGCTGATGCAGGACACCAACGGCGGGGCGAGCGCCGGCACGATGCTCCAGCACGCCGTGCGGGCCGTGGAGTCCGGCGACGCCTCGGTCGTGGTGCTCGTGGCCGGCGACCTGATGGGCCAGCAGGTGCACCTCAAGATGGTGGCCGAGTACAACCGGGCGACCGCCGAGCAGTTGGTCCCGCTGGACATGCTCGGACCGAACGCCCTCTTCGCTCTGCTGACCCAGCGTCAGATGGAGGCCGAGGGACTCACCCGTACGGATTATGGGCGGCTCGCGGTGGCGCAACGTGCCTGGGCGTCCCTCAACCCCGGGGCCGTGTACCGCAAGCCGCTGACGCTCGACGAGTACCTGAACGCCCCCATGGTCGCCGAACCCCTCGGCCGCTATGACTGCGTACCGCCCGTCACGGGCGCCGACGCCGTGGTGGTCGCGGCCGACGAACGGGCCGCGGGCACCCGACGAGCCAGGGTGCTGGCCGTCTCGGCCCGCTACAACAGCGACGACCAGACGGGCGACGGCCTGGTCACCGGCCTGGCCGACTGCGCGCCCGAGCTGTGGGACACCGCAGGCCACGGGCCCGCCGACATCGACGTGGTCAGCGTGTACGACGACTACCCGGCCATGGCGCTCGCCCAGCTCAAGGACCTCGGCCTGGTCGCCGGTGGTGAGATGCCGGCCTTCATCGCCGACCGTCTCGCCACCCGCAAGCTCGCCGTCAACACCTCCGGCGGACAGCTCTCGGCCGGCCAGCCGGGTTCCGCGGGAGGCATGCACGGACTCGTGGAGGTCGTCCGGCAGTTGCGCGGCCAGGCTGGGCAGCGGCAGGTCGATGCCCGTCTCGGCCTGTTCAGCGGATACGGGATGGTGCTCTATCGCTACGGCGCGTGTGCCACCGCCGGGCTCCTGGAGGCAGCCGAATGAGTGTGATCGTGCAGAACTGCCGGACGTGCGGTGGCCAGTGGTTCCCCGCCCGGCTGATGTGTCCCCGCTGCGGGGGCGACGATCTGGCGCCCATCAGCGTCGAGCGCGGGGTGGTCGAGCAGCTGACCCACCTCGGCGAGGTCGTCATCGCGTCGGTGGCCTGCGACCCCGAGCCGCTGCTCGTGGCCAGGCTGCACGGCCCGGTCAAGGCCGGTGACGTCGTGGAACTCACCGATCGCCCCGACACGTCCGGCCGTCCCGTCGCCTTCGTACCGCCGATCGGCCGATCCCGAGAGGAGTTGTCATGAGCGACGTCACCGCCGTGCCCGACCTCACCCGTGCGAGCGTCCCCGGACTGCTGCAATGGCGCGCGGAAGTCACCCCGGACAGCCTCCTGCTGCGCTGCGGCGAGACACAGAGGACCGCCACCCAGATGCTCGAACGGGTCGCCGTCGCGGGAGGCCTGCTGCGCCAACACGGGGTGGAGCAGGGCGACCGGGTGGCGCTGATGGCGTCCAACCGGGTCGAGTTGCTGGACCTGATCCTGGGCTGCGCGTGGATCGGTGCCGTCGCGGTGCCGATCAACACCGCCGCGCGGGGTGAGCAGCTCCATCACATCCTGACCAACTCGCAAGCGGAGCTGCTGGTTCTCGAACACCCCTTCCTCGCCCAGGTGGAGGCGCTGCCGAGCACCGCCGAGCTGCGCCAGATCTGGCTCCTCGACGAGGACAAGGTCGTCTCGGTGCTGCCGGTTCCCGTCGACCTGATCCCGGACGACGGCCACGCCGTGGAGCCGGTGGCGGTCGGCCCCGGCCATCCCGCGGTGATCCTCTACACCTCGGGCACCACCGGGGTCTCCAAGGGAGTCGTCTGCCCGCACGCCCAGTTCTACTGGTGGGGCCGTAACGTCACGGCCCAGCTCGGCATCACCTCGGCCGACGTTCTGCACACCTGCCTGCCGCTGTTCCACACGAACGCGCTCAACGCCTTCAGTCAGGCACTGGTCAGCGGTGCCCAGTACGTCATCGGCCCGCGCTTCTCGGCCTCCCGGTTCTGGTCGGACGTGACGGCCAGTGGAGCGACCTGCACCTATCTGCTGGGCGCCATGATCAGCATCCTGGCGGGCCGGCCGCCCGGAGAGCACGATCGAACGCACCGGGTGACCGCGGCACTGGCGCCGGCCACCCCCGCCGGGCTGCTCCGGGAGTTCGAGGAGCGGTTCGGTGTCGTCCTCATCGACGGTTACGGCTCGACCGAGACCAACGCGGTGATCTCCGCGAGCCGGACCGAACAGCGGCCGGGATTCGTCGGACTCCTCCAGGAGGGGTTCTCCGCCCGGATCGTCGACGAGAACGGACTTGACGTTCCCCCTGGCACACCGGGCGAACTGCTGCTGCGCAGCGAGCAACCCTTCGCCTTCGCCTCCGGGTACCACCGCATGCATGACGCCACCGTCGCCGCGTGGCAGGACCTGTGGTTCCACACCGGCGACCGGATGGTGATCGAAGCGGACGGGTGGATCAGGTTCGTCGACCGCATCAAGGACGTGATCCGCCGTCGCGGCGAGAACATCTCCTCCGTCGAAGTCGAAAGCGTCCTCGCACAGCACCCGGGTGTCCGTGACGTCGCGGTGTACGCGGTGGACTCCGAACTCGGTGAGGACGAGGTGATGGCTGCCGTGGTCCCGGTCGAGGGGCAGAAGATCGACTTCGTCGAGCTTGTGTCCTTCTGCGAGCCCCGGCTGGCCTACTACGCCATTCCCCGCTTCGTGGCGCTGTGCCCGGAACTGCCGCTGACCGAGAACGGCAAGGTTCGCAAGACCGTGCTGAGGGAGTGGGGAGCCGACCGCGCCGACTGGGACCGCGAGGCGGCCGGTGTCGTGCCGCAGCGCGACCAGCCCAGCACTGCCCGCCCGGAAGGAGCTTGTACATGACCGAATACCGCGACTCCGGCGGTGGTCGCCTCCTCGACGGCTCATCGCAGTTCAACGCCATCACATCGTCGGCCGGGAGCCGGCCCGCGCATACTCCCGGCAGCCGGCCCGCGCGTACCGCCCGTGGACCTCGCCGTTGCCGGGCCCGCCTCGGAGAAGGCTGCCGTCCTGCCCGAAGCGGCGAGCGTTTGCCTCGTCGAGGCCACCCCTAGGCGGCAGTTGACCTCCGCCTCCAAGATCGCGGCCACCGCCACCGCAAAGGCGGTGGCCGTCACCGGGCAGGTCCTGACCGTCAGCGGCGGCCACTGAACCTCCCTTCGGGCGGACCCCGCCCCGGCACATCCCCCTTCCCGGCCATCGGGGCGATCCCACGCAACCCTCGACGTCCCGATGGCCACCGTCCTCATCCAGAGGTGACGAGATGAGCCCCACCGCCCCGCACAAACCGGCAGTCGAACCGCAGTCGATCCGCAAGGTCGCCATCGCCAGCCTGACCGGAACCGCACTCGAGTGGTACGACTTCTTCCTCTACGGCACCGCCTCCGCCCTGGTGCTCGGCACCCTCTTCTTCCCCGACGCCAGCCCCCTCGCCGGCACCCTGGCCTCCTTCGGCACCTTCGCCGTCGGCTTCGCGGCCCGCCCCCTCGGCGGAATCATCTTCGGTCACTTCGGAGACCGCCTTGGCCGCAAACCCATGCTCGTGATCACCCTCCTTGTCATGGGCTTCACGACCTTCCTCATCGGCGCCCTGCCCACCTACGCGCAGATCGGCGTGTGGGCACCGATCCTGCTCACCCTGCTGCGCGTCCTTCAGGGCATCGCGGTCGGCGGCGAATGGGGCGGCAGCGTCCTCATGATCACCGAGCACGCCCCGCCGGGACGGCGCGGCTTCTACTCGGCCTGGAGCCAGGTCGGCATCAACCTCGGCTTCATCACGTCCGCCGGAGTCTTCGCCGCGGTCCAGACCCTGTCCGACGAGGCGTTCCTGTCCTGGGGCTGGCGTATCCCCTTCCTCCTGGGAGCCATCCCCGCGCTGGTCGGACTCGTCATCCGGCTGAAGATCGAGGAAACCCCTGAATTCCAGAGCGTCCAGCACAAGGGCGAGAAGCAGCGGCTGCCGATCCTGCACGCCCTGAAGACCCATCCGCGTTCCATCCTGATCACGGTCGGCGCCCGCATGGCGGAGAACGGCGCGTCGTACATCTTCCTGGTCTTCTCCCTCGCCTACGGCAAGCACATAGGGGTCAGCAACGGCCTGCTGCTGACCGGGATCATCGTCGCGAACGTCGTGGAAGGCGCCTCGATGGTGGGATTCGGCGCCCTCTCCGACCGCATCGGCCGCCGCCCGGTCTACATGGCCGGAGCGGCCACCCTCATCGTCTTCGCGTTCCCCTTCTTCTGGCTGCTGGACACCGGCACCCCCGTGCTCGTCTGGCTCGCCTTCATCATCGCCATCGGCATCGGCCACGGAGCCATGATCGGCACCCAACCGAGCTTCTTCACCGAGCTGTTCGGCAAGACCTCGCGCTACAGCGCCATCTCGCTCGGCCACGAGCTCGCCTCGGTGTTCGCCGGTGGCCTCTCGCCGCTCATCGCGACCGCGCTCCTGGCGGCCACCGACGCCTCCTGGCCCATCTCCCTGTACATCGTCGTGCTCGGCTGTATCACGCTCGTCTCGGTCTACTTCGCCCGCGAGACGGTGCAGCGCGACGCTCCGCCCACGCCGGCTCCGGAGCTGCAGCCCGCCGTAACACGCGAATAGCGCGTAGCCGACGCTCGTCGGACATCTCTTGGGCGGGCCGACGAGCGGCCCGCCCAACGAATAGCGGCCGAGAGGGTGCTCACTGCCCTGGCGGGGAGTGTCAGTCGCCGTGGGCGACCCGCTCCGGATGGCCGTCGAGGGCATCGAGCACCGCGTCGCCGTTCGCCCTCGCCCACTCGGTCAGCGTGCGGATCGGTTCGATCAGCGTCACCCCGAGAGGGGTGAGCTCGTACTCGACACGGGGCGGGACCTCGGCGTAGGCGTGGCGGCGGATGAGTCCGTGCGCCTCGAGCCGTCGGAGCGTCTGGGTGAGCACCTTGCGGGAGATGCCGCCGATCAGCTTGATCAGCTCGCCGTGGCGCACCGGGCCCTTGCTGAGGCCGGCAAGGACGACGACCGTCCACTTGTCGGCGATGAGCTCGACCGCCAGACGCGCCGGGCAGTCGGCGAGAAAGAAATCACAGGGACCGAAACCGCTCATGGCGCCAAAGGTACCTGCGCCGCAGGTACCTGCTGGTTCCTGTAGGAGATCTAGCTTGGGTTCTCTCCCCGTCCCAAAAACAGGAGAGTCATGCGAGTCATCACCCAGCAGACGCTCGGCGGGCCCGAGGTGCTCACCATCGTGGACGCGCCCGAGCCCCAACCCCTCCCGGCCGAGGTTCTCGTCCGCGTCAAGGCGATCGGGCTGAACCCCCTGGAGGCGCGCCTGCGCGCAGGCGAGTTCCCGCTGCTCGGCCGGCCGCCGTTCATCCTCGGCTGGGACGTCAGTGGCGTGGTCGAGGAGGCGCCGCAGACGTGTCGGTTCCGGCCCGGCGACGAGGTGTTCGGGATGCCGCTGTTCCCGCGGGCCGCGAGCGCGTACGCCGAGCTCGTGTCGGCGCCGGCGTTGCATCTGGCACACAAGCCGGAGTCGCTCTCGCACATCGAGGCGGCGGCGCTGCCGGTCGTCGGGCTGACGGCATGGCAGGGCCTGGTCGACATCGGCGGCGTGAGTGAGGGCGACCGCGTCCTGGTCCACGGCGGTGGCGGCGGGGTCGGCCACGTCGCGATCCAGATCGCGAAAGCGCTCGGCGCGCACGTGATCGCGACCGCCGGCGGGAGCAAGCGGAAGTTCGTCGAGGAGGTCGGCGCCGATGAGGTGATCGACTACACGGCGGTCGACTTCACCGAGGCGGCCCGCGACATCGACGTCGTGCTCGACACGATCGGCGGCGACACCGTCGAGCGGTCACTTCACGTGCTCCGGCCGGGCGGCCATCTGGTGACCGCGGTCGCCGAGCAGGATCTGGAGCTCGCCGCCAAGTACGAGGCGGCCGGCATGCGCTTCAGGGGTATTGCTGTCGGCCCCGATCCGGTCGCCCTGCGCAGCCTCGTCCAGCTCGTCGAACAGGGCAGGCTCCGGGTCCACGTGCAGGAGACGTTCCCCTTCGAGCGCGTCGCCGACGCGCACCGGCTGCTCGACGGCGGTCACCTCCGGGGCAAGCTCGTCCTCACCGTCTGATGTCTTCGTCACGCACGGGGCCGGCGCGTCACCCGGCGGCGGACTCGCCCGCCACCACGTACCGGCCCGGGCGATGGAGATCGGCGGCAGGGGCGAAGGTGAACCCGGAGCCGTGCCGGGCGACACGGCCTGCGGAAGGGGCGGCGAAGTGCGCGGGGATCATCGCGGTCCCGGTGTCGGCCAGCCACTCCAGCGTCCGCCTGCGGGTGCGCGCCGAGAGTTCGGGGTCGACGCAGTAGCGGGTGCTGGCGTCCGGGTCCATCAGCTGGAGGGGGTGGTGCAGGATGTCGCCGGTGAGCAGCAGTCGTGCCCGGGAGCCGGTGACCAGGACGGCCGTGTTGCCCGGAGTGTGACCCGGTGCCGGGCACAGCCGCACGTGCGCGCCGAGCTCGGCGTCCGGGGGCGTCAGATCCAGCAGTCCCGCCTCGGCGACCGGTTCGATGCTGTCGGCCAGGTAGTCGCCGGTCCGGGTCATAGCCGCGGCTCCCGCGTCCGAGCGCCAGTAGTCGTACTCCGGCGCGGTCAGCACGTGCCGGGCCTTCGCGAAGGCCGGTCGCCATCGCCCGTCCGACCACCGCGTCGCCCAGCCGACATGGTCCACGTGCAGATGGCTGAGGACGACCGTGGACACCTCGTCGGCGGACAGTCCGGTCGCCGTAAACCGCTGCCACCAGCCGCTGTCCTGGCGGTCGAACTCCGGCCTGCCCCGGTGTTTCCCGTCGCCGACGCAGGCGTCGACCAGGATCCGCTCGTACGGGGTGACGACCAGGAAGGCCTGCATGGTGAAGACCAGCTGTCCTTGCACGGGTGCGGACCAGGGCTCCTCGGCGGCCCAGCCGGAGGGCACGCCGGGGTGTCCGGGGAAGAACTCCACCGGATCGATGAGCAGCCGCGGCGTCTCCACGATGGGAACCACCGCGACGTCACCGAGATCGAACCAACCACTCATCGTGCCGCCACTTCCTGCTCTTTCCGCTCCGCGTCCTCAGCCTCGTCCGTCCGGTCGGTCGCGCGGGGCAGGCGCCACAGCACCGCCGCGCTCACGGCCGCCACCACCACCGGAATGGCGGTCAGCAGCACGATGTCGTCGCCGGGGAGCGAGAGCGCGAGCAAAATACCCGCCGCGGCCGGACCCACGATCGAGCCGACCCGGCCCAGGGCAGCGGCCCACCCCACTCCCGCGGTCCTGGTGGCCGGTGGGTACATGGCCACCGCGAGGGTCAGCTGACCGATCTGGCTGGCCGTGACACCCGCACCGGCACCGGCGAGTGCGAGCAGCAGCGCGGTGTGGTCGGTCCCGACGGTGGCCGCGCCGACCATCGACACCGCGCCGATCACCGGCATCACCATCAGGGCGAACGTGATCCCCTTACGGGCGGCGAGCAGCAGGAGCACGATGCCGCCGACGACCCCGCCGAAGCTCAGGAAGGCCAGGCCGATCGGGGCCTGCGAGGCGGAGAAGCCGTACCCGGTCAGCAAGGTCGGTACCCAGGACTGAAGGGTGTAGCTGGCGATGAAGACCAGGAAGGCGAAGATCCACAGCAGCACGGTGGCGGCGCGCAGTCCGGGTGCGAACAGCGCGCCGACTCGCGCCTCGCGCGCGGCCACTGTGCTGTCCGTGGTCACGGACGCCGGTGCGGCCGGCAGCCACCGGACCATCAGTACGGCAAGGAGCAGCGGCAGTGCGCCACCGATCCAGAACACCCCCGTGGCCCCGACCGACGCCAGCATGCTGCTGCCGAAGACCCCGGCGACCGTTCCGCCGAAGGCGAGTCCGAGGGTGACCGTGACGGAGACCGTCTGCCGTTGCTCGTCCGGGTGGTGTGCGGCCGCGAGGGAGACGGCGCCGGGCAGTACCACGCCCAGGCCAAGGCCTGTGCTGAGCCGGACCGTGCTCAGGGCGGTCAGTGACTCCAGGGGAAGCACCAGGGCGGTGGCCAGCGAGCCCGCGGCGAACAGCACGGTCCCCGCGATCAGCATCCGCCGCAGCCCCAGCCGCACCGCGAGCCGGCCGGAAGCGAGGTAGCCGAGCACCACACCGATGTTGGTCAGCACCACCGCCGGGGTGAAGTCGGCCGAGGCGACGCCCCACTGCTCCGCCAGGGAGGGCAGGACGAAGGAGAGCGACGCGGAGTCGAAACCGTCGAGCAGCACCGCGAGGAAGGCAAGCCCCACCACTTTGAAGCGCATCCCGCGAAAACTCGCCAGGACGCTTGCCTGCCCACTCCCCGTCGTCGTGCTCTCGTCGTGTCTCATCGGGTGCCTCCGAAAACTACCTGGCGTGCGGCCTCGAACAGCTCCGACTTCGGTTCGGCGAAGGCGGTGGCGGTGCCGATGTGGTCGGTCCCGGTCAGCGCCACGGTCACCGGCGGCCTGCCCGCGGCGGTCAGGGCGTCGGCGAGCAGCTGTCCCTGACGGGTCAGCCACAAGTCGTCGTCCGTCTTGCGGTTGGGCTCCGGATCGCCGAAGGAGACCACCACCCGCTGGGGGCTGCGGCTCACCCGCAGGGCGGGGCTGAACCGCAGGGCCTGCGCCGGGTCCTCGACCATGCCACGCAGATCGGTGGGCGCGCTCATGCACACGGTGCCCGCCACCGGGCCCGGGGAGCTGTCGGTCAGCGTGACCATCGCGGCGAGATGACCGCCCGCGGAGTGCCCGGCCACGGTGATGCGTTCCGGGTCGCCCCCGAAACGAGCGGCGTTCGCGCGCGCCCACTCCACCGCCTGGGCGGCGTCCGCGACCGCGTCGGCGATGGTGTGGCGTGGTTCGAGCCGGTAGCCGCAGGACAGGAAGACCGCACCGGCGTCCACCCAGGGGCCGGCGAGGTGGTCATAGTAGGCCGGGTGGCCTTCGCGCCAGCGGCCGCCGTGGAAATACACGATGACCGGGCGGTCGCCGGATCCGGCGCCGGTGGGGGCGGCGGGCGGCCCGGGGTGGTAGACGTTCACCAGCTGGTGGGCGTCGGGACCGTACGTGAGGTCGACCTCATGGGGCACCCGCGAGCGCAGCTCCTGGCGGCGCTGTGCGGCCTGCCGATAGAAGCCCGGCCAGTCGGGGTGATAGTCCTCCGGGCGGCGACAGGTGAAGAACTCACTGGTGTCCGCCGGACGGACTGCTTGGCCTGCGGCCATGGGTCCTCCTCGTCATCGCCGGCGCCCTGGCGGCTCCGGTTGTGCAGTGGTCCGTATCATCACCAGGCTTGCGGCACCTCGGGTAATGCCTACTTCGTCCGCACCTATCGCCATCCGGTCATACCGGGGGTGTGCACCCCTTGTCCGGGCCCGCGCGGCGCATGTGCCTGACCGTCGTCGCCGCCCGGTCCCGCTATGCCTGATCGGCTATGCCCGGAGCCCGGATCGGTATTGGACGGGTATGGAAAGGCGCTCGTACGGTCGCCTCATGAGTGACGATTCGCCAACCGAGGTCGTTCAGCTCCGCAACTTCGTCGACGGAAACTTCGTCGAAGGCGCGGACACGTTCGACAAAATCAGCCCGGTCGACGGGGCCCGTGTCGCCGTGGTGCACGAGGCCGGGCAGGAGACGGTGGACGCCGCCGTACGGGCCGCGCGCCGGGCGTTCGACGGCCGCTGGGGCCTTTCCACCGACCGGGACAGAGCCGCCTTGCTGAGGCGTATCGCCGACGGGATCGAGGCGCGTTTCGAAGAGTTCGTGGACGCCGAGATCCGTGACACCGGCAAACCGGTGGCGCTGGCCCGCGACCTGGACGTGGCCCGTGCGGCGGCGAACTTCCGGTCCTTCGCCGACACGATCTCCTCCGCCGGTCTCGACTCGTATCTGACCGACACGGCCGAGGGGCGCAGCGCCCTCAACTACGCGGTGCGCAAGCCGCTTGGAGTCGTGGCCGTCATCGTCCCGTGGAACCTTCCGCTGCTGCTGCTCACATGGAAGGTGGCACCGGCTCTGGCCTGCGGCAACGCCGTGGTGGTCAAGCCGTCCGAGGAGACTCCGTCGACGGCGACCCTGCTGGCGGAGGTCATCGCCGAGGCGGGCGCGCCGAACGGCGTGTACAACGTCGTCCACGGCTTCGGCCCGGGCTCGGCGGGTGAGTTCCTCACCCGGCACCCGGGGATCGACGGGGTCACCTTCACCGGTGAGTCCTCGACGGGGGCGACCATCATGAAGGAGGTCGCGCCGCGCGTGGTGCCCGTCTCCTTCGAACTGGGCGGCAAGAACGCGGCCGTCGTCTTCGACGACTCCCCGCTGGAGCAGACCCTCGACGGGCTGACCCGGTCGCTGTTCCTGAACACCGGCCAGGTCTGCCTGTGCACCGAGCGGGTCTACGTCCAGCGCGGTCTCTTCGACGAACTGGCGGCCGGGCTCGCCGAGCGGGCCCGGGGACTGAGCCTTGGCCGCCCGCACGACCCCGGCACGACGACCGGCCCGCTGATCTCCCAGAAGCACCGGGCCAAGGTGATGTCGTATCTCGACCTCGCCGTGCAGGAAGGCGCCCAGGTCCTCGCCGGGGGCGGCATACCCGATCTCGGCGAGGACCTGGCACGCGGAGCCTGGATCGAACCGACGGTGTGGACCGGCCTGGACAACTCCTGTCGTACCGTGCGCGAGGAGGTCTTCGGCCCGGTCGCCGCGCTGATCCCCTTCGACACCGAGGAGGAGGCCATCGGCCTGGCGAACGACACCGAATACGGTCTTGCCGCCTCGGTGTGGACCAGCAACCTGACCCGGGCCCATCGGGTGGCGCAGGCGATGAACGTCGGCCTCTCCTGGGTCAACACCTGGTATCTGCGCGACCTGCGCGCCCCCTTCGGCGGCACGGGCCGCTCCGGAATCGGACGCGAGGGCGGCAAGCACTCACTGCACTTCTACACCGAGACGACGAATGTGTGCGTGGCACTGTGACTGCATCGACCTCCCCTCTCTCCCCGTACGCCACGGCTCTCGACGAGGCCGTCACCTCCAGGCAGGCGATCGCGCAGCTGAGCGGGACCGCCTCCCTCACCCTGGACGACGCCTACCAAGTGCAGGCGCTCGGCTCCGAACTGCGGGAGACCCGCGGTGACCGTGTCGTCGGTGTGAAGCTGGGGTTCACCAGCAAGGCCAAGGCGCTGCAGATGGGCGTCTCCGACGTCATCTTCGGTCGGCTGTACGCGAGCGGCGAGTACGCCGACGGCGGCAGCGTGGCCATGGAGGACTTCATCCACCCGCGCGTCGAGCCGGAGGTGGCCTTCCGCCTCGGTGCGCGGTTCGACGCGCGCGCCGCGGCCGACCCCGAGGCCGACCTGCGAGCCGCCGTCGACGCGGTCGCCCCCGGCTTGGAGATCATCGACAGCCGCTACGCGAACTTCAAGTTCTCCCTCACCGACGTCGTCGCCGACAACACCTCGGCGGCCGCCTTCGTGACCGGGGCCTGGCAGCCGACCGACCTCACCGCCACCGACGTCCGGTTCGACGACCGGCCGGTGACGCTGGAGATCGACGGAGCGGTCGCGGCGACCGGGAGCACCAGCGACATCCTCGGGGACCCGGTCCTCGCCCTGCCGGCGATCGCACGCATGGCCGCGGCCCAGGGAGTCGTCCTGCCCGCCGGTTCCGTGCTGCTGGCCGGGGCGGCGACCGCCGCGGTCGCCCTTCCGGGCGGCGTCACGGTCAGCGCGACCGTCCCAGGTCTCGGCTCCGTCCACGTCACCACCACCGGCACACCCGCGGGGGAGCGATGAACGACGAGTCCCTCGTCGTCGAGGGGAAAGCCACCCCTCGCGGCCGATTCCCACACGTCAAGGTCGCCGGTGACCTGGTGTTCGTCTCCGGGACCAGCAGCCGCCGGCCCGACAACACCTTCGCCGGGGCGAGCGCCGACGCGATGGGCGTGACCAACCTCGACATCGAGGCCCAGACCCGGGCCGTGATCGAGAACATCCGTGACGTGCTCGCCGCCGTGGACTGCACGCTCGACGACCTGGTCCAGGTCACCGCCTATCTGGTCAGCATGAACGACTTCGGCGGCTACAACCGCGTATGGGCCGAGTACTTCGACACCACCGGACCCACGCGGACCACCGTCGCGGTCCACCAGCTTCCCCACCCGCATCTGCTCATCGAGATCCAGGCCATCGCCGTGCGCCGGCCCGGTCCTGTCGCCAAGGAGAACTCATGACGTCGTCACTGCCTCCGGTCTTCAACTTCCCGCAGTGGCTCGCCGAGTACGAGCACCTGCTGAAGCCTCCGGTCAACAACAAGGCGATGTGGGACACCAGCGGTGACTTCATCGTGCAGATCGTCGGCGGCCCCAACCAGCGCTACGACTTCCACTTCGAGCCGTTCGAGGAGTACTTCTACCAGGTCAAGGGCAATATGCACGTCAACGTGATCACCGAGGACGGTCCGCAGCGCGTGGACATCCGCGAAGGCGACATGTGGCTGCTGCCCGGCAACACCTGGCACTCGCCGCAGCGTCCGGAGGAAGGTTCCATCGGCATCGTGGTGGAGCGCGTCCGGCCCGAGGGGACGACGGAACAGTTCGGCTGGTTCTGTCTGGAGTGCGGCATGAAGGTGCACTCGGTGGAGTTGCAGGTGCGGGACATCGTCGCCGACCTGCCGCCGGTGTTCGAGGCCTTCCACGCGTCCGTCGAGCAGCGCACGTGCGGTAACTGCGGCGCGCTGCACCCCGGTAAGGGCTGATCCGGTGTCCGATGTCATCGACATACACACCCACTACGTCCCCGCCGCCTGGCCGGACCTCGGTCCCGGTCAGCCCTGGCTGCGGGTGGAGTCCGAACGTCAGGCGATGATCATGGTGGGGGAGACCGAGTTCCGCGCCATCGAATCGAACTGTTGGGACGCGTCGGTCCGACTGGCCGACATGGCGGCCGACGGGGTGCAGGCCCAGGTGGTCTCTCCCACACCGCTGTTCTTCGGGTACGACCTGAGCGGTGCCGAGGCGGTCAAGGTCTGCCGGATCTTCAACGATCTCGCCCTGGAGATCTGCGCACCCGACAGGGAGCGGTTCATTCCGTTCGCCCAGGTGCCGTTGCAGGACCCCGACGCGGCCTGCCGCGAACTCGACCGCTGCCTGGACGCCGGGCATGTCGGGGTGGAGATCGGCAACCACGTGGGCGACCAGGACCTCGACGCGGAAGGCGTCGTCACCTTCCTCCAGCACGCGGCCTCGCGGGGCGCGCCGGTCTTCGTGCACCCCTGGGACATGCCCACTTCCCCGCGGTTGGACCGCTGGATGGCGCGGTGGCTGACCGGAATGCCGGCGGAGACCCACCTCTCCGTGCTCGCCATGATCCTCGGTGGAGTGTTCGACGAGGTGCCGGAGTCGCTGCGGATCTGTTTCGCGCACGGCGGCGGATCGTTCGCGTTCTGGCTGGGGCGCCTGGAGAACGCCTGGCATCGCCGCTCGGACCTCATCGCCACCTCGCAGCTGCCGCCCTCGGCCTACCTCGGCCGGTTCAGCGTGGACAGCGTCGTCTTCGACCCGGTGGCTCTGCGCACGCTGGTCGACACCCTCGGCGCGGACCACGTGATGCTGGGCAGCGACTACCCCTACCCCCTGGGTGAACGGCCCGTCGGCGAGGTACTCCGGAGGGCCGACTTCCTCAGCGCCGCGGAGCGCGAGGCGATCGCCGGCGGCAACGCGCAGCGCTGGATCGGGCGCGTGCCCGTCGATCGCTGACGCGCGAAGCGGCCTGCGAAGGTGAAACTCCAGCGTTGGCGGACCCTGATATCCGTGCCGGCACGGCCAGGGTCCGCCATTGCGCTGCTCGCCCAAGCCCGACGCCGGGTATGCGGACCAGGCTCCACCAGCAGGTATGTCCATGGGGATGCACACAGCCGTGCGGCTATGCCTGACAACGGAAGGCGGTCTACCGTTCTCGTATGGAAATACCGCGGATGTTGGACGGGCGGCTGAAGTTCCGCCATCTCCTCCTCGTCGAGGCGCTCTCCGGTCAGGGGAGCGTGGTCGGCGCCGCGGCCGCGCTCCACGTCACCCAGCCCGTGGTCACCCGCAGCCTCCAGGATCTCGAACGCATCCTCGGCGTCACCCTCTACGAACGCGGCCCGCGGGGGATCGAGCCCACCGAGTTCGGTGAGGCCTTCACCCAGTACGCGCGTTCGGCACTGGCCCAGATGAACCAGGCGAGCCGCCACCTTCAGGAGATAGCCGACGCCACACGCGGCCACGTGGTCATCGGCACCCATCTCGCGGGCTCCAACCTCCTGCTGCCACGGGCCATCGCCCGGATCAAGCAAGACCGTCCCGCCCTGAGGATCGTCGTGCGTGAAGCGACACCGGAGGCGCTGCTCGAAGACCTCGTCGCAGGCAAGATCGACTTCATCATCGGCCGCCTGGCCACGGTCCCTCCGGAGGGGACGATCCAGCAGACGCTGCACGCGGAGACCATCCGCGTGATCGCCCGCAGCGGGCACCCGCTCGCGGCACGCACCCACATCCCACTCGACGAGTTGATCGCCTACCCGTGGATCCTGCCGGGGGTGGAGACGGCGCTGCGCACGGAGCTCGAGGAGTTCTTCCACCGCAACGACTGCTCGCTGCCCTCCAACCGCGTGGAGACGACCGCCTTCCTCACCATCCGCCAGCTCCTCGTGGAGACCGACATGGTGGCCGCGCTACCGGAGCTCATCGGCGCGAGCGACCCTCGGCTCACCGCACTGCCGATCTCGCTCGACCTCGTCGGCGCCCGCGTCGGGATCACCCGTGCGGCCGGACGCCGCCTGAGCCCGGCCTCGGAGGCCATGATGCAGTCGCTCGTCACCATCGCGGACTCCGTGCACCCGCGGCCGGCTCAATCCGACTGAGTTCCGGCCGCGCGAAGGGGGTGTGGAGCACGTTTCTCCCCGAGTCGGCCAACCGAAGATCATTGCCGATGATGGGTCGGCCGCCGGTCACCGATGCGGTGGGATGCCCGGGGACGAGGTGGCAGATGCCGTTGAGGGTAGTCGGCGAGGGTGACGGCGTGGCACCAGCCGGGGGTGGCGCTGATGAGCGCGTCGGCGAGTTCGCGGAATGTGGTGAAGCCGGGCACCGCCAGGCCGCGTGGCTCGGCATCGGTGTCTGAGCGTCGCGATGGAAGCCTGTCGGCGCTTGAGGGGCCCAGCGGGTTGGATGAGCCGGCCGTAGCTCGGCAGGTGCGCTCACTGCCTCCCGGACCGGGACTTGAAGGCTCGATCAGTAACCGCGCCACAAAGGACCTGCCACGGCAGGCACCTCGCCGCGCGGCCGACCCAACGTCCTGGTTGTCAGGCTGCCGACGGCTCCATCGACGCTACGAGCGCAAGCCGGAACACTTCAGCTGCTCGGACGGGCCCGGAAGGGGTGACGTGACGAGGTGGTCTTGGCGACCAGATTCGGCCTTGTCTCGCACTCCGGCGGCGGATCAGGCAACCTCGACTCGACACCCATCAACATCCGCGCCGCCGTCGAGGGCTCCCTCGAAGGCGAGGTGATGAAGCCGACGCCCAGCTCCAGGGTGCGGTGCACGGTGCGGATCGATCCCGCCTCGTGGGTCCCGGCGCCGGTGTAGGCCCGGGACATGCCCGTCGCCGAGACCGATCCGAGAAACCTTCAGGTCGCGCAGGTGGGTGTGGTGCATCAGCGCTCTCCGATCCATCGAATTCGGGCCGGTTCCACTCTGTTCCGGTCGCCCGGCCGCCGCGGCGCCAGGGATCGCGCAGCAGGACTGCTCCGGCCGGTTGACGGTCGACGGTGAGCCGGGCGATGGCCGCGCCGTCGAGAAGCGTGCGGTTGTCGACCGCCCTGGCCCAGGTGGGGCGTGTGTCCGATACGCGGGGTGACCGGCGCGGCGGGCGGCCGCGGTGATCGCGTCAAGCAGGGCGATCCAGGCCGGGGCTGCGCACCCACGGGAAGCTGCGAGACGCCGCGTCACCCGTGCTCCGAGGGGACTGCGGTGGGCCAGACGGTGAGTTGATCTCGTGTGTGCGTGACGGTCTGGCCCGGAAGGAACTCCTGGAGTGCCGCGATCTCGTTGCCCTCGAAGTACCCGGTCGCTGTGATCACACCGGTGCGATGCAGCGTGACCTTCGCAGTTCCCGGCGGCCAGATCAGGATCACTTCTCCGTCACGGGTCACCTGGCGTGCCGGCGCTGTGGCCCGTACGTGTTGCAGGTCGCTGTCGTCGAAGGGGCCCTCTAATCGGATGAGACCTGCGCGGCGGGTGAGCCTGCGCGTACGGGCGGGCCAGCGTCCCTCGCGGGCGGTTTGCCGGGCGTCATCGGGGTCGGGCGAGAGATTGCGAATGGAAACATCACTGCATCGTCTAGACATACGGCATCCCAGATCGTCAAAAGTGTAGGTTGGTTGGCGTCGTCCGCGGAGCAGATCGACAGCGTAGGTGTTTACGTAAGCAAACTCAAGTGGTTAGGTGGGGAACCGGGCGCAGGATTCAGCCGAGTTGCATCTCCAGTGGTGACACGCGGATGACCGAGCAGCGGGCGCAGGGGAGTTGGGGGAGACGATGAGCGGGAGCACATTGTTCGCGGGACGGTATGTGCTGGTCGATGAGCTCGGACGGGGCGCGTTCGGGGTCGTCCATCGCGCCTGGGACATTCGTGAACAGCGGTATGTCGCGGCCAAGATGCTGCAGCAGTCCCAGGCCCATAATCTGCTCCGGTTTGTCCGCGAGGGCGCCACGCGCATCGAGCACCCCCATGTCGTGGCGCCGTCCGGATGGGCCGCAGCCGACGACAAGGTCTTGATCGCCATGGACCTCGTGGGTGGCGGCACGCTGGCGAGTCTGCTCGGTGACTACGGTCCGCTGCCGCCTCGCTATGTGCTCATGCTCGTCGACCAGGTGCTCGCCGGACTCGAGACCGTGCACGCGCAGCGGATCGTGCACCGGGACATCAAACCGGGCAACCTCCTGTTGGAGGCCACCGGGTTGGAGACACCGCGGGTGCGTATCGGCGACTTCGGCCTCGCGTACCAGGGTGGCGATATCCGCATCACCCACGTCGACCAGATCATCGGTACCCCCGGCTATATCGCCCCCGAACAGTACGAAGGCGCCGAGCCGGAACCGCAGTTCGATCTCTTCGCCGTGGGCGTGGTCGCCCTCTATCTGCTCCAGGGAGAAGACCTGGACGCCGCCGCCCTCGCGCAGGCCTTCGACGACGACGGCACGCCGCCTGCTGCCCCCGAGCAGGTTCCCGATCCGTGGTGGCAGGTGCTGTCCCTGCTGCTGCACCCAGATCCGCGGCGGCGGCTCGCCAGCGCGGCCAGGGCCCGCGAGGCCCTCGCCGCGATCGCACCGCAGCTGCCTGAGCCGGACAGCGACAGCGCGATCGAGGTCTTCGACCAACTTCCGCCGCTGCCCGATGGCTTCGGCCCCACCGGCCCGCTCATCGCCGAGCCCGCGCCGCCCTTGGTCTCGACGCCGCAGCCGACCGCCCCCACTATGCAACTACGCCGGTATGCACCCGCGCCGATCGCCCCGCTGCCGGAGTCCGTGCCCGCCCCGGCACACCCGCCGGCCTCCGCAACCACTCCACCGCCCCCGCCCCCGCCTCCGCCCCTCGCACCCGACGCGGGCCAAGCGCTCCGCCCCGTTGGCGTGCCATCGGGCACGGGCATGCTCACCGTGCTCGGTCTGCTCCTGATCGGTCTGGGTATCTGGGCCTGGTTTGCTTGAACTGGGCTTCGTGAGCGAGTAGGCCCGTGGGGTGGTTGGGTGCCGCGAGTCGGCGGGCTCCGTGGCGCAGGTGGCTACACCGGCCGGCGCCGTGCGCGCAGTACGCGGCCGGCCGAGACGGCAAGGAGCAGCACACCAGTGGTGAGTGAGCCGATCGCCAGCGTCTTCATGCCACCCTCGTCGGCCGTCCCGGTCGCTGCGGGGCGTTTGCTCGGCTGTCGGGGCGGTTGCGCACCCGGCACCTGGAAGACGCCCGGGTCGCCGGCGTAGACGGGCCGTTGGCGGGCCGAGCCCTTGAGGCCGAGGCGCACCGTCATGGGCAGCGGCGTCCTGCCCCACGTGGGGGCCAACTCGGGGGAGGCGGTCACTTGTACGAAGTACCAGCCGGGAAACCGCATCGCTGCCGTGCTGCGTTCTTGGTCGGTCCTGTGCTCGTACGCCACGGCCGGCAGTGCGTCCAGGTCGGCGGTGGCCGGCTGGCCGTGGTAGCTCGTCGAGGTGCCTTTCACCTTCATGCGTGCCGGGTTGTACACGGTGACCGACAATCCGTTGGCCACGTACGGCCCCTGCTTCTGCCCGGCGAGCTCTACGGCGACCGTCAGCCGCTGCCCCCAGTCGACCGGAACCCTGTAGAACCGCGACTGCCCCGCGGCGATCTCACCGGCCGCGGCGCCACTCCGCACCCGCGCCGCGACCGCGAATCCTGCCCCGCCGTCCACTGCGGCCGGGGTGCTGTCCGGCGCGGAGGGACGGGGGCTGCGCGCAGCCGGGCCGCCGGCTGCCGATTCCTTCAGCGGGGGCTCGGCGTCGACACGCAGATCAAGCCCCCACGGGGCGGCCCCGGCGCGTTGACGGTAGCGGGAGACGGCCACGAAATACGTGCCGGCATCCTGGCACTTCGCCTCCGCCGCACCCCCGGCCGGGGCGATCATGCGGCTCGCGGAGGCGGCGAGCGGCTGCGCGAATCCGATCGCGAACCCCGCACCTTGACGATCACAGCGGTTGCCGTCGGCGTCGACGAGCTTGACCTGCAGTGAGTTCGTGGGCGTGGGCTCGGTCTCCGCGCCGGGGATGCCCACCACCGACACATACGTGTGTGACTTCGCGTCGAGTGCGACGCGGAAGTAGAGCGGTTCGCTGCCCGGGAGCGTGCTGCGATATGGCGTCCCTTGGGCCAGCTCGGGGGCGCTGAGCATGCTGGAACTACCGCGGACGGTGCGTGCGTCGGGATCGTAGCCGTAGGAGTCCGACCCCGGTGCCGCGTTCGCCGACGGAGGCGCCAGCAAGCCGGTAAGGATCACGACGCCTACGACAACCCGTGACCAGTGCCTGTTCCGTGCCCCCACCGAGCCCCTCCCGATCACCATGCTGCAGCGTGCCCCGCAACGCCCCGCGCCCTCAACTCGACGCCAGGAGCGGCTCGTTCGCGTGAGCGATATCCTGCCGTCTGCGGTGCCTGATTGTCCGGCCATCCTGGCGGCTGGTCGTGAACTGATCGGTAGAGCGGCTGTCATCGGTCGTCCTTCGTGGATGCTGCCCGCCTGCAGACCGGGGGGCGTAAGCGAAGCTGTCGCGTGAGCCGGGCAGGGAAAAGACTGGTTCGCCCTGCGGGCGGATCCGGCACGGTCGGTTGCGAGGCGGACAGCGGTGCCCGTAAGGGAAGTTGACCTTCACGGACGTCGTCGCGATGCTGTACCCGCAAAAGTAGAGAGTCGGGCAGCAGCCCCGGCCCGGACAGCCACGCATGGGGTACGGGGGTGCGGGCCCCGCGTCCGGCACCGCGACCCGCCACCCGCCGTCAGCCGCCCGCCGCCCCGGAGGACTCGCTTGCCCATGCACACACCCGGATTCCCGCCCGGCACCCTCGCTGACGACGGCCTGCCGATCTGGATCCATGAGGTGGCTGCGACCGAGCGGCACCACGCCCTGCACGTCGTCCGCGGTCGCGAGCCCCGGGAGATGCTGGAGGCCCTGGACGCCGATCCCCGGAACATCACGAGCTGCGTACTGCCTGCCGCCGGGGCCGGACCGTACACCTCCCTGCCTGCCGCGTTCCTTGTGGCCGAGCACGGTGACACCGGCACCCTGATGGCAGGTACGAACGGGTCCTGGACCTTTGTGTACGACGACGCCGCGTGCGTCGATGAGGAGCAGCTGGCGGAGCTGTCCTCCGGGGGGCGCGCCACAGCCTCCACCTCGTTTTCCATCAATGCCGATGTGAGCCTGTCCTACGCCGTCGACGGGGCGATGGCCCACCACGTGAACGTCGACGACCTGGACCTCGAACGCGACCTGCCGCACATGCCCGACGAACTGCGCACGGCATTTCGGGCAGCGGGGACTGTCAAGCAGGACTACCTCTCCGTGGGTCAGGCCGACTACGAGATCTGCATGCGGGCCGCCTGCGCCCTCGCCGGCCTGATCTGGACCGTCCAGGACCTGCGCCGCGCGCCTCTGTTGGTGACACCGTATGAGTGATGCGGTGGCACCCGAGGTCATGCAGAACTCGGCAAAGGACGTGGAGGTCACGAACCGGCTTCGTCGGTATTGGTCGCACGGAAGGGGCGCGGCAAAGATTGCTTGGGGCACGCCCGGTTCTCGCCTACTTCAATCCCGAGTACCGAGGGCGGCATGCGAAGCGCCCGTAAGGCCCGACCGAAATCGGGCCCTACGCGGTCGGGCACTTACTTCTTTCGGGGTGGGAACTTCCACATTTCTCGGTTTGCCTTCATCAAGGCAATTCGGTCTTCGGTCCGCTTCGTGCCACGGATTGCGATGAGGAAGGTGCCGACGAAGGCTCCGACTAGCAGTACGGCCATAGCCACGGCTGCAACCATTCCGAATGCTTGCGGGTTCTCAGATGCGCTCTCAACGAGCGTCTTTATGATGTTGCTGGTTTCCATTTCTTTCTCCTCCGAGTCATAGCCTTAGAGAAAGGCGACTCCAGGAGGAGACGCCGATCCCAACGAAAGACAGAGTTCATTCCCTGTCTAAGCTTCATGGCGTCCGCTGACCATGACGGAAACGCATTTCGTCGTTTCCTGCGTTGAGATCGGGGTTAACCGAACGTTGCACTACTAGTGTGCGGACTTTGGATCTAGGAAACTGGCTAGACCCAATGACATCACGCTAGCGTGGCGTTGATTTGCGTTGCGTGGCGTTGCAGCCCCATTAGGAGGACCGCTTCGCTTCGCGTCGCGCATCGCCGCTAGCATCCGTGCTGTCGAGGAAGGACATTACACGGTGTAGCTGTGTGTGCGCAACGACTTTTTTAAAGTGCCTGTTCAGGCCACTGAGGCGGATCAATCCGCGAAGTGAATCTTGTTTGCCGGGGCTCTTTTCCCTCGCGGGTGACGGAAGGAGAGGAGCGCCATGGCGATCACTTACAAAGCGGTCCGGACGATGCCGGACTACGTACCCCCCAAGAATCGCACGCTTGCCCCTCAGCTCATCGCGTAGGCCAAGGAGCACTTCCGTGCGGAGTGGGAGTAAACGGGCGAGCAGAAGCGCGTTATTGCCCGCTGGTAGGAGATCGACGACAACGGAGAGTTCGTTTTACCGGTCCGGGACCATGCGTCGCAAGAAGGGCCACGGCAAAGACCCCTTTTGGGCAACGATCCTGTGGCTCGAACTTCTGGGCCCGTGCCGCTTCGGCGGCTGGGACGACGACGGCATGCCCACCGCGGTCGAGGCCGCGCAGCCTTGGGGCGCCGAGTGGCCGACCCGCGCTGAGCGGCGGATCCTGCATGACAGGAAGCCAGCTGCCCCCGCAGACGTGCACGTCGACGAGCCTCCCGGGGCTGTCGGAGAAGAGCGCCTGACCTGCCCCGGCAGTCAGCTGCCGAGAACATCCATGACGTGATCGTCGAGGACGGCGGCGAAGTCCTCACGCCGCCGGGCCGCAGCGCGTTGCGGGCGTGCCGCAGACACCCACCTGCATAGCCGCGCAGCCTGCGCGCAGGCATCCGGCCCCCGGTCGTCGTATGCGGCCCGGACGTTGCGCAGGTGCCGTTCGCCGACGATCAGTGCGCGGTGTCGGGGAGTTCCCGTCGCCATCCGCCGAACCAGCGCTCGATGCAAGCCTTCGCGCGCGGGGCACGGACCGGAGTGAGCGGCACCGAGATGGCCCGGGCTGCGAAGACGGTATCCAAGGCGACCGATTCCCGAGATCCCGCACCACTACGGAATCCCGCCGCGCTGCCGGGTCTCTACTGAGGGGTCACGGGGGAGGGGAGGCGCGAACCCTGCGCCTCCCCGTTTCCTTCGACAGGTCCGTGTCACCGAGGAGACCAAGGGCGATGTCATCCATTCCCGTCACCGTTCTGGGGCCGCAGGGCTCCGGGAAGACTGTTTATCTGGCCAGCCTGTTCCGCCGTCTTGCGATCCAGCGGGACGACGTCGGGTTCTTCGTTCAACTCCCGCCGAACGAGGCGACGAAGCTCAACCAGGTCTACTCGCAGGTCGTCAGCCCGGACGGCTGGCCCGACCCCAACCTCCTTGCCCACACGTCGGAATGGCGCTTCACCTGCTCGATCCGCACCGAACAGGACGAGGTGTACAGCCCTTTCACCCTCGACTATCTCGACTTCGCCGGTGATCACCTGACCAACTCGGCGGCGACAGAGACAGAGTATGGGGCCGCCGTCTGGCGGCGGGTGGAGGAGTCCGAGTTCCTGCTGGTGCTGTTGGACGGCCTGAAGGTGATGCGCTACCTGGAGGGCGACGGGCGCCTGATCCATGAGCTGATCCCCGTCTTCGGTGCGCTGGGCGCGAGCAAGGCGGTGGTTCACTTCCTCGTCACCAAGTGGGACCTGCTGGAGGCGGCCGGCCACACCGTGCAGAACATTCTCGACCGCCTGGTCGAGAACCCCGACTTCCGTGACTTCTACAAGAACAGGCTGCGCCGCACGGACGGCGGTGCGCTGCGGTTCATCCCCGTCAGCTCCCTGGGCCGGGGTTTCGCCACGCTGGGTCCCGACGGGCAGACGATGGTGAAGCAGGGCCGTTTCCCGCATCCCGTGAACGTCGAAGTGCCGCTCATGGCCGTACTCGTGGACCTGTTCACCCGCGAGCTCAACCGTATGCAGGAACAGGGCAACACCTCCGCGGCGGGACCGCAGCAGACGGGACTCTGGCCCCGGCTGTTTCGGGAAGCCACGAAGAAGCTCCCGATGCTGCGCGGCGTCCTGGCCAATGCCGCTCCCTCGCCCGCCCTGGCCGCGATCCAGGAGACGATGGTGGACGCCTTCATCGAGTTCGTGGAGGAACGCCACCGGCGGTACGAGGAGAAAACGGCCGAGGACAGCAAGCAACTGCGCGCACACATGCTCCAGGCACGATCACGGCAGGAGGCGATGAGTTCCATGATCAAGCTGTTTGACTCCGTCCTGGCGGAGTTCGAGGCCGTTCACCCAGGGGCACTTGTGTCGGGGGAGGTGCGGTGATGTCTCGTCCCGGCTCCCGAGGCCCGTCCACCCTTGCTCTCGCCACCAAGGGTTCCGCCTGGCCTTTTGCGATCACCCGGTCGGTCGACACGGGATTCCACATCGTCGTGGCCCCCGACTTCCTGATCGCCTGCAACCTGCACCATCTGCTGTCCGACGTGGCGTCGGGAGAGGCGGCCGAAGCCACGGCCTACCTTCGGGAATACCAGGACCGGGGGCACCGGGGACTGTGGGTGCTCTACCGGGTCGGCTATCTGCGCGGTAGCCACCTCGGCTCCGACGCCGACTACGTCCTGCACGGGGGCCGCCGTACCCCGCTGGTGGAAGGCATCGTGTGCGTCGAACGCCCGGGCCCGCCCACCGATGACCTCTTCGACTGGGTCCACGGCATCTGCGCCGAGCCCGTCAGGGCGTTCTTCACCGCCGATTCCGACACCCATCCCGTGTGCCCCAGCGCAGGTGCCGAGCCGCCTGCCACGGGCACGGCTCTGCACATGATCGAGGCAGGCCCCTACCACTCGGAGAGGAACTTGCAGGTGGCCCTCACGGGCCACCGCCCACCGCCTTCCCGGCCCGCGCACGGGAGCACGGAGCGCATACCTTCCGGCCGCAGCGAAGACGTTGCGGATCCTGGGGCGGGCCCTGGTCGCGACGGGCGAGTGGACGCTGGCTGCTGCACAGATGCTCGATGCGCGCAGCGCCTGCGACAGGCCCGGCGCTTGGCCCTCGCGGCCACAGTTGCGGCCCTCGGACTCGCCACGGCCCTGATCGTCGCTCTGCTGCGCTGAGCCACGGGCAAAACCGGATGCCCATCCGGCCATCAGGGATCCGGGAGGCGAAAGGCTCCCTTCCCGCCCTGCGCGGCGCCCGCTGCGCGTCGGTTGGGGTGGGGGCGTTCAGATGCCGGGGCCCAGGCGGATCCAGGCACTGGCGGAAAAGCCCTTGGCCGCATTGTGTACGTCGACGTGGTGGAATCCGTCGGGCGACAGCCCGGCGTATCCGTTGGCGACGAGGTCCTGGTAGAGGCCGTCGGAGAAGGCGACCGCAAGGACGGCCGATGTGTCCGACGCCAGGGCCTTGCGCAGCGGGCCGGAGTCCAGCACGCGAAAGAGCGCGACCACGGCAGAGCCGGCCCAGCCACTGTCCGCCTCGTGGACAATGCCCTGGTGCAGACTCGCCCGCATGCGCAGCAACCGAGGTGCGCCGTTCTCGGCCGCGCGGGAGACCGGTTCTTCGGGGACGTGATCGGGGGGCGGGTCGGGCAGGGCGCCGTTGGCCGCGGCCAATCCGTCGGCCAGCCCCACCAGCAGGGCGGGCACCACCCGCGTCTCGTCGACGCCGGGGGCCATGACCAGCAGGTAGCCGTCGCCCTGGGCCTGCCTGCCACATGCTTCCCAGCGCACCCCCGCGTGCGCACAGGCGGCGCGCAGGGTGCGCAGCAGGACGCGTTGCAGACGGACCATGTCCGCGTTGTCGCGGGCACTGTATTTCTCGATGTCCACCGCGAGGCACAGCCTGCGCAGTCCCGGCGGCAGGTCCTCGCCCGCCCCGGAGTCCCGCATCGGCCCACGAGCCGCTCCCGCGTCGCCGATGTTGCCCTCCTCATACGGCGGGAGGGCCCAGGCGCCGGGCAGAGTGCCGTGGCCAGCGAGGGTCCCGGCAGTCGTCCAGGCATCCTCGACCGCCAGCCGGAAGGGAACGTCCTGCGGCAGTCGCGCCGGGGTCCGCGGCCACACCCCGAAGAGCTTCGGGCGTTCGATCACCGTGCTCAACCCGATCAGCCCCGACACCTGCACGGTGCCCGGAGGCAGCCGCACCAGGGCCTGCGCCCAGCGGCCGTCCGGGCGCAGTTCGCCGGAGCCGTCGGGGGCCTGGAAGACCCAGCGGAGCCTGCTGCCTCCGAGCCCGAAGGCCCTCACAGCGACGTCATGCGGGGCGGGCGGCATGGACGGCGTGGGAGGCGCCGAAGTCGGGTGCAGGACCAGCGCCCGCAGGCCGTCGTCCAGGACGGCGGTCAGTTCTGCCTGGCGGTATCGGCGCCCGCAGGGCAGCTCTTCCAGGTCAAAGGGGAAGCACAGGAGCAGCTCACGAGGACTGCGGTCGGTGTCGCCGGGCCCGGGAGGCAGCGCGTACATGAGCGGGTTGCCCAACTGGGCGCCGCTGGCCCGGGTGAACGCGGGCCGGGGCTCCTCGCCCTTCGGCGCAGAGGTGTTCTCGTCGAAGAGGTCGACGGCGGCCAGCACGTCGTCGGGAAGGTCTGCGCTCCAACGGCCCATCTCTACCTCCTGTTACGCATGCGGGGGCCGGGTTCAGGTGGGAGTACGGGGTGGTTCGGTGGCGGTGTGCAGCCCGTGCAGCGAGCGCACGGTCACCCGGCGGTATCCGACATCGATCACTCCTTCTGCCGCCAGCGCGCCCAGCACGTCGTGGACACTGCGCTCGCGTGCGCCCACCAACCCCGCAAGCTCGGCCTGGGTGAGGCGCGGAATGCTCAGCGTGCCGTCTTCGCGCTGGTGCCCGTAGTCGTCGGCGAGATCTGCCAGCACCCGGGCGACCCGGGTGGCCACGGGGCAACTGCTGAAGTCGCTGCGCCGCCGCACCGACCAGCGGTTCTTGCGGACCAGGCTCTGGCTGACCGCCAGGGCCACCGACGGATGGCCTTTCAGCCAGTGCAGGAAGGCCTGTTGGGAAAGACGCCGGGCGCGTACCCGGCTCGCGGCGGTCACCGTGGCGGAGCGGGGCTGGTTGTCGAAGGCGGCGAACTCGCCGACCAGGTCGCCACCGAGGCGGACCGCGAGCAACGCGGTCTCACCGCCCGGCGCCGCGGCCGTCACCTTGGTGACGCCGGTCAGGAGCAGCAGCACGAAGGTGCCCGTGTGACCCTCCGCGAGGAGAATCTCATGCGGCTCATAGACACGCGGGGTGCTGGCCGACAGCAGGGCCGTCGTCACGGTGTCCGGAGCCGATGCCGCGGCAAGGCCCGCCAGGAAACTGCCGTGCGGCCACGGCCCGGCAGCCAAGCGATTGCGCGTGCTCCCGCCCGCCATGGCCGCCCCCTGACCTGTCCCCCAGACAGCGCATACTACGCTCGGCCGCGCATGAACGCCGCAGACTCACACGGCAGCCGTGGGGCACATCAGGGCGTGCGTGGTGAGCACGCGGTAGTGCAACTCCCGCTCCCGCGCCGCCTCTTGGTCGCGGCGGCGTTCCTGGGACCCTTTCCACACTTTGTCGAGCAGGTACCTCAGCGGGTGTCGTTCATCGCGGCGCGCGCGATCGCGGGCGCTGCGTGAGACGAGCGGGGTCAGGTCCACCGGCCGGTTCCCCAGGAGCAGGTGAATGGTCTCGGGGCGTGGCCCTCGTGCCGGCACGTCCTGCGGCCAGAACACACGTACCGGGCCCAGCCGCAGCGTGCCGCCACGCTCCCCGCTGCGCGGGCGCAGCCGCACCCCGCTGGGCTGGTCGTTGGTGATCAGGCCCGACCGGCCGCTCAGCCCCACGGCGACGATCCAGGCGTACAGCACCTCATCGCCGAGATGGGTCACCGTCAGGCGGTAGCGGTCGCCGGGGTAAAGGGTCGCACCCCGGGAGGACAGCGGCTCCCAGCCGCCGCTGCCGGCGGGCAGCCGTTCGGCGTGCACTTCGACGGGCGCCTCGAGGCGTTCGCCGTCAGGTGGATCGCCCAGGGCGCGCAGCCGTTCGCCCCGGGCCAGCGTCTCCAGCAGTTCAACGGCCTCCTGTGCCCCGTCCGCAGTGGCCGGGTGCGGGGCGCGCGCGGGCAGCCCGTCGGGCAGGCAGACCTCGACTCCACCCTGCGGCGCCGGCCCGAGCGTCGCGAACGCCCGGCGCGCGCTGTGCGCGAGGCCGAGGCGCGGACAGGACGCCAGGCGCTCCCGCAGCACCGCGGTGAAGTCCCGGGGCAGTCCCGCGCCAAGGTGCACCAGGCGCCGGTCATGCAGCAGGACCGGGACGGCGTACGCTCCGGGAGGCAGCTGCGCCGTGAGCAGTTCGGCCGGTTCGGGCTCCACATCCACCAGCGCGTCCCCGCCGTCCAGCCCTCCCACCTCACCGCGTACGGTCAAGGTGAGATCCTCCTGCTGGGCCTGCTGGGCCTGCTGGGCCTGCTGGGCCTGCTGGGCCTGCTGGCTCTGATGGACCTGGGGCGTATCGTCGGGAAACACCAGGTCCAGTACGTCGCCCGTACCCAGTCCGAGCACCTCTCCGCCCGGGACACGGAAGCGCTCGTTGACCCGCTCCAGAGGAAGCAGTTCCGGCTGGCGCGGTACGTCCAGCGAGAACGGCAGCCGCCCCGACTCCCCGCCCGCGTCCGGCCACTGGCCGCTGACCTGCTTCACCCGATCCCGCACGCGCCGCATCAGCACCGCCCAGGGCAGACCGCCGGTCCGGGGATCACGCAGCAGTGAGGCCAGGGCATCCGTGAACAGTCCCTGCACGCGATTCCCCTCGGGCAGCCGGTCCTCGAACGCGGACCCGCTCTGCTGGCAGGCTGTCAGCCGTACCAGGTCCGGTACGAGTTCACGGCCCGCACCGCCGATCCGGGAGGCTCGCTCCCGTGCCGCGTCCAGCGGAATGCCGGACAGCGAGCGGGACTTGAGGCGTAACCGGGCAGGGCCGCGCACCAGGGCGCCGGCGTGACAGCAGTCCAGCACGCAGGTGGTGTTGCGGGCGACTGCGGTCAGGCCGCGGAACATCTCGGTGAGTTCCGCGCCGAGCAAGCCCCTGAAGTCGTCCGGCGTGCTCTCCTCCATGTCGACGGGCACCAGGTATTGCAGGCCGTCGGCGAGCGCGCCGTGTCCCGAGTAGTACACGACGACCGCGTCGTCGTGCCGGGCGTCCCTGCACAGCTGTTGCAGGGCATTGAGCATGCCCTGATAGGTGGCCTCCTTTCCCGTACACGTGGTGATCTGTTCGAAGCCGCGAGCGGCGAGGACGTCCGCCATCAGATCGATGTCGTTGTCCACGCCCTGCAGACCGCCGGTCGCGGCGCCAAGGAGCAGGGCACGCCGGGTCATATCGCCTCCTAGACAAAGGTGGTACGGCGGTGAGGGGCATGCCCGCCCGACGCCGCCCGGTGGTGGATCTATACGCCGACGTAGATGAACGGCGCCCAGTGGCGCGGTGCCCGGTCGGCGGCGGCCTGTGAGTGCAGCGCTTCGCTGTCGCGGGTGCCGGGAGCCGACGGTGATGCCTGGGCCGCCACGGCCAACTGGCCGTACACCGCATCGCGTTCGGCGCTGTTCATGGCCCGCACCTCCTGCTGTGCCCCGTGCAGGGCCGTCGGCACGTCGGCCGCCGTCCCGTCGGTGAGCCGCTCGTACATCGCCGTCATCACCAGGCAGCCCGTGAGGTCTCCCACCGGCCACAGGGATACGACAGCCCCATGCGCCCCAGTGATCATTGCTGACCGGGTCAGCCCCAGCACGTCCCCGCCGGCCGTGGCGGTGCCCCGGCCCGAGTTGCAGGCGGAGAGCACCAGCAGCCGGGGCGCCCTCGCACAGCCGATGAGATCGGCCATATCCAGGGCGTCCGTACCGGCCAGGGCCAGCCTGCTGCGGCTCGGCGAGAGGTCGTCGACCTGACCGTGGGTGGCCAGGTGGAGCACCTCGCACCCCGGGGCGGACGTCATCACCCGATCACGGGTGGCCTGCCTGCCGCTCAGGAGCTCGGCGCCGGGCAGGAGCCGGGCGATCGAGGCGACCTCGACGCCGGTCCCCGGCAGCGGGTCCAGTCCGGTCTCCGAGGACAGGTGCGGGGCCCCGACCAGCAGCGCCCGAGCACGCCGCCACGAGGTGTCTGGAGGGCGGGGCCGGGTCAACAGGGAGGCGGCCGGCAGGTACGAGACGACGTGCCGGGCGCCCAGGGTGTCACCGTCCCAGGGCAGCAGGTGGAAGGGCAGCAGCGACAGACGGGGCGCGGGCACCACCACGACCCTGGAGTGGGCGTCGAGTTCGTCGGCGAACGGCTCCAGTAGCCAGGCGGCCAGCTCCCGGGCTGCCATCGGCCCGTCGCTGTCCCCGTGCGCGCACTCCGCGTGGAACCGGCGCGCTGTCGCGGTCACCTCACCCGCCCAGCGGCCTCGCCGCTCGGCCCGCACCGCGTCGCGGGACACGGCCCAGCCCACCAGGTCTTCGTCGAAAACCTGGTAGGTGAGCAACAGCGTGTCCGGCGGCAGCGCGGCAGCGATGGCCGCCGCGCCCGGCAGCTCACCGCCGCGTGCTGCGGTCAGCGCCGTGGGCGCGAGCCGCCGCACGGTGGCTTCGGCAGCGTCCAGCTCCGCCTCGGCGGCTTCGATGCGTGCCAGCTGGCCATGCGCCGCGGCGCCGGCGCCGACGGCGGCTCCCGGATCCGAGGTGTCCGCCACCGGGGCGGGCCGCCACTCCCCATCGCGAGGGGGCGCTGACCGGACCCGCTCGGGTGCCCCCGGCCCGTCGTGGCGCGGCGGGCCGACCGAGAGATCCGCCGTATCCTCCGCTGCGCCGGGACCGGCCGCCGCGTCGCGGAGGCCCACCAGCTCCTCCTCGTACCGTGCCGACCACCGAGTCCCGGCCGACAGCCAGGCGCGCACCGCGGTGCGCGTTCCGGGATACCCCGTCGCGGAGTCCAGGGCCCGCATCGCATCGAGAAAGCCGGAGCGGGCACGCTCCGCCCAGTCGAACGCGGCGGCCGCCGACGCGCCTGTGCACGACTCCCGGGGCAGGCGCGAGAGCACCGCGCAGTGGTAGAGCCCGGCCACCACCGGAGAGTCGGCGGCAGCAGAGCGCAGGGCGTCCCGGGCCAGCCGGGCCCGGTGCTGCTCGTATGCGCGCACCCCCTGCCGGGCGTATGAGTGGGCCGCGTCGAGGTCACCGAGTTTGAGCTGCAACTCGGCCTGCAGAGCAGCAAGGCCCCATGCGTCGGCGGTGTCGGGGCCACGGTGGCCGATGTCCCCGATGGATCGGGCCGCCGTGACGGGGTCGTTCAACCGCAGCCACAGGGCGGCGGACTGCACGGCGCTCATCGGCGTGGCATCGGCCCGCCGTGCACGTGTGCCGGCTTCCTTCACGCGGCGCAGTTCGACCAGGGCCGAGCATGCGCCGTACATGTTTCCGAGCCGATCCGCCTCGCGCAGGGCCAACTCGGCGTGCCGGTCTGCCTCGTCGGGCAGCCCGGCGGCGCGATCACGACGAGCCCTGTGCAGAGCTCGCCACATCGGCAGTTCCTCGAGATCGGTGCTCAGCAATTGCCGCGTCCCGGCCAGTCGCGCATCCGCGGCCGACAGTTCGCCCATGGCCTCCAGCGCGTGCCGAAGACGGACACCTGACGCGGTGAGCAGCCCCGGGTCGCCCAGAGTGAGGGCGTGGTGGTGGAAGAGCTGGGCACCGTGTACGAGGCCCAACAGGTCCCCGAAGCAATCCGCGGGCGGACGTGCCTGTACGCGGGCACGGAGCGCTGCCATCCGGATATCGGTGAGCAGGAGTGCGGCCGGCCGGTGCCCGGCTGACTGGTACAACCTGGCCCACGCATCGGCGCGGTCCGGGATCTCGACCTCGTCCGACAGGCGGTCCGCGAACAGCAGGGCACCCCGGCCGCGTACGAGATCGCCCACGCGGATCCATGCGGCGGCGTGCTCCAGGGCGATCAAGCGGAGCCCTCGCATCCACGAGCCGCTGCCCACACCAGAGCCCCAGGCCCGGATGGTGTCCGCCGCGGCCGGGTCGGCTGCCTCCCCGCGCGCTACGGCATCCAGCCCGGCCTGCATCCGTACAAGTGCGGCGCAGGCGCCATCACCCGCGCGCAGCGCCAGATCCAGAGCCCGGCCGAGTAAGACCCGGCACTCCCGGCGCCGACCGCTCAGCCGGGCCGCGTGCGCGAGTCGCAGGGCCGCCGCGGCCTGGCCGCGCCGCGACCCGGCCCGGAGGTAGGCGGCTTCGGCTCGGGCGAAGTGCTCGGCCGCGGCAGCAGGGTCGGCGGTTGCCCCTTCGGGTGTCTCCAAGGCCCGCTGCGCCGCGTCCGGTGCCCCCAGCTGCCAGTCCCCGGCGAGCAGTTCGGCGAAGCCCTCGTAGGCGGGCCCGCCCGCGACGGTGTCGGCTAACTGCTGCGCTCGCCCGTGCAGGTCCCGTGCGCGGACGGGGTCGGCGGCGCGCATGCACAGATCAGCCGCGAGCAGCATGCGGTACGCAGAGGGCGCCGTAGTGTCGCCGGCGATGTCGAAGGATTGCAGGACCAGCGCGGTGTCCGCGCTCAGGTCCTCGTGCACCCACGGCTCGTCCGCCCCGTGCAGCAGGGCCTCCCGCTGCGCGACGCGCGTGCTGGCGAGGTGCCCCAGCATGGCCCGAGTGGTCAGCACGGCGGGCCAGACGTCTCCGGCCAACTCGGCACACCGGCGCAGCCGTTCGTCGCCGACGGAGGCAATGGCTGCGTTCAGGTTCGCCGTCGCGAAAGCCAGGCGGGCGGACACCTCGGGCGGCAGAAACGAAGACCCCGCTACCGGCCACCAGTTGTGTTCCACGTGCAAGGCGGCAGCATGGAGTGACTGGACCAGGATGCGGTGGTCGTGCGGCATCTCGCAGGAGGCAAGCGGGCCCTCCAACAGCGCGAGCCCCCGCTTGCTCTCACCGGCCGCGAGCGCGCTCGCCACCTCGCACCACCAGCGCTCCCGCGTGTCGGAGCCGGGGACACTCTCAGCGGTCGGCCGGGCCTCCACCTCGTACTGGACCCCTGCTCCAGCAGCGCACGGATCGGCGCCGCGCCGCACGGCCATCAACAGATCAGTGAGTCGATCCATACCGTTCCCCTTGGTCTTCCTGGAGCTGGCGTTCATTTCTCTGTCTACGCGGGGACTGCGCAACGGATCCCGCAGGGGTGCTGGTTTGGCCGTACGCCGCTTCCTGGGGCGATCCGTGACTCCCTGGAAACCGCGCAGGCGCCCGGGCGGGAACGGGGCGGGTGAAGGGTTTCCGTGTGGTCGGCGTCGAGGGCTTACCAGGCCAGCCCCAGCCCCAGCGCGGCCTGGGACGGGCGCTCGCACCCGACAGTCGGCCGCGGCGTGCACCATCAGGCTGCGCAGCACGGCGATGCGCCGTCTGCCCTCCCCGAAGCCGGCGAGGACCTGGAGGAACTCGGCGAAGGCGAAGCCCGCCCCGAGGACCACCTCGCCGGCGGGACTGCGGGTGTAGAGGTGGGCGAGCAAGAGCTGGCAGCGCGTGTCCGGCAGGACGGGGCGTTCGGCTTTCCCGGCGCCGGCGGGCGACGGGCCGCTGCACGCCGGCCACAGAGGGGAACGCGTCCCAGGGCTGTTGGAGTTCTGCGGCGATGCTGAGCCGGGCGCGCGCCGCGCTGGACAGCGACAGGCCGCGCCTGTGACGACGTGCCCTCAGCGCTTCCGCCCTCGCAGCCCAGCCATCCATGCTCGCCATGGTGGCGCAAAACCGTACTACACGGGCACGATCAGCCGGGGTTTCCCCATATCTGCGGCGTAGTTGAGGGTCTGCCACGTTCCGCTGCTCGGCTCGCGGTGATGCGGGAAACCGATCGTCAACTGCGAACGGTCGACCATCCACCGGTTCCGTGCGTGATACGCGGCTGACGTGAGCTCAACGGACCCGAGCTCGACGACTTCCTTGATCCGGTCGCGGGACCGGACGATCGCCTGTCGCGCCTCGGCCGGCTGCTCGGCGACGGTGCCCGGCGTCACGATCGTGATCTGCGCGTCGGAGGTGCCGGCCAGCCACAGCAGGGAGAGGGAGTCGACCCCCTTCGCCCCACCGATGTAAAAGTGCGCATCGTCGACGAAGGGGCCGAGATAACAGCCGAATAGGGACGTGTACTCGTCGAGGCCTCGATGGTCAGTGCTTCGGGTGCCGGTGATCGCTACCGTGCGCATCAATATCAACTCCCTGGCGTAGGCCGTAACGCCTGGCCTCGACCCGCCGCTTCCGTTGAGATCATTGCCGTGTGGACATCGAAAGCCTGCTTTATGCCACCCACTTCGAAGGCCACGGCCTGCGCTTCGCTACGGCGGGGGTATATGGCCGCAACGGCCGGGCCAAAGCCAGACAACGGAGACTCCCGCTGTTGAGGACGCGCGGCGCCGGATAGTCAGCTGATGTAGGGAGTCTCAGATGTCAGCCCGTGATCTATCCGTGCCCGCAGTGCCGGGTGGATCGGATAGGCATCAAGGTCTTCCGGGTCTACCCATCAGACCTTCGAGGCTTCGGAGGGCTCCGCTGAGATAACCCCGCCCACCATGCGGGCGCGCAGGCAGATGTTGATAGGTTGACGCACTTCGTCCAGCCGCTCGCCGTGCATATAGGCGATCACATGCGCCGGTGTGGAGAAGACGCCGACCAGACCGGTGATTTCGACGTCGAGGCCGGTCTCCTCACGGCACTCCCGCACCGCGGCTTGCCCAACCGTCTCACCCTTCTTCACCCCTCCAGTCGGGATGGTCCAGAAGCCGTTGTCCACCCGGTGCAGCAAGAGAAGGTTCCCTCGTCCGTTCGCGTACGAACGCCGACGCTGACGTCTTCCGGCTGGTCGGCTTGGGCGCGTTCGGGTCCCTCCAGTAATCAATCCTGCGGGTTGCTTTGCTCACGATGCCCGCCCCTCCACGTCACCAGGCCTGCCGATCCCCATACTCGCTCGAAGGAGAGGCAGACGTCCGGATCGGCGCTGCGCAGGAGGAGATCAGGCGAACGCCCGTAAAGCAGAGACCAGTTGACGGCCATGCGTCGGCGACCTGCGCATGAGGATGCTTGCCGTGGTGTGCAGCTCGTTCCATGCGTGAGGTCGTCCGATGGCCGCGGCATCGGGGATGCTCGCTGTGGCCACGGCCACGGCTTGGGGCGATTCGCCGGCTCCGGCCAGCGCGTGGGCGAGGCAGGAGCGATACCAGGTCTTGTCGCGCCGGTAGGCGTCCGGCATCGCTGCGAGTCCCATGGTGAGCTGATCGATGGCTGACTGCCAGTCTCGCAGGTGCAGCGTTGCCATCCCGCGTTGCAGCGTGAACCAGTTGGGCGAGTAGAAGTACATCCACGGCGGTTCGCACTCGGGGTGCTCGGCTGCCCGGCTCATGGTCTCCTGCGCTTCGTCGAGAAGGCGGTGGGCTTCATCAGCTTCTCCGTTGAGCGCGTGTCCGCGGGCTGCCATCTGCGTGGCCATGCCCTGAACTCCGAGGGACGTGCCCGGAGAGGACCAGCGGGACGCCTCCGCGAGGCGCACGCATCGGGTGGCGTGTCCCTTGCTCCAAGCCTGATGGGCTTTCATGTTGAGTGTCGTGGCGGCCATGTTGGAGTCCCCCGCCTCCAGCGCCCATTCGTGGCTTCTGTCGTACCAGGCGAGTGCCGCGGCGGTCTGGTCCTGGTCCTGGGCCATCCAGGCGAGAAATTGCGCGTGCTCAGAGGCCAGTCGTACGACCCGTTTGGCGAGAGGGCCGCGGGCGCTGCTGTACAGGTCGACGACGCTGCGGAGCTGTTGGCGCATCACGTCCACGAGCGGCCGTGAACCGATCACGTCTTCGGCACGGCGGTGTTCGGCCAGCAGCCGGTCCAGCCAGTCGAGAGTGGGGCCGTCGACGCGGGTGCGGGAGTTGACCGCGCTCGCGACGCGGGCCAGGAGGTCTTCGTCCGGGCCCGGCCCGGGAAGGGCGAGACTGGGGGCGCCGGAAGGGGCGAGCCGGGCAGTGTCGCCCTGGCGGCCCGGGGGCGCCCCGAGCCCGGCAACAATGCGCTGCTGCAATTCGCTTGAGGTCACCTGTCGCCGCCCGCGCTCGATGTCCGAGACGTCGGACTGGGCAAGGCCCACGCGTTCCCCGACCTTCGTCTGGCTGAGACCGGTGAGCTTCCGGTAGGTACGGAGGACCGCCCCCCAGTCCTGATCGGCGAGCGCGGCGATCAACTGCGGGTGAGACCACAGATCGAGGGGGGCTTCCCTTCCCATGTCTCGAATATAGGGCGCCCCCATAGGGCCATGGGATGGGAGCGGCAGGTATCCCACGCAAGGGTCTTCACGGAAGGACCCCCGCACCTGCGTGGACAGGCCGGGGGCATGATCCACCTGGAGAGCAGGCGAACATGCCGAACGACAGCGACCAGACAGGCACTGAGGATACGGCGCACGACATCGTCGAAGGGTTCCCCGTCGGCGCCCTGGTCGTCGACACCGCGCGGATGAGGATGGGCTGTGTGATGGGGCACGAAGGCCCCTACCTGCAGCTGCGCCCGCCGGGCGGGGGCCGTGAATGGGACGCTGACCCGGCCCGCATCCGCGAGGCCATGGGGGATGAGATCCTTCGTGCCACCGTGCACGAGGTGAGCCGCCCGGCTCAGGAGCGGACGCCGTGAAGGTGAGCGTGGTCCGCCCTGGCGTGCTTCCCGATCCGAAGACACTGAGCAATCTGCAACTCTCCGAGCAGGCGTGCGCGTTGTGCGGCCGGCGCCTGTTTCGTGATCGGTTGCTCGGCTGCGTCACGTACCGGGACTGCTTCGGCAGGACGATCACTGCGGAGTTGTGGGCGTGCGCGCCGGCGTGTCCGCGGTGATCAGAACCAGCCGGGAGTGCCGCGAGGACACGGCCGAGCCGATCCCCGTCGGCCTCGAGCCCACGGTCTCCTGCGGCGGACGCGTCATCTACCTGTGCCCGCCGTGCCGGTCGGACCTCGGGATCGTGCCCCTGCCACAGCACCCCGAAGGCTCCCTGGGGCGCGTGCTGTACGAGGAGCCGGCCCCCTGAACCGGGCGGGGCCGGCTCGACCCTGTTGCCCCCGCCGCCGCTCGCAGCGAAGCCCCTGTCCCTCGTGCTGTCGGTCGGGGGCTTCACGCTGGCCGGTGCACACGATGCAGTTGTTGCTGCGGTGAAGAGTGTGCAGCATCGGGACGGCCCCGACGCTCAGCTGACTGACAACCGCATCGCACGCATTACGCATGGTCAGGTGTGCATGTCCGGGGTCTTGCTGACCGCATACGCAGGCAGACGGGCCTCTTGTAGATATGCGGGGGAGTGCGAAAGCTCGAATCGACGCTCGACGACACCCAGACTCCGCTGCTCCGGTGGCCAAGCGCGCGCAGCCAACTGGGCAAGCTGCAACGCTTCGTGCTGGTCGCGTGGTTGATGGGATGGTCTGTGGCGGAGTCCTGTGCTGTGTGATCTTTTTCCCCCGGTTGCCGTAGTCCCCCGATGGCGCGGACGTCGTTAGCAGCGTGTGTGCGGGCGTTCAGGTGCCGCCTATCCAGGCAGTGAGGGAGCGGCGGTCATGTCGAAGGTGCCGATTGCGATCGTAGGGATGGACTGTCGCCTTCCCGGGGGTGTGACGTCCCCCGAGGGGCTGTGGCGGCTGGTGGCGGCAGGTCAGCACGTGGCCGCCGCCCTGCCCGAGGACCGGGGCTGGGATCTGCGACGCATCTACGATCCTGAGCCGGGTGTCGAGGGCGCCACATATGTGCGTGCCGGGGGGTTCCTTGACGGTGTGGCGGACTTCGACGCCGGGCTTTTCGGAATCGGTCCCAACGAAGCAGCGGGGATGGATCCGCAGCACCGGCTTGTGCTGGAGAGCTCGTGGCTGGCTCTGGAACGGGCGCGGATCGCTCCGCATGCGCTGCGCGACACCGTCACCGGTGTGTATGTGGGGCTGATGGACAGCGGCTACTACCTGCAGTCTCGCGGGGGAGTACCCGGTCTGGAGAGTCATCTGACGCTGGGGACCACGAGCAGTGCCGCGTCGGGGAGGGTGGCCTACACGTTGGGGCTGCGAGGTCCGACGCTGACCGTGGACACAGCTTGCTCGTCCTCCCTGGTTGCCCTGCACCTGGCGGTGCAGTCGCTGCGGACCGGGCAGTGTGAGAGGGCCATTGTCTCTGGAGCCTGTGTGATGGCGGGGCCGACGATGCTGACGCAGCTGTCGGGGTTGGGGGCGCATTCCGCCGATGGTTTCTGTCGGGCGTTCAGCGCAGGAGCGAGCGGCTTCTCTCCCGCAGAGGGGGTGGTCACGCTCGTGTTGATGCCACTGGCTCAGGCTCAGGCTTCTGGTCGCCCCGTGCTTGCCGTCATCCGTGGCAGCGCCGTGAACAATGACGGTGCCGCCGACGCCATGACCGTGCCCAGTGGTCCGGCCCAGGAGGCAGTGATCGCTGCCGCGCTGCAGGACGCGGGTTTGGCACCTGCTCAGGTGGGCGCGATCGAGGCACACGGAACGGGAACGCCGACGGGCGATCCGATCGAGGCGAGGAGCCTGCAGGCTGCCTACGCCCGTTTCCACACCAGCGACGATCCCGTATGGGTCGGCTCCTTGAAGTCCAACATCGGGCACGCCCAGACGGCTGCCGGGCTGGCCGGCGTGGTCAAGATGGTGCTGGCGCTGCAGAACGAGGTGCTGCCGGCCACCTTGCACGCCGAGGTGCCCACCCCGGCGGTGGACTGGTCGGGCAGTCTGCGGCTGCTGCACCACCCGCGCGCCTGGCCTCGCGGCGCGCAGCCGAGGCGGGCCGGCGTGCTGGGCTATGGAATCACCGGTACCAATGCGCACGTGCTGCTGGAAGAAGCACCTGCATCCCCCGGGGTGGCTCCGGCGCCTGCACCACAGAGCCTCAGCAGCCCCGGTGTCCCGGTGGTGTGGCCCCTCTATGGGGCGCATCCCGAGGCGCTGACGGCTCAGGCAGCGGCCCTCGCCGACTGGGTCCGCACAAAGAAGGGGGCGGACGTGCGGGATGTGGGCTGGTCCTTGGCCACGACCCGATCCCCCCTGGCACATCGCGCTGCGGTGATCGGCGATGACCCGGGCACGCTGCTGGCCGGTCTGGACGAGCTGGCTGCCGGTGGCGAGCCGGGAGCAAGTGCCGTGCGGGCAACGTCCCGCACGGGCAAAGGAGCGGTGTTTGTCTTTCCCGGGCAGGGCGCGCAGTGGGCCTCGATGGCGGCGCGTCTGATGCAGACGTCCCCGGTCTTCGCAGCGGCGATGCGCCGGTGTGCTGCGGCCCTGGACCCGCTGGTGGACTTTGACGTGCTGCAGGCCGCGTGCCACCTGGATGCGGAGCTCGCGGAGCGGGCTGAGGTGGTGCAGCCGGTGCTGTTTTCCGTCTATGTCTCTCTCGCCGAGCTGTGGAAGGCGCACGGTGTGGTGCCGCGTGCGGTCATCGGCCACAGCCAGGGCGAGATTGCCGCCGCACACATTGCCGGTGCGTTGACGCTGGCGGATGCGGCCCGTGTGGTCGCGCTCCGCAGCCGTGCGCTGCGCCTGGTCAGCGCACCGGGGGCGATGGTGTCGGTGGCCGGACCCGCCGGGGACGTGGAGCGGCTGCTGGCGCCGTGGGAGGGGCAGTTGGAAGTGGCGGTGGTCAACGGCCCTTCGGCCACCGTCATTGCCGGCGATGCCCCTGCCGCCAGCGCGTTCCTGGCCCACTGCGCGGCCGAAGGCATCCACGCACGGCGCCTGCCGGTCGACTACGCCTCCCACACGCGGCACATGGAAAGCGTTCGCGAGCGGGTGCTCGGCGACTTGGCCGCACTGGCACCGCGCCCGGCTCTCATCCCCATGATTTCCTCGACCACGGGCCGCACCATCGACACCACCGCCCTGGATGCCCAGTACTGGTACGGCAATCTGCGCCGCACCGTGCGCTTCGACCGGGCGATCCGTACCGCCCTGGCCGGCGGTCACCGGCACTTCATCGAGGTCTCTCCGCATCCGGTGCTCACCGCAGCCATGGCCGACACGCTGGCAGAAGCCAATGTCTACGCACACGTCAGCGCAACGTTGCATCGCGATCAGGGGGATCTGACCGACTTCGCCACGGCGCTGGCAGATGCCCATACCGGCGGCCTGCCCATCGACTGGACCCGCCTCTACCCCGACGCGCACGAAGTGGACCTGCCGACCTACCAGTTGCAACGCACCCGGTACTGGCTGCCCCCGCAGCCTGCACGGCCCGATCTGCCCGCGGCCGGCCTGGCACCGGCCGGCCACCCGCTGCTGGTTGCTGCCGCCGACATGCCCGACACCAGCGTTGCCCTGACCGGGCGGGTCTCCCTGGCCGATCACCCGTGGCTGGCCGGCCACAGCCTCAACGGCACCACGCTGATGCCCGCCACCGGCATGCTCGACGCCATGTCCTGGGCCGCCCGGTACGCGGGGAGCACGGGCCTGGACGACATCGCTCTGCACGCGCCGCTCGTCCTCACGCCGGACGCCGCGGTCGAACTGCAGGTGCACTGCCGGGCTTCGGACAAGGAGGGCCGCCGCCGGGTGGCCCTGTACGCGCGCCACCAACAACCTCCCGGCCAGTGGATCTGCCATGCCGAAGCAGTCACTTCTGCCCCGGGCGGCAGCGGCGCGCCGGGCGAGCCGGGCGCCGAGGCAGGGCCGCCCGCGCAGGCCCAGCCGGTGGACGTACACGCGTGCTACGCCCGGCTCGCCCGGCGCGGCTATGGCTTCGGGGCCGCCTTCCGTAACCTGACCGCGCTGTGGCGCCACGGTGAAACCCTGTACGCCGAGGCACGCCTCACCGGTGATCAACTAGCGCAGGCCGGCGATTTCGGACTGCATCCCGCCCTGTTGGACGCCGCCTTGCACGGGCTCGTCATGGGCAACGAGGAAACGCTGGTGCGCCTGCCCTACGCGGTGGGATCCTTCCGCATTCACGCCAACGGCGCGTCTGCAGCACGCGTCAAGATCACTCCGGCGGGCGCCGACAGCGTCGATGTCACGCTCACCAGTTTCGCCGGAGAGCCCGTGGCGGACATCGAAGCCCTGCGGCTGATGCCCGTCACCGGCCGGCAACTGCGCAAGGCCCTCACGCCAGTCGGTGACTTGTTGTACCGGCTCACCTGGCACCCCGTGTCCCGGGCCGCCCCGGCTTCCACCGATGACTGGGCGACCATCACCACGCGCGATGACCTGCCAGGGACCCCCCACGCACACCTGGGAGCCCTCAGCGCAGCCATCGATGCGGGCTCGGCCGCACCCGCCGTAGTCCTGCTGGATCTGCGCACCACCGGCCAGAGGGCACCTGAGGACGGCGCGATCCTCGGGCCACTCCACCAGCGCACCTCCGACCTGCTGCAGGTCCTCCAAACCTTCGTGGCCAAGGAGAACCTGGCAGGGGCACGCATGGCTGTTGTCACGAGCGGGGCGGTGGTCACGCGGGACGATGAGACGGTCAGCGACGTCATCGCAGCCTCCTGCGCAGGGCTTGTGCGCTCGGCCCAAAGCGAGCATCCCGATCGTTTCCAGCTCATCGATGTCCCTGGCGACACGCTGAACACGCAGGCGCTCGCGGACAGCATCGCCACGGGCCACCCACAGCTGGCGCTGCGCGAGACCACCGCCCTCGTACCCCGCCTGGCCCATGCCGCTCGATCGGCTCAGCCCGACGCAGCCGCAGCCGCAGCCGACAGCCGCCGGCCCGGTCCGCCGAAGCCGACCACCGCCCTTGATCCACACGGCACCGTACTGATCACCGGAGGTACCGGAACCCTCGCCGGTATTCTCGCCCGCCATCTGGTCGCCGAACACGGCATCCGGCACCTCACCCTTGCCAGCCGCCAGGGCGACCAGGCTCCCCGCGCCCGTGACCTGGCCGACGAGCTGCGCGCCCGCGGCGCCTGCGTCACCCTCGCCGCCTGCGACGTCAGCGACCGGTCCCGACTTCGCGAACTCCTGGAGGACATCCCGTCCGAGGCCCCCTTGTCCGCCGTCATCCACACAGCGGGCATTCTCGACGACGCGCTGTTGACCGACCTCACGCCCCGACACCTTGCCGGCGTCCTGAAGGCCAAGGCTGAGCCCGCCCTGCACCTGCACGAACTCACCCGTGACACCGATCTGCGCGCCTTCGTGTGCTACTCCTCCATGGCCGGGCTGCTCGGGCTTCGCGGACAAGGCAACTACGCAGCGGCCAATGCCTTCTTGGACGCACTGGCTCAACACCGGCGCGCACAGGGCCTGTCGGCAACCTCCATCGCCTGGGGCATCTGGGAACAGCCCACCGGCTTGACCGGCAACCTGACCGACGCCGACCGGGGCCGGCTCGCCGAGCAAGGACTGACCCCTTTGACCACCCGACAGGCCCTGGCCGCCTTCGACGCGATGCTGACCATGAACGAACCGGTGCTCGCCGCGACCCCGCCACCGCCCGATACCTCCGCCGTGCTGTTCACCGCCCTGACCACCCCCCGTACCCGGCGAACGGCCCCCTTGGCCGCCGGCCCGGCAGAGGACACGCCCGGGCCGGCGGCGAACCGCGCTCGTCTGCAAGGCTTGCGCCCCAACGAGCGCACCCAGGAACTCACGGAGCTCATCCGCCTGCACGCGGCCCGCCTCCTTGGCCACGCCACCCCCGAAGCCCTCGACACGGAGCAACCCTTGCGGGCATACGGCTTCGACTCCCGCGCCTTCGTCGTACTCCGCACCCGCCTGGCCGACGCCGTCGGTCTGCGCCTGGCCGCCACCACCGTCTTCGACCACCCCACATGCGCCGCTCTCGCCCAGCATCTCAACACCCTGTTCGACGAAAAGCGCGGCCCTGACACCAACTCCAAGGGAAACGCTGACGCGATGGCCTGAGCCAAGGGCCTGTGGAAACCGCTGTAGCCCCCGAGGTGTCCCCGGCCGCGCTCGTCGGTCACATCGCCTCCGTGGCGTCGGCCGGACGAAGGGGCCGCGACTTCTGCGTGGTCTCGCCGGACCGTGCACACGTATGAGTGAACGACTGCGACTTTCCCGAAGGCCGTTAACTTGAGACGGAATAAGGTCTGAGACGTCTCAATTCTGCATTCCAAGGAAATGCCCCGTGGGTGAGAGGGGCCGTGCCGCCAAGGCTGCGGCGATAGCTTTCTCCGGAGTACCGGCAGCCGCCGACCCGACGTGGTGAGGCCGCCCGGTGACCGCCACCCGTATTGCCCCGCCGCGAGAGGAAACGAGTTCCCATGGCCCCTGTCCTTCTCCCCTTCCTGGCCGGAATGGTCATGACCAGTGCCGCAAAGCACGTGGCCAAGCCGATCCTCCATGGGACGGTCAAGACCTCGATGAAGATCGTCGCCGATGCCAAGCGCGCCGCCCACCGGGCGAACGAGGAGTTCCACGACATCGCCGCAGAAGCCGCCGCCGAGATGTTCGTCGAGGAGGCCACTGACACCATGGCCGCCAAGAGGGGCAAAGCCGCCGCGAAATGACACCCGGCACGGCCGAGGCCCACGAAGCCCACGACGTACTTCGTGGGCCTGCGGCACGGCGTGCACCGGCGCACAGATGACCGTGGACTGCGCGCCGCCGTCCCATGCACGCCGGGGCGCCGAGCGACAGCTCTCGTGCCTGCCTGAACGCCCTACCGCCGCGGCACGTTGCAGCCGAAGCCCTCGTCCATGCCCACGCCATCCTTGCGAACCGGTGATTGCCCTCCATGCCCGTTGTGCTGAACGCATCGGCCACGACTCCGCCCGTTCGACAGGCCCCGATCCAGGGTGTGGTCCGGGCACGTTCAGTGCTTCCTGGACGCCAGCGCTGGGAGGTATCTGCCGTCGTGAACCGCCCGGTGCTCGCCGGGCTGATCGAAACCACCCTGCAGGCGGTGCCGGGCATCGAAAAGGTGCACGCCAGCCCGGTCACGGGCCGGGTGCTGGTGCTGCATGATCACGCTCTGAATGCGGGGCAGGCCGCCCGCTCGCTCCGCCAGGCCCTGGTGCACTCCTTCGACCGGGCCGCGGACTTACACGACAGCCGCCCCGGCAGCCCCCGGGATGCCGCAGGGACACGTCCTCCCGGCGCGAGGAGGCCTGCCGGGCAAAAGACTGCTGACAACAGCGCCAGCCGCCGACCACTGGCACTGATCGCCGGCGTCGTGGGGGCCGCGGCGGCTCTCGGCTGCGGAAAATCCTGCGCCACGGCGTTGCTGCACCCCGTGGTGAGTCTGGGAGTGGTGACCGTCGCGACAGCCGCCGTCATCAGACGGGCGTGGCGGCGTTCCGGCGGCGGCCAAGTTCCTCCCGGGGCGGCACAGAGCGCACACGGCCGCCACTCGCTGTCGCGGATCATCGGCCCGCACCGGCGGTTGTTCTTCCGTGCGGCGCTGCTGACCGTGCTCGCCCAAGCCGCCGAATCCGCGCTGTTCGCCACCGTGTCCTTCGCCGTGATGACCGTGGCTCGCAACGGCAGCGTCGCCCTGGTGAGTCTGGGACTGAGCAGCCTGCTCAGCCAGCTGTCCTTCCTCGCCGCAGCGGGTGCGGTGGCCTGTGTCGCCGTGACCGGACTGGGCTACGCCGCCGACGTGGCCTGGCGCAAGCTGGGTCACACGGTCGAGCACGACTGGCGTACCAGCACCTATGCCGCGGTGCAGCGCCTTCCCCAATCCGACCTGGAAAGTGAGCGAACCAGCCGTACCGCGCGCGTACTGACCGAGGACATCAGCAAGATGGGCGCCTTCGTCGCGGGCGGTTTGCAGGACCTGGTCGCCCTGGCGGCCAGCGTCACCGTGCTCGTCCCCGCCTTCCTCCTCATCGCCCCGCAGATCGCCTGGGCCGTCTTTGCCCCCGTTCCCCTGATCGCCTGGCTGTCCTTTCGCCACCACGAGCGGGCGCGCGCACATCACGCGCAGTCCGGTGAGGGCCGCGCACGTCTGCACGCCAGACTCGTCGACAACCTCCAGGCAGGCGCCACCATCAAGGCCTCCTGCGCCCAGGAGCACGAGGAGGCGCGTATTGCCGAACTGGGCGCGCAGTACAGCGCAGCCAGCTTCCGCGCCGAACGCTGCACCGCGTTCCAAGCGCAGGCCGTACGCCTCTGCGCCATGGCCGCGCTGCCGATCACGCTGCTGTTCGGCGGGCGGGCGGTGGCCGGTGGCAGTCTGGGACTGGAGCCGTTCAGCCTCCTGGTGGAACTCCCCGGCCAGGCCCTGTGGCGCATCAGGCGGCTCGGTCCGGCAGCCGATCAATACCGTGAGGCACTGGCCACGCTGGAGCACGCCGAGCGTCTGCACCAGCTGCCCCCAGAGACGGACGGCGCAGGCCTGGCACTGCGGCCCGAACAAGTCGCGGGCGAGATCTCACTCAAGGACGTGACCTTCGCCTACCCCGAACGGCCACCCGCCCTGAAAGATCTGTCCATGAGTATCGCCGCAGGCCAGGTCACCGGCCTCGTCGGTGCCACGGGCGCAGGGAAGACCACCATCGCAAAACTGCTGATGCGCTTTCAGCGCGCCGACATGGGAGAAGTCCTGCTGGACGGGGTGAACGTGGGCGACCTCAGACTGCGCGACCTGCGGAGCGCCATCGGATACGTCGCCCAGGAGCCGTTCCTCTTCGACGGGACGATCGCCGACAACATCCGGTACGGCACCTTCGAAGCGCAGCAGTCCGACATCGCCCACGCCGCACGCAGCGCCGACGCGGACACCTTCATCGAAGCGCTCCCCGCCGGCTACGACACCATGGTCGGAGAACGCGGCGTGGCACTCTCCGGTGGCCAGCGGCAACGCATCGCTCTGGCCCGCACGATTTTGAGGAACCCACCGATCGTCATCCTTGACGAGGCCACCTCGGCAGTGGACAACGAGACCGAGGCGGCCATCCAGCGGGCTCTGCACGCCTTCTCGACGAATCGCACCCTGATTGTCATCGCGCACCGGCTGTCCACCGTCCGCAACGCCGACAAGATCTACGTGATGGACCACGGCGGCGTGGCAGCCGAAGAGGGAACCCACGCCGCTCTGCTGGAAAAGGGCGGGCGGTACGCCGAACTGTGGCGACTGCAGGCAGGAGGAGCCGTCCCCATTATGGGCTGAGACGGGGCAAGCCACGGGCGCGCTCTGCGGCCCGTCGAAGAATGACCGGCTCTTCATGGACGAGGCGGTAGCGGCGACGGCGAAGGTCCGGCCGACGGGGCCGTCGATCGGTGCGGAGACGATGGTGTGGCCGGCGGCGGCGAGAGCATCGTGGATGGCCCGGACGTCGGTGGGTGTGGAGCCAGATCACGGCACCGATGCCGGGCTGGGCGACGGATGCCCGGTCGGTGCCGGGAACGACGTCGCGTGGTGCGAACGCGATCGGCTTCGTCTCGAAGACGACGGCGTGCGGAGGTCCGGCCGGGGAGCGGACACGCCCCGGCCGACCGCTGTCACTTCCGTGTCTTCTTGAGCATGGCCAGATAGAAGGGGAGCTTGTCCACGACTTTCCTGGAGACCGGGCTCACGTGCACACGGTTGCGATCCTGGTCCTGCACGATGAGCGTGTACTGGCCGTCCTGGTACTCCAGTTGCGCCGTGTACAGCAGTTTGGCCCCTGACGCAGCCGTCACCTCAGGCTGCGATGACGACGGGACGCAGCCGTCTTCCGTATTGACCATGTGTTTCCAGCTCCCTCAGCGCCCGGATGCGCCCTAGTCCTGGTTCTGTGCGGAAACTTCCCGTTGATGTTCGTCAATGGGCAACGAGCCGGGGCGGCTATCGATGTGCGGTACCGGGACCCTCTGTCCCTCTAAAATCAGCACCCGTGATGGCCTCTTCGAGAAGTGCGGCGACCGTCGACGGCGAGGGCATCGATGCGATCTGAGCTCCGATCCCATGCGCAGCAGCCGGGATGCCCGACCCGCTGGCCAGCACCTGGCGTACCGCGTCGGCAACGTCATCTGCGGAGGTTCTTCCGGGGAGCAGGCTGACTGCGACACCTGCGGATGTCACTCGCTCGGCCTGCCGGAACTGGTCTGCCCCCTGGGGAACGACGATCAGCGGGATACCGCGCGACAACGCTGCCAGGATGGTGCCGACACCGCCGTGAGTGATGACCGCCGAGACACCGGGGAGGAGGGCGGCCATCGGCGCGAAGGGCACCAGGCGTACCTGTTCTGGGTCGACGTCGTATTCGGCCGCGTCCCGCCCCAGGCCGATCGGTGCCAGCACGTTCACGTCGAGGTTCTGGAGACCGCGTAGCAGCGACGAGATCACCATCGGGTCGGTGAAGAACGTACCGAAGGTGACCAAGATCGTCGGGCGGTCGTCGGATGCCGGGGGAACGACCGGCACCGATGGCGCTTGACTGTGCGGTTCGGGGCGCAGCCCGATCCGTGGTGCCGGTGGCTGCCACGCGTCCTGCTGCAGAGCCGGCGGGCAGAGGTCGAGATACCAGTTCCCCATCGCAGCGCCCTGCGGCGGCAGCTCGATGCCGAGGGACGCGTAGGACTCTTTGGCTCGTGTGTTGATCGCGTCCGTGACGGCTGCGGGGAGCCCGGGGCCGAGGGCCAGCGTCGCGAACGGGATGTGTGCGGCGCTCGCGACCATCGGGCCGACGAGATCGAGATAATCGTGGACCAGCAGGTCGGGCTCCCACCCGTGGGCGACGTCCATCGCCTCCCTGACGGTCAGGTCGACGCGCACACCGGCGAACACCTCGGCGGTGAACTCCGGGGTCGAGTTGACCTCGCTGTCCGCCACGCTGCTGCCGACCTCGCGTGCCAGTGCCGCGAGCGAGGGACCAGCAGCCAGCAGTTCGACGTCCTCATGTTCAAGGGCCCATGCCAAGTCGGCACTTGTGAGGACAGCCACCGCGTGTCCGCGCGCGCGTAGTGCGCGGGCCAGCGGCAGCATGGGGAACAGATAGCCGCAGCCGGGGACTGTCGACATGAGAATGCGCAGACTCAACTGGCCATGCCTTTCGGTGTCCGCAAGAAACGATGTCTTCTCAGGGCAGCAAACCGTTGGTCATGCATCCCACCCATCCTGCGTCGGAAAGGATTTGCGGTGACCAGAGGCAGCGTTGAGGGGGTGATGAACCTTCGAGGAGCCAGGGCTGGAAACCCTACCGATGCGCGAGCCCGGGCCGCAAAGAAGTGAGGCCATGTGAGTGACTCGCCTATCCATCGGTTTGACATGCGAAGAGCGCCGAAGCCACCATCGGGGCGCAAATAAAGGTGAGCGATGGCCTCCCTTTCTGTTCGGAATTCGGTGAGCCCGATGTCGTCGACAGGCAAGAGGAATAATCGTGCTAGCTGACCACGGCCAAGTCGGCGCCCCGGCCGAAACGGGAGCGCTCACCCCCGACACCGTGACCGCAGCGCTGCGCGGCAACGGCCTGCTCAGTTCAGACGGCCTGGTCACCGGACTGCGGACCGGGCAGCTCCAGGGGTTCGGATGGGTCGGGCAGGTGGAGCGGATGTGGTTGGACTATGCGCCCGACACCGAGGGGGCACCGCGCTCAGTCATCATCAAGCGTCCGTCCTCGACGTTCACCGAAGGTATGACGCTGGCTGTGGCCGAGGCCCGCTTCTACCGGACGCGGGCCCTGGAGTCCGCCGACATCCGAGGCCCGCAGATCTACCACTGCGCCATCGGCGAGCAGCCCGGGGACTGCGTGTTGGTGCTGGAAGATCTCGGGGACCAGGGATTCGTCGATCAGTTGCACGGTTGCTCGCCTGAGCAGGCGGCATTGGCTCTGACCGAGATCAGCCGGCTGCACGGGCACTGGTGGAACCGCGAGTTTCCTGCCGCACTTGCCTGGCTGGGCACACCTGCTGACGCGGATGGTTCTGCCCTGTGCTTCCGGTGGTTGCGGGCCTACACCGGGGAATGGCCCGCTGTACTCGGCGACATCCCTCGCCTGCTTGTGCGCAACCTCGATGCGCTCGCCGCGCGGCTCTCCCGATCGCCGTGCACTCTCGTGCACGGCGACTTCCACTGTCAGAACATGTCCTTCGATACGACCGGCGCCCGGCCTACCGTCACTTTCATCGACTTCCATTTCGTGCAGCGAGGGAATCCGATGCTCGACGTGGCGCGGTTTCTGGCCACTAGTATCACCGCCGAGACGCGGCGGGCGGCGGGTGCGGACCTGCTGCGCTCCTACCACGACCAACTCCTCGAGCACGGGGTGAGCGGATACAGCGCGGCGGAGTCGGCGGACGACATCCGCGCGGCGCTGTTGTGGAGCCTTGTCACCCCGCTTGCCTTGTACGTGCGGGAAATCATCACCTGTGGTGTCAACAGGGAGGCCGCGTTCCTCCCGTACTTGCGGCAATGGGTAGCGGCGATCGAGGACTGGGACGCGCTCGCAGTCCTGTGAACGCGCAGGGCGGTTCTGCCCGCGGATGACAGGCCCCCGCGCCATGTCGCCGATGTGGGTGAGCCGGTCCAGGCTGCAGCGATCGAGCACCGCATGCACCGTGGAAGCCGGAAGGCCGAGACGAGAAGCGAACTACGGTTGCACCTGTCCTTCGAGCTGGAACCACCTCTGGCCCGTGTGCACGCCGGCCCCCGGAAGCTGTGGTAGATGTCCGCCTCGCCAGCTTCGGAGCAGGCTCCGGCAGGAACGGCGCGATGAGCGAACACAGTTCGGCCGACACGATCCACGGTCGCGGCTGACGGTTGCCCATAGCCCGGCTCCCGCCCCGCGGCTGTGCCCGAAGGCCGGGTGGGCGGGCTCGCGTCGATGAAGGCGTGGATGACCTCGCCCAGTCGCGCGGTTCCCAGGGAGTCTCTGCTGGTGCGGGTACTGCTGACCTGACGCTTGCGCCAACGGGCATGCCACCTGGCTCGTATTGCACTCGGGCGGCGGCAGTCGCAGCGATGCGGCCAGAAAGCCCTCTCCTGAACCGGGTATTCCGCTGCCAGGTTGAACGCCATGAACTCGTCGAAGCGAATCGCGGTTGTCTGCACGGCAGTTGCCGGGCTCGCCGCCACGGCGTTGGCTACGGCTCCCGCCGCATCGGCCGACTCCTACAACGGATGCGCATGGCCCCGGGTCTGCTTCTACCAGACCAACAGCCAGTGGAACAGCGCCAGTCCCACAGCCGCGTACCAAGATGTCACTACCGCCTACCAGAACCTCGGCGCCAACAGCCGTGGCGCGGACTGGGTCAACAACACTCGCAACGACGACCGGGCGTACCTCCGCTATGTCGTCAACAGCAGCGGCGCAACGCAGTACCTCTGCCTCTCACCGAATCACCACGTGAACTTTTCCTCGGCATACACCGTGACCGGCATCAGGATCGATACGGCAGCCACTTGCCCATGAGCTGGTTCGCCTGTCCGTACCCCGAGCGCCCCCAGCGGCGGGGCCAGGGGCGGGCTCCTGGCCCCCGGTGGGCTGCAGACTGAAGTCTCCGCCTTCGATGAGGATCAGCAGGCCGATCGCGATGAGGACACCGGGCAGGAGGATGTGGCCTCAGCGGCTGAGTGCCTTGGCGATCACGGGACGGGTGGCGAAGAACTTGCCTGCGAAGCACCAGACGGCCACCAGGGCTGGGAAGGCGGTGCGTACGGCGTTCGTCTGCGACTACCTCGCCGCATAACGACACGAACAGGCGCCCCCTTCGCGGGCAAGGGCCGACCGGAACTTCGTGGTTGCGCGCCTCGCCGCGATCACGGCAGATGCCTCAGGTGGTCAGGCCGGCGCTGGTCAGCCAGATGTGTTCGCATGTCGCCGACGCCTCCTGGAGCTTCTCGCGGGATTCCTGTGAGGCGTGGTAGAAGGTCCGCTCGATCATCCAGCACAGGGCGCGTGCCATCGCCGAGGCCTGGTCCGGTGCGGCGCCGGCCTGGATGCCGGCGCGTTCCAGGACGGCGGTGATGGCCGCGATGAACAGGTCAGCTGTGTGGTTCCACAGCTCGCCGATCTCCGGCACGGTCAACGACAGGTCGATTGCCGTGCGCATGACCCGGCCGTGCTCGTTCCACAGCTCGACCGTGCGCTGCATGGCCGCCGCGATGGCCTGACGCGGCTCGTCCGTCTGCGCCGTGACCCGGGACCGTTCCCACAGATGCTCGACGGTCCGGGCCACGAGTGCCGTGACCACTTCTTGTTTGGAGCCGAAGTAGAAGTACAGGGCACCACGTGTGATACCGGCGCCCTGGGCTACGTCGCCGACGGTCATGGCGTCGTAGCCCTTGTGCGCCAGCAAGGCCTCGCAGGTGTCGAGGATGGCCCGCTCCCGGACATCCCCCTTGCGCTCGGTGGTGCGACGGCCGCGCGCGGAATGGTGGCCGGGCATCAGAGCTGAGCGCCCTGGGCGAAGTCGGTCGTACGGGAGAGCGCTTCCCACGCGCGGATGTCCTCGTCCACGGCCGTGCGCGCGGCGGTGACCAGCCGCAGCGCGTCCGAGCCCAGGACGAGGTGAGCCGGCGGCTGCTCGACCGAGGTGATGTGCACAAGGGCTTCTCCGGCCTTGGCGGGATTGCCCAGCTGGTTCCCGCTGGCCTTCTGCCGCGCTTCGCGGATGGGGGTGAACAACTCGTCGTAGTCGTCGACGGTCCGCGCGGTGCGTGTCATGGACCGTCCGGCCCAGTCGGTGCGGAAGGAGCCGGGCTCGACCGCCGTCACGTGGATTCCGAACTGCGCCACCTCCTTGCCCAGCGCCTCCAGGATGCCTTCCAGCGCGAACTTGCTGCCGCAGTAGGCGGACATGCCGGGCACGGCCATGAGGCCGCCCATGGAAGTGACGGCCATCAGGTGCCCGCGGCGGCGCGCGCGCATGTAGGGCAGCGCCGCCTGCAGGGTGGCCACCGCCCCGAACACGTTGACCTCGAACTGCCGCCGCACCTCGGCCAGCGGCGTCTCCTCGAAGGTTCCCTCCAGGCCGTATCCGGCGTTGGCGACGACGACGTCCAGGGGGCCGACGCTCCGCTCGACCTCCGCGACCACGCCGGAGACGGCGTCACCGTCCGTCACGTCCAGGATGCGGCCGTGAGCGTGCCCGGGCCTGACTTCTTCGAAGGCCCGCAGGTCCTCCTCGGAGCGAACGGTGCCGATGACGGTGTGCCCGGCCGTCAGGGCGGCTTGGGCGAAAGCGCGCCCCAGGCCTGTGCTGACGCCGGTGATGAGCCAGTTCCGCTTGTCCATAGTTCCTCCAGAGAGGTCTCACGAGGAGCCGGGGCGCCCTCCGCAGTGAAAGTCTACACCGCGTCGATTTTAATCGTTGCTGCGTCGAAATTGGGCGACGGGATTTCGGTGAGGCGAGCGCGGGTGGGCTGCTGCAGACGGACTCCGCCCGTTGAGGATTGCGATACTTAATCTTTGCTTGTGAGCGCAAGAAGGTCTCAGTTACTCGATATAGCGGGATTTAACGGCGTAAATGACCTTGCGCTCTCGTGTGCAGTCTCAAACTGCTTCGCATCAGCATCTTGCAATGTGTGCCGGAGTCGGGAGTATGGGTACCTGCGCCCGCGCACTCCCGTACGCCGGGCCCGAATCTGCGTCTGTCGTGAGGCGGGGTGGTCGTGGTGTGTCAGAAGCGTCGGCTGTGGAGCAGACGGCGGTTAGCGGCGTGTGCCGGAATCTGCGCAACGGGGCTGCTGATCGTGGCGGCCTGCAGCGACTCGGGACATGACCCGAAGAGGGATGAGCACCCGGGAGGGAGCCGGGCGCCAAGTCCTGTGCAGACGGGGGCGGCACGTACCGCAGTTCCCCCGGAGCCAGCGCAACTACGGGCGATGTCTGCGTCCCTCGGTATGCGGCGGGTCGGGGCGGAGGCGGGAAGGGCCCCGGACTGGAAGCCGCCGCAACTGGCCCGGCAGGCCATGGAAGATGCGCGGGGTGCGCTCTCCCGTCAGAGGTACGCCGACAGCCGCAGCGATCTGGCACCCCGGCGCAATCCGCAGAGCCCGCCCCGCGTGCCCCGGGCTGACCCGCCCGCCGGCTACGCCTCGGTGATCGCCTTTGACTGCGGGGCGCCCTCCCGCTGGCCGAAGTACCGCAAGAAGAACGGCGCGTTCGCCGCCGACAAGACCCGAGGACGTCAGGCGATCAAGGCCGAGGTGAACATGCAGCAGCACGGGGAGTGGCAGGTTGCGCGCTTCGCACGCCAAGGGGCCGGATCGTGGTGAGCAGCCGGGCGTGCGGCAGCGCGGCAGGCCCGGCCGTGGAGCCGTCGGCTGCGGGTGCGGGGCCGGTCGGGGGTGGCGGCGGCCGGGGGCCCGCCGGCGGCGCGCAGCATCCGCATCCGGGATGCGGGCGCGGTGCCGGGAAGGACGGCCAGGGCGGGCGGCAGCAGGCGCCGCGCAGCACCGTCCGGCCCGCCGAAGGCGCCGTGCCCGGTGACCAAGCCGGCCTGCCGGCGAGCAGAGAGCCCTGCGGCGGCCCTGCGGCGGGCGGCCCGGAGAGCGTGCGGTGAGCGGGCCCACGGGCTGGCACCCGGCGCCGCCGGGCACCGCAGCGGGAGCACCTCTGCCGCACACCGGCACGCACCGCGCTGATCCGCGAGCGGCCGTCAGCAGACCCCCCGACCTGCCCGAAGCAGGCCCGGCGGCGATGGCCGGCAACGGCGTGGGCGAGCAGCTCCAGGAGCAGTTGCACCGCGAGCTCTCGCAGCGGCTGTCCGAGCGCCTCGGCAGCAACCCTGCCCCGGCTGCCGGCCGGGCCCGGTGGACCGGCGCCGAGCAGCGCGCTGCGGCCGAGACGATCCTGGCCGAGGCCGCCGAGGAACATGCGCGCCACCAGCTGGCCCGCGGCGAGCAGATGCTGCCGCCCGAGACCGAGCAGCAGGTGATCACAGCGGTGCTCGACGAAGTGTGCGGCCTGGCCGGACTCGAGCCGCTGCTGCACAACCCGGACCTGGAGACCATCAACATCAACGGCGACTGTGTCTTTGTGCGCTACGTCGACGGACGCCGCGCACAACTGCCGTCCGTCGCGGGCTCCGACGCCGAGCTCATCCAGCTGATCCGCAGCCTGGCCGCCCGCTCGGGGGCGCAGGAGCGCTGCTTCGACCGGGGCAGCCCCAGCGTCCGCTTCCAACTGCCCTCAGGCGAGCGGGTCGTTGCGGTGATGGCGGTGTCCGCCCGGCCCTCGGTGTCCATCCGCCGCCACCGCCACCCGATCGTCTCGCTGGCGGAGCTGCGCCAGCTTGGCACCATCGACCGCAGCCTGGAGGCGTTCTTGGGCGCGGCGGTCAGGGCCCGCAAGAACATGCTGGTGACCGGGGGCACCGCGATGGGCAAGACCACTTTGCTGCGCGCGCTGGCCGCCGAGATCCCGCCCGCCGAGCGCCTGATCACCATCGAGGACGTCTTCGAGCTGGGCCTGGACGGCGACCCGCAGGCCCATCCCGATGTGGTGGCGCTGCAGGCCCGCGAGGCCCGTGCCGGCGGGCAGGGAGCCGTCAGCCAGAGCGACTTGGTGCGCTGGGCGTTGCAGATGGCCCCGGACCGGGTCATCGTCGGCGAGGTCCGCGGGCCCGAAGTGATCCCGCTGTGCAACGCCATGAGCCAGGGCAGCGACGGCTCCATGGCGTCCGTGAACACCTCCACCAGCCGCGGAGCGTTCACCCGCTTCGCCGCCTACGCCGTCCAGGGAGCCGAGCGGATGCCGCCGGAAGCCACCAATCTCCTGGTCGCCTCGGCGCTGGACTTCGTCGTACATCTGGAGCGGTCACGGGACGAACCCGCCCAGCGCGTGGTGTCCTCCGTGCGCGAAGTCATCGGTGCCGACGGCCGGCAGATCATCTCCAACGAGGTCTACCGCCCCGGGCCCGGCCTGCGGGCCGAGCCCGGCATGCCGCTGCGCTCCCAGACCCTGGGCGCCCTGACGGCCGAGGGCCTCGAGACGCACCACGGCGGGCCGGGGTGGCCGCGGTGAACCCCTCTCCACCCCCGGCGGCCCGGCGTGCTGCCCCAATCGGCGCAGGACTCCTGCTCCCCGACGAGACCCGGATCCGCACGCACACCTCCCTCTCGGCCACCGAAAGCGCCCGCACCGTAAGCGCCACGGCAACCTCCGTCACGGTCAGCGCCACCATGCGACCGTGCATGCCGTTGCCGGGCCTGATCGCCGCGGAGCGCCTGACCGTAACCGCCCCCGGACGCGCCCGCCCCGTACGCGGGGCGGACACCACGGAACCGTAGGCCGCGCTGCCATGGCCCGCGGACGGCACAGACCGGGACGGCGCAGACACCGGCGGGAGCACGGGACGCTGTCCGCCCAACTCGCCGCCCGCGTCGAGCTGTTCGTACGTGGCACCCTGGCCGCCTTGCTTCTCGTCGCGCTGGTGGCGGGCCTTCCCTGGGGGCTCTGCCGGTACGTCGGATGGCCGCTGCCCGATCACCTCCCGGCCGGGCGGGAAGCCGCTGCCTCGCTGACCGCACCGCTGAACGCGTCGCTGCTGCTGAAGGTCCTGGCGTGCGTGCTGTGGGCGACCTGGCTGGCCTTCCTGGGCGGGGTGTTGCGCACCGCCGTCGAGGGCCTGCGGCGCGCCACAGGCGGGCACCGCCCGGCGGTCGCGGGCGGGCCGCTGACAGTGCTGGCTGCCGCCCTGCTGGGCGCAGCGGCCCTGGCGCTCCTGCCGGGCCGGGTCCCCCAGGCGTCCCTGGCCGCACCGAAGCGGCAGATCACCGCCGACGCGCCGAGCACCTCCCTCCGGCTGCCGCGGGCAGAGCAGGACGGCAGCAACCCCGCCGCACCCTGGGAGAAGGACACGACCGCTCTGGTGCGCCCCCCGCTCAACGGTGTCCACGACAGTCTCTGGCGCATCGCCGACCGGCACCTGGACGACGGCGGCCGCTGGCCGGAGATCTACGCACTGAATTACGGGCGCCGCCAGGCGGACGGCCACGCACTGATCGATCCCGGCCTCATCCGCCCCGGATGGGTGCTGCGGCTCCCCGCCCCGCGCCCGGACCCCGGGGATGACCCCGGGCGCGGGCATCCTCCCGTGCCCCCGTCCCGCCCGGCGCCGCCCTCCGGAGGAACAGAGACCCCGACGTCCCCCAGCACGCCGTCGTCCGCGGCGCCGCAGCCCCCCGGCGGCTCCGGCCTGGACCTGCCCGAAGGCGTCTTCATCGGGGCGGGGACCGCCGCCGTCATCGCTGCGGCCCTCCTGTTCGCACGCCGTCGCCGCAGGGTCCGCTACCGGCCGGGCAGCGGCGCGCGCGAGGACCTCCGCCTCGCGCCCGTCATCCGCGCCCTGCGCCGGGCGAGCGCGCAGCCCGCCGGATCCGAGGGCAGGCCGGCCCGGACCCCGCAGGCCGCAGCGGCCGCAACCGGTGCCGGGGCCGGCAGGCCGGGCCGGGACGCCGTGGGGTGCGGCCGCGCGCGGCGGGCGGCGCAGGCCACGACCCGTGTCCTGGGGGTCAAAGACGGCCAGGACCTGGCCTGGGATCTGGCCCGAAGCCGGGGCCTGGGTCTCACGGGTCCCGGCGCACTGGACGCGACCCGGGCGCTCCTGCTCAGCCTGATGGCCGAGCGGCCAGGAGAAGGGGCGGCGGAGGTGGAGCTCCTCATGGGGGCAGGGGAAGCACAACGGCTTCTGGGCCGGCGCACCGCCGGTGCCGCCGGACGGCGGCTGCGCATCGTCGCGGATCTGCCCCAGGCGCTGCAGCTGATGGAGACCGAGATCCTCTCCCGTACCCGGGCACGCTCCGAGGACGCCACCGCGGCCGGCCCCGCCCGCGTCACACCGCAGATCGTGCTTATCGCCGTGGTGCCGGCCGAGGAGGAACGCCGGGTGCAGGCCATCCTCGACAGCGGTGCAGCGCTCGGCATGGCCGGCATTCTGATCGGCCAGTGGCGCCCGGGAGGAACCCTGCGGGTGCGGGATGATGGAACCGTGGGGGCCGCCAGCCCCGCCCACGCCCAAGCCTTCGCGGGGGCCCGGCTGTTCACCGTGCCGCCCGAGCCCGCCGCAGCGATCCTCGACCTCCTCCTCGAGGCGGCCGCCGAAGAGAGCGCGACGCACCCGTTCGGCCAGGACCCCCGAGCATCGCCATCCGTGCCCCCACCGCGTGCCGCCGACTCCCGACAGCCGCCGGCACCGCCCGGCGCGGGCGAGCAAAGAGCAGCCGGCGCCGCGGAGGACAGGGCGCCGGCTCTTCGGGGAGATGCCAACCCGGTCCGGCGGTCCGGGGACGGCGATCGACTGATCCGCATCTGCGTTCTGGGGCGCGTGACCGTCACCTACCGTGCACCAGGAGGGGCACAACCGGCAGATGTCACGGGGATGATGCCCCCCAAACAGCGTGAACTCCTGGCCCACCTCGCCCTGCAGCGTGAGGGGGCGCGACGCGAGAAACTGACGGCGGCGATCTGGCCCGACGCCCCCTACACCCGGCCGTTCAACGCGTTTCACGCCACCTTGAGCCAGCTGCGCCGGGTCCTGCGCACGACCACACACGGGGTGATCACCGGCATCACCTGGCGCGACGACACCCGCTACGGGCTGGACGAGCGGCAGGTCAGTGTCGATCTGTGGGAGCTCAAAGACGCACTCCGGGCCGCCCGGACACAGGAGGGCGAGGGAGGCCGCCAGGCGGCCCTGCGCCAGGTGGTGGATCGCTACGCGGGAGACTTCGCGGATGACGTGGCGGGGGAGTGGGCCGAGGCACCGCGGGAGAATCTGCGCCGTGAGTACCTCGACGCGGTCAGTGCGCTGGTGCGGGTGCTGCGGGGAACGGACCCGGACCGTGCCCTTGATCTGCTGGAGCAGGCCCGGGAGCGAGACCGCTACAACGAGGCCATCTACCGCGACATCGCACGCGTGCAGGCGCAGCTCGAGGAGTACGACGCGATCCCGCGCACGCTGGAGCTGCTCAAAAGGGCCCTGGCCGAGCTGGACCAGCTGCCCGGCGCTGCGACGCTGACGCACTTCGAGATGCTGGAGGCCGGAGGAAGACCCGACAACCGCACCCCAGAACCGGGTAATTGAGGAGAGGGGTGCCGGCAGAAGGCCTGTCCTCGGGGTGCCCGCTTCTGCAGTCCCGGGGCGTGCGTGCCACGAGGGCGGCGTGTTTCTCTGCCCACGCGGCGGCCGGCGCCACGACCGTCAACAGCTCCTGGGTCGAGGTGCCAACTGGTACGTTGTCAGGCCTGCCCGGATTGAGGGCAGCGGCAGGACGACGGTCACGGCCCTGACCTGGCGGATCGCCGCGTGCGAGGCCAGGTTCACAGCATCGCCGACTGCGGCCAGCCCTCACGGACGAGGGCCGGGGAACTGCTGCAGCAGAACGATTACGAGCCGGTCGGCACGCCCCTGCTCCAGAGCTCCTCGGCATGCTCCGCGAACCGGTCGAACATGCCTCCCTCGCTCCGGCGGTGCAGGTGCAGGAGGGGGGAGTCATGCCCGACCAGGCGCGCTAGGTGCGGCGTCACCAGAGCGTCCTGGTCGAATCGGAAAACGCTCAGGGCGACGTGGTTGGGGGCGTCCTCGGGGGCGCTGAAGCGCGCCTCCATGCCGTCCAGGGGCCCGAGCCGGGACAGTGCCTCCAGGGTCATGCGCACGCGTGTGGATACCGTCAGAGTGACGTCCTCGAGGATCTCGCGCTGTCGCGTCACCTCGCCCTCAGGGTCGCCGATCAGGAACCTGACGCGGCACCCCGCCTCCGTCTTGCGGCGCAAAGCATCGGAGAAGGCCGGGAGCTGGGTCCACAGAAAGTAGTTCGTGTACCCGGCAAAGAAGATGTCCTGTGAGGCGGCGCCCATCAGGTCGCTCCACACGGTGGACGGAGCCGCAGAGCGGTACGGATACGACTGGACGAGCTCGAGGTCTCCTCCTGCCTTGATGCGGTCCTTCACGGCCTTGGGCCACAACATCTCTTCGTCAACTCCTAACGCCTGTGCAGCGTCTTGCCGGTTCCTGGCATGGGGCACCAGCTCTTCGTCCGAGAGCCAGCGCTCGATGGTCTTGCCGGTTACCCCGATGCGGGCTGCGAGCCGGCGCGGCGACCGCCCGGCCGAATCCATAGCTGATCGTAGGTTCCTGTTCAAGGTATCCCCCAGGACATTTGGGCCTTTTCCACGGTAGCGCCCGGCGGGCCCAAGTGTCCGCGAAAGGACAGGAGATACGTCCGTCCTGACGGGCGACGCTCCGTCGTGCACACCGTCCCCGCACCCGCGGCGTAGCCAGACCGGGGGTGTGGCCGACCGACAGGGAGCCGCCACCATGGACGAAAACCAGCCCCGGGACACCGGGCGAACGACCCACCAGGACGCCCTGCAACAACAGCTCGTCATCGATACCCGGCGGATGCGGCTGGGCCGGGTGATGGGGCACGAGGGTCCGTATGTGCAGTTGCGGCCGCCGGGCGGCGGACGCGAGTGGGACGCCAGGCCGGAGGACGTCCGGCCGGCCCGCGAGGAGGAGGTGCTGCGGGCGAGCGTCGCCGAAGTGGGCACCACCGTGCGGGGGCAGACGCCGTGAGTGTGCAGACCGGGCCGCTGCCCGACCCCAAGAGCCTGAACTACGAGCAGCTCCACGAGCAGGCGTGCGCGCTGTGCGGGGCCCGTCTGTTCCGCGACCGCCTGCTCGGCACGGTGCGCCATCCGTACACGCCGGGCGAGACCGTCGAACTGTGGGCGTGCGCCCCGGACTGCCGGGGGAGTTCAGGCCCGTGACCAGGGTGTGCCGTGCGTGCGACGCACCGACATCCGCGCCGGTCCCGGTCGCCCTGGAACACGTGGCGAGCACCGCGGGCCGCGTCGTCTACCTCTGCCCGCCGTGCCGGCTCACCCTCCGGGTCGTGCCGCTCTCTGAGCACCCCCGGGGCAGCGACGGCAGCCTCCGGTACGAAGAGGAGAGAGCCTGAAGCCGCCCCTACCACCGGGGTGGCAGGGGCGGTTCGCTGAGGGCGGGGCTTCCCGCACGGTGACGAACGCTGTGTTGAGAGACTCTCCTCATGGGATCTTGGGGAGCCTTGGGGCCGGCGCTGTTGTCCTTGGCCGGTGTGGCGCTCGGCGCGGGCGGATCGCTGTTCGGCCAGCACCTCGTGGCCCGACAAAGCGCGCGCCAGCTCGAAGCACAGGAGTCAGCCGCGCACCGGGCAGAAATCAAGAACGCCGTCCTGAAATTCCTGGCTCTCGCATCGCAGGCGGAGAAAACCGCGCTTGCCCGCTCGGGCGGTGGTGACGCGTCAGCCGATCCCGACCTCGGCCGCCTCGTCGATGACCTGTGGCTGGCCCACGCGGAAATCGACCTGGCGGCCAGAAGCGAATCCTTGCGGGGCGCCGCCTACCGCTATGCGGCCCGCCTCGCGGAGGCGGCCAGGGACGGCATATCCGACGCGTCCACGCTGCGCCGACCGCAGGCACAGTTCTTTGACGCGGCCTACGGCGACATGTGGCCCGGCCATCGGCGGGCAGCCGGTGATTTAGCCGCACCGCGGTGAGATGGGAACGGCGGCGGACGGCGTGCTGCCGACCGCGGCCACCCGCCCCGGTCGCGTCTCTCGCCGCGCATTCCTTCAACACAGAGCCTCCGCCGGCCGGTCGCTTCCACGGTCCGAGCGGTCTGCCTGCGCGCCTGCCTGCTAGAGCAGCAGCCCCCTCTCCGGGTCTTGGTGCAGGTCGTCGGGCCGTCCCGTCTTCCTGCGCGGCGCGCAACTCCATGTCCCGCAGGGGCACTTGGACAGACATGTCGGCGGGCGGGGGCGGTGTTGGTGCGGTCGGTCCAGTTCTGCCCTCCCATCTTCTTATAACTTTCCTCATTTCTTGTTTCATGGTGCAATTTACGGCCTTTCCTGGTCTGATCGCTCTCTGGGTGGATATCCATTTTCCCGGGCCGAGGGCAGGTAATCGGATTCCGTTAACTGTCCGCTTGGCCGCCTCGGCGGGAATTCATCATCTTCGCGCAGCCTATTGAATTGCAGCGAGAATGCGGGACAATTGAATTGTCGAGGCGTAGTGCAATAGGTGCACGTCGCGGACGATCGGAGAGCGATCGTGAGCAATTCGACTCTCAGCGTCACAGCCGAACACATGGCGCAGGTGACGCCGGACGATTTCAGGGAAATCCAGCGCAAGTCACGCGCGTACTGCCGCGCCGTGGACGGCACGCGCTCCCGCAAGCGGATGGACGGCAGCGCCACCGTATCGGGCGCCGGATTCGCGCCGTACGGAACGGACGATGTGAGCGACGATGTCACGCAGGATGCCGTCCTGCGGTTCGCCAAACGGCTCGGGGAGATCACCGGGCGGTGCGCTGTTGCCGCACACTGGATCGCCACGCGTGCGCCGGCCGCCTGGCAGTACGAGAAGCGCGATGGCCGCACCATCGTCGTCACCCGGGCCACCCTCCAGTACTGGGCCGTCCGGGACGCGGCCGCAGCCAACGGCTACCGGCTGGATGTGCGGCCCGACGACGCCGACGCGCAGCCCGGTGCGCAGTCCATGCGCGGCATCCGGCACGCCGACACGCTGCAGACCCTGGCCGTGGCGCCCTACCTGGCCGCGCACAGCGCGGCCATCTTCCGGGCGGCGTGGGGAAGCGGAAGCGGCTACCGGACCCTTGCGCTGCTGTTGGGAATAGCCGGCCAGGCCGACGATCTGGGGCGGGAGGCCGTGTTCGGCAAAGCGGCGCAGGCGCTGTACGGGGGGCCGCGGAATTCGTCGTCCAAAGTGCAGCGCGCACGGGATGCCGCCGCCCTGGAATGGCGTGACTTGAGGGGGCGGCTGGATACGGCACGCGATGAACTTGTCTACCGCGGCGCACAAATGAGCCGCGCCGCATAGCAGCCGCGCAAAGGGCTCCGGAGGATACGGCAGATCCCCTCCGGAGCCCTTTGCTATTCCCGAAAATCATGGGAAATGTCTCCGGCGATCGGTAATCGGGGCCGTCCGCGGCCCGTATGTATGTGAAACCGAGAAAGCGCCCGAATCCGAAACGAGGGCGAAGAGAAGGGGTTTTCCCATGGATCCCGATGCCGCACTGGCGAGCTTACGGCGTGCCGTTGACGGACTCGATTCCGTTGCCGCCAATCCTGCACAGGACTGGAGCGGCGAACTGATCGACGTCCTGGAACACGTCGCGGCCCTCGACGAGTGGATCAGCCGCGGCGGCTTCCTGCCCGGTGACTGGAATGCAGCAGCCCGGCCCGGCCGCTAGCAGGCCGACCGCTGCCCCGAACCGCAGTTACACCCTCCCTCGCCGGCGCGCGGGGGAGGGGCCCTCCGCTGCCTGCCAAGGAGGCGCACGACGCCATGAACATCCAAGGCGTTTCCCCGAACGACTTCCGCGCACTGACCGCCGACGTGTCCGGCGATCGCTACGAAACCAATGTGATCGTCGCCCCGGACGCGCACGTCGCAGGCAACTGCGCCACCGTGGCACGCCTGCGCGTGGCCGACAGCCGAGGCTTTGGCGCGCGCACGGCCGCATCCGGCCGGCACGGCCCCTACGCCTGCTGGCACGCCTACCGGGACGTGCTGTTCCTGCTGTTCTGCACCTACCCGGCCGCCACCGTGCGCACCTGCTGCGCGACGTACCGGGGCCTCCGGGGATTCGAGGAAACCTTCCAGATCACGGCGTATCACAATCTCGGATCCGCGCTGCACCCGCGCTATATCCGCGATCTGTGCGTCGTGGCGCGCTGCGGAGAGCCGCCGGACGTCCGGGACATGCCCTGGCCCGTGCCGGCGGATGAGGTCGCGGCGCGCGCGTGCAGCGAGAGCGCACTGGCTGACGACGCTGTCCCGGAAGTGGGCTTCACCGGGCCGCCCAGCCTGCTGGGTGCGCCCGATCTCGCCTACAGCTGCGAGCGCTGAAACGCCCTGAACGCCCCGCCCGGTCGGCTGTTTCCCCGCCCTGTGGGCGGCGGCGCGCGCACCGTGCCGCGATGATCGCGGCGCCGGGTGCCTGTCCCAGCGCCCGGGTGTTCCGGTAGATCCTCGCGGCCGGACGCCCGGGCTCCTGCTCCGGAAACGGAGGCGCACCGCATGAGTACACCCGAACTCTCAGCGATCACGCATGTGTGGTCCAGCTTCGGTCACCGCTTCTCCAGCGACGGCGGCTGTGACGGCCACCTCGACGGTGCGTCGTGCGAACGGTGCATGACCTGCGGCGCCGTCTACGCACTGCGGCCCTGCGCCGATGATCCGGGCGGCGGCGACTATACGGCCGCCAACGGGGATGACCCCGTCGCGTGCAGCGGCGACACCCTCATGTGCCACGGAGACGAGCCCTGCCAGGCCGACAACGGCCGGCCGTGCAACGGCGCAGCAGAACCTTGCCCGCACGAGACACATGCCTGCAACTGCCTGCTGTGCACCGGGTAGACCACGATGCCGGCAGCACTCGGGTGCGCCGGCGCACGGCCCGGTGCGGACCTCCGCGGAGCGGGCGGGCGGCCCGCTGCCGCCCGCCCTCTGCGTCCTGTGCATCGTCAACCCGGAAGGGAGAAAGGCCATGTCCAAGGAATCTCTGCAATGGTTGAACGCGAACACACTGATCGGGTTCACCGACCAGCGCGGCAGCGCGTGGCACTACCGCGCGAACCTGCAGAGCGCCGAGACCAATCACTACCCCGGTGCCATCCCCGTGGACGACGTCAAACGGCGGCTGTTCGGATGGCAGGCCGTGGCCAGCCCTGTGTACGTGGAGAGTCCCGTCACCGGCGGGCTGGTGCCCGTCCCCGAGCGCCGGGCCTTTGTCCGCAGCGACACCGGCCATGTGCTGGGCATCTTCGGCGACGGGTATCAGGCACACGCCTACGAGGAGTGGCTGATCGACACCATCGCGCAGCTGCTGGACGCGGACCTGGCCATCGGATCGGCCGGTCTGCTGCGGCAGGGGGCGGTCGCCTGGGTGTCGGTGGAGGTGCCGGAGAACGTCGTCACCCCGGAAGGGGTGGAATTTAGGCCGCACTTGTTCGGTGCGACGAGCTTTGACGGCTCGCTGGCGACGACCTTTAAGCGGGCCGTGACCAACGTGGTGTGCGATAACTCGATGTGCGCGGGACTGGCCGAAGCCGGCCAGCAGCTCAAGATCCGCCACTCGCGCTACTCGCAACTGCGGCTCGGTGAGGCCCGCCAGGCGCTGAACATCGTCTACGAGATCGCGGACGATTTCGCGGCCGAGGTCAAGCGGCTGTGCGAGACGAGCGTGAGCGAGCGGCAGTGGGCCGACTTCCTCGACGCGCACGCCCCGCTGCCGCAGGAGCCGGGCCGCTCGCGCACGATGGCCGAGCACAAGCGCGACAGCCTGGAGCGGCTGTGGCGCAACGACATGCGGGTCGCGCCCTGGCAGCACACGGCCTACGGGGTGCTGCAGGCCGTCAACACCTTCACGCACCACGAACAGACGGTGCGCGGAGCCGTCCGCGCGGAGCGCAACATGCTGCGGGCCGTCACCGGCGGTGTCGACGATCTCGATCTCGGCACGCTGCGGACGCTGGACGACGTACTGGCGGGCGCCGCGGTCTGAGCCGCAGGACGGCAGCACGCAGAGGGCGGTGGCCGAGCACGCCGGGGCCACCGCCCCTTAGCCGTTTGCGACTTTGGGTTCGCGTCTGCGCTCGGCGATGCGGGCGGGGGCGTGGCGGGAGCTGCGCAGGGAGCACGGCAGCGGAGCTGCTCGCCACGCTCGGGGAACCCGACGCAGCGCTGCGGCACCCGATCCCGACGCGAGCAGGGCGGCGTGAACGGGCCGAGCGGAGAGGCACGTTGCTGTACCTGTCCCACCCGGGCGCCCCGCCTCCGTCGAGATCACGGACACTTGTCACGCCCTACGGGGTGCGCCAGGACCGCATCAGGGGGTGAGGGGCCGGCCCGCGAGCGCAGCCCGCGCCGCCGGTTAGCGTGGTGACCACGCGGGCCCTCCGTCCGTATCACGTGGCGGGCCGGGTGGCGCCCGCATAGTCATCGCCCGGGTAGCGGTAGGGGGCGATTCTGATGTTCCGGGAGCGCCCCGGGGCATCGATCATTTTCCGGTCGCCGATGTACAGGCCGACGTGGTGGATGCCGCCGTCCGGGCGGCCGTAGAACACCAGGTCACCGGGCCGCAGGGGCGCTCCCCAGGGCAGGCGCGGGCCGGCGGCGTATTGCTGCTGGGCCGTGCGCGGGAGGGTGATGCCCGCAGCTGTGTAGGCGGCTTTGGTCAGGCCGGAGCAGTCGAAGCCGCGGTCTCCGGCGGCGGGACCGTCGCCGCCCCAGATGTAGGGCAGGCCGAGCTGGTTGCGGGCGTAGCTGAGCGCCCGCAGGGCGGGGCGGGCGGGCGCGGCGGCTGCGGTGGCCCGGGCGTCGACGGGGTGGCTGCTGCGGTATTTGCGGGCCTGGGCCAGGACTTGGGAGACGTACCAGTTTGCATGGTTGTACGCGAAGATCGCTTTGCGGAGGTCGGCGTTGTGGCGTGCTCCGGACTGGCACAGGTAGGCGGCGGCGGTGTGGATCGCGTCGTGGGGGTTGTAGGGGGAGGGCGGGGTGGCACCGCCGGGGGGCGGGGGGCGCTGGGCGATGACGCTGTCGAACGTCGGGCGCAGGAACTGCATCGGGCCCTGCGCGCCGGCGTAGTTGGATCCGCTGCGCACGCCCGGCAGCGGGGAACGGCCGTGATCGGTTTCGATCTTTCCGATGGCGGCCAGGGTGGACCAGTCCAGGCCGGGGCAGGTGGCGGCGGACGTGCGGTAGAGGGTGAGGTAGCCGGCGGGGATGTCGGCCAGGGCGCGGGCGCTGGGGTGGGTGGCGCCCGGGGTGAGGGGGGCGAGCAGGCTGCTGGCGCCGGCGGCGATGGCCATGATGAGCAGGAGGAGGACCGCGCCCACCGCGGCGAAGATCTTGCCCATGGGGGGTCACCCTTTCTGGCCGTCGATCCCCGGACTCCAGGTCCCGGGGCCGGCCGGCGGCAGGATCTGGCAGGCGGGGGCGCTGGCGGCCTGCTGGTCCGGGGGAGCGGACAGCGGCGCCAGGTGGGGCCAGGCGGCGGGCAGTTCGCTCAGGCGCAGGCGGCGCGTGGGGCGGTCCGGTGGGGTCAGGGGCAGCCAGCGTGCGCCGGCGGGGCCGGGTGCGGTGTCCGGGAGCGGCTCGGCGCTGGCGGTGGCCAGCGGCACGCAGGCCGGGTCGGCCAGGGCCATCAGCGCGGCGGCCAGGGCCGGGCGCAGGCGGGCTTCGCGCTGGGCGCTGGGTGTCCAGATCAGGACGGGGGTGGTGATGCCGGTTTGGTGGGCGAGGCGGGCGTAGCGGGGCAGTTTGCCGCTGACGCGGGCGGCCGGGCGTTCGCTGCCGCTGTCGTATTCCAAAAACCATTCGAGCTCCCGGGATTCTTCCTGCCAGCGGCCGTAGGCGTCGGGGCGCACGATGTCGCCGAAGTGCCGGCGGCAGCGGGCCTCGGACCACCATGCGGTCAGCCGGCCGGTGCCGGGCCGGCTGCGTGCGCTGGCGGTCAGTGCGGTGAAGAAGCCGTTGGTGCCCAGGAGGTGGTCCAGCTGCAGGGAGTGGGCCACTCCGATGCTGTGGTCGTGCCGGTAGCGCAGGTCGCTGATCTCTACGCCGTCTTCGCGGGCCAGTACGGCGGCTCCGGCGATGTCCAGGACGTAGTGCATGGGGGCGGAGCCGTAGGTGAGGAAGGGCTGGAAGCGGTCCAGGACACGCCACTTGTAGAGCTGGAGCAGGCGCTGGTTGGCGGCCCGTGCGGAGGGCCAGGCCAGTTCGGTGATCTGGTGGGTGGTCAGCACCCGGTGTTCGTGGAGCAGGCGCGCCAGCCAGCGGTCGCGGGGGGTGAGGCGGGGTGCGAGGCGGGCCAGGTGTTCGCCGGTGGCGGCGGTGCGGCCGCCCGGGCGCTGGGGGCGGTGGCCGCGCAGGGAGCGCTGCGGCCCGGGGCTGGTGATCACGGTGGTTCGCCTCCCGGAGGTGGGGTGGGTGCGGGTGGGGCGGTGCGGCGCGGGTCGGCGGGCCGGGGGCCCGGCAGGTGCGGGGCGAGGGGTGCGGGTGCGGGGCGGGCGTGGTGGTGGGCGGCGGCGCGGTTGCGCCGGGCCAGGCCGGGGGTGGGCGGCGGCAGCGGCTGGGTGCGGGCGGTGAAGGCGGGGACTTCGGCGCCGTGCAGGACCAGGCGCACCGCCGCGTGGAAGGCGTCGAGGTGGGACAGGTCGTGCTCGCCCAGGCGGGGTTCGGTGTGGCGGGCGAGGTGGCGGGCGTCCTCGGGCGATGAGGTGAAGAAGATTTTGGTGCGGGCGTTGGTGCTGATGCCTTCGGCGAGATCCGGGGGCAGCTGGCGCAGGTACTGGTGGGCCAGCGTCATCGACAGGCGATAGCCCCTCGCCTCGGCGAGCATGTCCTGCAGGGGGTAGGGCAGGTTGAGGAAGTGGTGCGCCTCATCGACATACAGGGAGGCGTCGGGGCGCCGGCTGGGGCGCAGGCGGGCCCGGCCGGTGGCGGCCTGCCAGGTGCGGGCGACGATGACCGAGCCGACCAGGTGGGCGGTTTCGGCGCCCAGGGTGTCGCGGGCGATGCGCACCAGGCAGATCCCGCCGTGGTCCAGTACGTGTTCCATGTCGACGGTGGAGGGGCCCCCGGCCAGCGCCTGGCGGACGAAGGGGCGCAGCAGGAAGCCGCGCAGTTTGTTCATCAGCGGGGCGGTGACCTGGGCGCGGCCGGGGGCGGTCAAGTCCTCGTACCAGGACCAGAAGCCGCGCAGCACCTCGTCGTGGATCTGTCCTGCCGCGCGGCGGCGGACGGCGGGCACCGACAGCAGCCGGGGCAGGTCGGCCAGGGTCGGGGTGCTCGGCAGCGCCCGCAGGGTGAGCAGGCCCGCGCGCAGGATGTCATCGGTGCGCGGGCCCCAGGAGGAGGCGTAGACCCGGGAGAAGATCGAGACGAGGTTGTCGACGGTGCGTGCGGGGTCCGGGCCCTCCAGGGGGTTGAGGACCGGGGGGCGCAGCGTGCTGTCGGCGTCGAAGAGGACGATTCTCGTGCCGAGGTGGGCGGGCAGGCGGGCCAGGACGTCGGCGACCAGGTCTCCTTTGGGGTCGATCACTACTTGTCCGCGGCCGGCCGCGGCGTCGGCGAGGATCATGTGGCCCAGCAGTTCGGACTTGCCCGATCCGGTGGCGCCCAGGATGTGGGTGTGGTGGCGGGCGTCGGCGATGCGCAGGCCGATGGGCCGCGGGCGCCCGGTGTCGGTCAGTCCCAGGGGTTTGGCCGCGGGGCCGGGGGCCTCGATGCCGGGCGGCGGGGGTACGGCGCGGGCCCCGGCGCGCTGCAGGCCGGGCACGGCGTGATCCCAGGGCAGGTGGGCCACGGCCGCCAGTTCCGCCACCGACAACAGATCGCCCCGGTCCAGGCGCCGTTGGACCAGCTGGTCCAGCAGGCGGCGCGGACGGGTGCGGCGGTAGAAGTTGTGCTCGGTGTAGGGGGCGAAGGCGCCGGCGATCGCGTGGGCGCGCCCGCGCAGGGCCGCGCGCATCCGGCTGCGCTCGCCCGGGCCCGCCTTGGCGGTGGCCGGGGTGGTCACGGCGTAGCGGATGCGGGTCTCGTACTGCGGGCCGCGCTGTTTGGCGACGGTGGCCCTATCCGCGGCCGAGGTCTCCAGGACGGCTTGCCGGCCGGCGGGTGCCGGCGTGCGGGTCCGGTGGGCCGGGCCGGGGGTGAGCCCGTCCAGCAGCCGCCCCAGCACCGGCGTGGTCGCGGCGGCGGGCGTGCGCCGGGCGTGGCGCCGGGCTTTGGCGACCCGGTGTCCGGTCACCGGCCGGGCCAGGATCTGCACCACCGCCCGTTCGCCGGGGGCCAGCGCGGCCGGGGCGCCCAGCAGCGCGCGCAGGGGGTCGACGGGGAAGTCGGTGCGCAGCGGCAGGGCCTCGCTGCGGGCCAGGCGCAACTCCCCGGTGGCTGCCTGCAGTGGTGCGGCGGGGCGGGGCGGGCAGGGGCGGCTGTGGGTGCGGGCGCCGGGCCAGGCCGCTTCGACGGCCCGCTCGACCAGGCCCGGCGGGATGCTGCCCGGCACCCATAGCTGGATGTGCACGCTGTCGCGGTCGAGGACGTACTCGAAGGCCAGATGCGGCTGCCCGGACAGCACCCGGCGCCAGGCCGGCCGCAGCAGGCCGACCAGGTTGGCCCACAGTGCGGCGGCGCCCGCGGCATCGACCCGGGGCGGGGGCAGCACCCGCACGAGCCGCGCCTCGTGCATCAGCATCCGGTGGCACCGGCGGCGCCAGCCGCGGCGCAGGACCCTCAGCAGGCCGGTGGCCAGGAGCAGGGCGCCCAGCGCCGGCAGTGCCCACGGGCGCAGCAGCCCCGCCAGCTGGTCCAGGGCCGACTGCGCCGCTCCGTAGGGGTCTTGCACGAAGTGCTCCAGCGGGGAGGGGTGCGCGGCGAGTTGGGGGCCCGGGCCGGGCGCCGGGCGCAGGGGGCGAACCATCACCGGGCCGCCTTTCGCAGGGGGAAGGGTCAGACGGGATCCAGGAAGATGTGGCCGTAGGCATCGACTTCGAGGCCGGGCCCCGGGCCCTCTGGGGCATCCAGGTTCCCCGGGGCGTCGGCGTCCGGGCCCGCTGGGGGCGTGGGCTGCTGGGCGGCGTAGGCGGCGAGTTCGGCGGGGTCGCTGGTGACCAGGTGGTGCTCGGTGGGCGAGGCCACGCTGTGGAAGGCCACCCGCTGGCTGCCGGCGGCCAGCAGTCCCTGTCCGCGCTCGGCGGTCAGCAGGAACTGGCGTTCGCCGTCGGACAGGTGGAAACTGCGGGTGATCTCGTCGATGGCCTGGGGGGCCTGGCGCAGCAGGATCTGGGTGGCGGCGTTGGCCACCACCGCCTGGCCCAGGTCCGTGCCGAGCACGTCGGCAATGTCCTGGGTGGCCACTGTCAGCCCGGCCCAGTGCTTGCGGCTGGCCTTGGCCATCCGGAAGAGGAAGTCGGCGCCGGCCGGCTCGCGCATCAACAGCCATGCCTCGTCGACCACGACCAGCCGCGGCGCGCGCAGCGCGGGATCGCTGACGTGGCGCCAGATCGCGTCCAGGGTCAGCAGGGTGCCGATCGCCTTGAGTTCATCGGGCAGGTCGCGCAGCGAGAAGACGACCAGATGCCCCTCGGTGCGGCGCGTGGTCGGTGCGCTGAACAGGCCGGAGAAGGCGCCGGCCGTATAGGGGTGCAGGCGGGCCGCCAGCTCGACGGCGGCGGCATCCGTGCTGTGGTGCAGTACGTCGGCCAGGTCGGGCAGCAGCGGCGGCGGGCGCGTCCAGCTGCGCGGATCGGCGGTGATGCCCGCCTGCTGGTAGGTGGCCACCACAGCCCGGTCCAGGGCGGCCCGCTGGCCGGGGGCCAGGGGGGAGCCCAGCAGCACGCCGATGACGGTGTGCAGGAACAGCGAACGGCGCACCAGGGCGTCTTTGGGGGCGCTGCGCCGCCCGTCGGGCCGGGTGTGCAGCGGCAGGTCGAAGGGGTTCAGGCGCACCCGCTCGGTGCCCAGCGGCACACAGGTGCCGCCGACCGCGGCGGCCAGGCGCGCGTATTCGTCCTCGGGGTCGATGACATGCACCTCGATCCCGCGGTACAGCGAGCGCAGCAACTCCAGCTTGACCAGATAGGACTTGCCGGCACCCGAGCGGCCCAGGACGACGGAGTTGTGGTTGTCCAGCGCGAAGCGGTCCCAGTGCACCAGGCCCTGGCTGGCGATGTTGTATCCGTAGAGCACCCCGCCGGGCGCGGACAGCGAGGCCGGGTCGGCGGAGGGCAGATCGGGGCTGGTGAAGGGGAAGGCGGCGGCCAGCGCCCCGGTGTCCACGGTGCGGCGCATGCGCACCGGGTCCAGGCCCAGCGGCAGGCAGGTGACCCAGCCCTGCAGGCTGCGGTAGGTGGTGGGCTTGGCGTCCAGGAGCAGGCTGGCGGCCAGCGAGCGCACCGCGGCGACCTCGATGGCCAGTTCCTCGCGCCCGGCGGCGTGCACGGTCAGATACAGGCCCAGCCGGTAGAGCTTGCCCTCCCCGCGGGCCACCCGGGCGGAGAGATCGTAGGCGTCCTCGGTCGCCGCCTCGACGTGCGGGTCCAGCAGGCGCCCCTTGTCCTGGCTGTAGCGGCGGCCCGATTCCAGACGGGCCAGCTGCCGTTTGAGCCGGCTGGCGGCGGTGACCGGGTCGATCGGCTCGATGTGCAAGGCGACATCCACCCGGCCGGGATAGGTCAGCAGGGGCTGCAGCCAGCCCGGATGCACCTCGCGGGGGTAGCCGGTCACCGCGAAGGAGGCCACCTGCTCGGCCCCCACCTCCAGATGCCGCGGCGCCACGACCAGGGCATCGGGCACAAACGCCGCGCCCGGCTCCGGGTCGGTGGGGCGGGCGGCCGTGCGCGGGCCGCGGGCCAGGCGCCGGCGCAGGGTGCGCGCGCCGTCCGGCCGGCCGTGACGGGGCTTCACCATGCTTCCTCCCGGGGCGGTGCGGCCTCCTCCGGGCCCGGCAACCCGCCGGCGGTGATGACTGCGTCGGGTGCGGCGAGCGCGGCGGAGGGGGCCATGAGGCTGTCGGGATTGCAGGCCGCGCCCAGGACGGCGGTGGCCTGCGCGCCATCGAGCGCCACCACCGACAGGCCCAGCGGGGTGAGCAGTTCGGCGGCCTCGTCCAGGCGCCGCATCAGGCGCGCCCCGGCCGCCCGCCGCACCGCGAGATCCCCGGCCGGTGCGGGGGCGCTGTCCTTGGCCCGGGCGCGCCCGGAGAAGGGGGAGATCCCTTCGAGGTCCGCGGCGGCGGTGCGGCCCTGGCCCCAGGGCTCGCGCAGGATCAGCAGCACCTGGCGGCGCAGCAGGTTCGCCTCGCGCCCCAGCTGCTGGACGTAGTCGGCGTGTTCGCGGGCCGCCGCCGCCAGTGCGGGGTGGGGCAAGGCGGCCGCGTACTGGTGCAGTTCGCCGACCTGCGCCGACAGATCGAGGCGTTCGGCGCGGATGAGGATCTGCACCGGAGCCGTCAGCGCGTGCAGGTAGCGGCCGAGGGCGGCCACCAGTGCTTCCTGCTCGGCCGGGGTGCGCAGCGCGAAGTTGACGGTGCCGCACAGAGCCACGGCGGCCACCCCCTGCGTGCCGAGGTCCACCAGGCCCAGCTGTGTGACGTGCCGGGCCGGCAAGGGCCATGCGGTCGAGCAGGGCGCCGCGTCGGGCGCGTTGCCGTCTTCGCCCCGGGCGCGCTCGGCGAGCCAGGCGGGCGGCGGGCTGATGCCCTCGGGCGCCTGGACGTAGCGGCGCGGTGCCAGGCGCTGGCGCACGGCGGCCAGCGCCAGGCGGTCCAGGGAGATCCCGTCCCGGCTGCCCAGCGCCAGCAGCACGGCGCAGCCGGCCGGCGCCAACGCCAGGGGCACAAAAACCCATCCGGGCACCACGCCCCGCAGTGCCGTCCAGGCGGCGTAGAGCAGGATGCCGGTGAGGGCCAGGATCAGCAGCTGGCGGGCGTTGAGGCCGGCCAGCACCGTGTCCTCGCGCTCGACGTCGGCGGGGATGCGTACCGGCTGCGTCATCACTCGGCCCCCTCTGCAGAGCGCCCGGGCCGGGGCGGTGAGCTGAAGAA